>NZ_KV812479.1:0-46182 GCF_001813425.1 Corynebacterium sp. HMSC056E09
CCCGAGAAACATGAGTTAGAAGAAATGTTCTAACAATGATTCTACCGACCCTCACCGCACATAGCCATAGCCAGTAGTGAATTCACGTCAAGTCGCTACTATAAACGGGGGTAGTGGCACCCTGTTAGCTAGGAGGTTCGATAGGGTGCAGTAGGGGTAAGGTGAGAAAACAATCAAAACCCCACGTGCGTTGTTGGCGGCACGTGGGGCGTGGGGATCTACTGGGCGTCGGAAAGCGCGTAGGCAGCACCAGCGCTTGCGGCGGTGACGGCCAGGACTGCCGGCCAGGAGCCAATCTTCTTAGCCAGCGGGTGCGAGAGGCCAAACGCGCCGGTGTATAGAGCAGCAAGGCCAGCCGTAGTGGCTGGGTTCGTCTTAGCCCACCAGCTGCGTCCGGCCCAGACGCCAGCGGCGGCGAGTACAACGCCGCCTAGCGGGCGGATTCCAGTTTCCCGAGCTGTGAGCCAACCGCCAATGAGACCCAGAGAGACGGTCGCGGCCGTCGATACGTCCTGTGGTTTCTTAATGTCAATCATTCCCATGCGCTTCAGTTTAGGCCGCCTGCATGGACGGTGGCTAGACTTCCCTCCATGAATCACGCAGCAACGTACACTTCAGAAAAGCAAGCTTGGCTCGCCATGGCGGCGCTGTCACTCGGCTTCTTTATGTCGTTGCTGGATCAATCAATGATTGCAGTTGCGCTTCCCGACGTCCGTCGTGAGTTCAACGCCGACGTCAATCAGGTGCTGTGGGTCTCGGCCATCTATTTGCTCGCCGTGGTTGTGCCTCTCCTGTTTACTGGAAGGCTAGGGGATATCTACGGGCAGAAGCGAATGTTTCAGCTCGGCAACGGACTCTTTGGCCTTGGTGCACTGCTTTGTGCGCTGGCGCCATCCGTAGAGTTTCTCATCGCCGCACGGTCGCTACAAGGCCTAGGTGCCTCCATTCAGATGCCGCAGACCATGGCGGTGATCAACCGTGTTTTCCCTCGTGAGCGGCGCGGCCGTGCGTTGGGTGCCTGGGGCGTGGTGGGTTCGCTGGCCACTCTTGCTGGACCGCTAGTGGGAGGCTTCGTTGTAGCCGCGTTTGGGTGGCAGGCGGTCTTTTGGATCCACATTCCCATTGTCATTGCAGCGATTGTTCTTTCCGGCCTGTGGGTGCCTTCCTTGCCGACGGCGACCGGAAGGATTGATTTCGTGTCGGTAGGGGCGTCGTTTGTCTCGTTGACCTGCTTCGTCTTTGCGGTGCAACAAGGGCCAGAGACTGGCTGGCCGTGGTGGATTTGGGCCCTCCTCGTCGCCGGAATTGTCGGCATGGCTATCTTCGTGCGCCTGCAATCATCCCGTGGGGCGGCAGCGCTCGTTCCGCTTGGGTTGTTTAAGGACCGTAACTACTCCGTGGGCACGGTGGCCATCGTGTCCATGGGCTTTATGGCTGCGTCGATGATGATTCCGATCATGATGTGGTTGCAGGTCGAGCAGGGTTTATCGGCGGGAGATGCCGGAATGATCGTCACGCCGATGGCTCTGGTTTCTTTGTGCGTGTCACCACTAGCGGGGATTTTGGCAGATAGGCTGCATCCACGACTATTAGCGCTCACGGGCTTCGGCATGTTGATTGCCACTTTCGCCGTGCTGTGGTTCCTCATGCACGCGGGTGTTTCGGGGTGGTGGCTGAGCCTGCCATGTGCGGCCTTGGGGGCGGGACAGTCCTTTATTTGGGGATCCAATGCCGCGACGACGATGCGCGATATTGATGCACATTTCATGGGAGCTGCTTCCGGTGTCTATAACACATCGCGACAGGTGGGCTCGGTGATTGGTGTGGCCGGTGTATCAGCAGTCATGCAGGTCGCCGGCGCGGCGGACTCGCTGGTCGCTATCGCTGCGATCCTTTTCGTCGGGTGTATTGCTTCGCTCTTCTTCCGGGATACCCTGCACGCTGGTGTGGAGACTGCGAGCCAATAGGGAAGCGAGTAGATTGGATGTCATGCGTCTTGCTGTACTGACATCCGGTGGTGATTGCCCCGGTCTGAATGCTGTTATCCGCGCGGTCGTTCGCACCGCATCCAACGAGTTCGGCGATACGGTCGTCGGCTACGAGGACGGCTGGGTTGGTCTGATGGAAGACCGACGCCGTGACCTTTATGACGACGCTGAAATTGACCGCATCCTCCTTCGCGGCGGAACCATCCTTGGTACTGGCCGCCTCCACCCTGATAAGTTCAAGGCTGGGCTGGACACCATCAAGGCCAATATGGCCGATGCTGAGGTTGATGCGCTCGTCGCCATTGGCGGCGAGGGAACTCTCAAGGGTGCTAAGTGGCTTTCTGACAACGGTATCCCAGTTGTCGGCGTTCCAAAGACCATCGATAACGACGTCAATGCAACGGACTACACCTTCGGTTTCGACACGGCCGTGTCCGTGGCCACCGATGCGATTGACCGCCTTCACACCACTGCTGAGTCCCACAACCGCATCCTCATCGTGGAGGTCATGGGCCGCCACGTTGGGTGGATTGCGCTGCATGCAGGCATGGCCGGCGGCGCGCACTACACGGTGATCCCCGAGGTCCCATTCGATATCGCAGATATCACCAAGGCGATGGAACGCCGCTTCCAGATGGGTGAGAAGTATGGCATCATCTGCGTCGCCGAAGGCGCACTTCCCAAGGAAGGCACCATGGACTTCGAAGCGGGCGGTGTCGATCAGTTTGGTCACCAGACCTTCAACGGAATTGGCCAGGTCATCGGTGATGAGATCAAGAAGCGCACCGGTTACGACGTGCGCACGACGGTCCTCGGCCACATCCAGCGCGGCGGCACGCCGACGGCGTATGACCGCGTCCTGGCAACCCGTTACGGCACCCACGCCGCCCGTGCCGCGCACAATGGTCAGTCCGGAATGTGCGTCGCCCTCCACGGTGAAAACATCGACCTCGTCCCGCTCGAGGATGCCGTGGGCAAGCTGAAGGTGGTTCCGGCAAAGCGCTATGCCAACGCGCAAGCCCTCTTCGGTTAAACGCCGCGACAAGGCCGCCCATAGTTAATAAAGGTTTCGATGACAAGCGTATTAGCTTTCCTTGCTGAGCAGCCGGTCCTGTTGGTGTTTTTGCTGATTGGCATCGGCATGGCGCTCGGCGGCATCAAAACCCGGGGAATTAGCTTAGGGGCGGCCGCCGTTCTCTTCCTTGGTATTGCTTTTTCGGCCGCCGCCTCCGCCGTTGGTGTGGAGGCCTCCGTACCTCCCATTCTGGGAATGCTCGGGTTGGTGCTCTTTGCCTTTGGCATTGGCAATAATTCTGGGGTGTCCTTCTTTAAGTCGCTGAAAACCGCGACGGGCCCAGTGCTGTCGATGATTGGAGTCTTCATCGTCGCGGCGCTTGCCGCGTGGGGGTTGGGCACTTATGTCTTTGGGCTATCGAATGCCACCATCGCGGGTACTTTTGCCGGCGCTGTGACGAATACCCCCGCGTTGGCGGCGGCGTCGGAAGCTACGGGTGATCCCGGCGCAGCAACCGTGGGCTACGCGGTTTCTTACTTATTCGGCGTCATCGGCATGCTCGCGGCCACGGTGCTCGTGCTTCGCGACGCCGGGAATGACGACGACACCCTGTCACCCGTCACGCGCCAGCACATGCAGATTTTGAGAGAAATCGCGGTGGCAGAGATTGCAGACATCGGCAACGGGGAAGTGCAAGTGACCCGCCTGCGGCGCGTCGGCAGCAATGATATCGTCCTGCCGAAGTTTTTCGATGTGTTGCACCCAGGTGATGTGGTCACGCTCGTCGGTGCCCCGGAAGATCTGGACAATATCATTGAGCGCGCTGGCCGTGAATCCCCGCAGATCCTCAACGATGACCGCCACGAGCTAGACTTTCGTCGCATTACTATCTCCGAGCACAGCTTGGCTGGCCTGACTATTGCGGAGCTGAACAACCAGCTGTCTGACCGGTGGGGCGCGCGCATTTCGCGCGTTCGCCGTGCGGACAACGATCAGGTTGCTGTCCCCGAACACATCGTGGAGCTGGGAGATCGCGTGCGCGTCGTGGGCTCAAAGAAGTCGCTGCGCGAGATCTCAAACTTTCTTGGGGATTCTTCGCAAGGCCTAACCGATATCAACCCCGTATCCCTCGGCCTCGGCTTGGCCCTTGGCATCTTTGTAGGGCATATCGATATCCCGCTTCCGGGCGGATCTTCCTTCAACCTCGGTGCTGCCGCCGGCGTTCTCATCGTCGCGTTGGTCATGGCGCGGATTGGGCGAATCGGCAATACAGTGACCGCATTGCCGCACTCAGCCAACACGATTCTTTCCGAGCTCGGACTGTTGCTCTTCTTGGCCCAAGCCGGAACGAATGCGGGCGGGGAGATCGCCGGTGCCTTTACAGGCGGCGCGTGGTGGAAGATTCTTCTCCTTGGCATCATCATCACAACGCTGGTCGCATTCGGGTTTGCCTTTGTGATGCGCCGATTCCTGCGCGTCGGCGCTACAAAGACGGCGGGTGCTATGGCCGGAGCTCAGACTCAACCGGCAGTTCTCGCTTTTGTGAATAATCGGACGAGCACTGATCAGCGTGTGGCCTTGGGCTATGCCATGGTGTATCCAGCGGCCATGATTGCCAAAATTCTTATTACGCACGGCATCACCTTGTTGGGTTAGGCGGTTGCGCACGGTGTCGCGTTAACATACTAAGATGGCACGCATGACTGCTGCGATGTATGACCTGATGGACTACGACGAGGTCCTGGAAAAGTTCGAACCCGTAATGGGCATGGAAGTTCACGTGGAGCTCAATACGGAAACCAAGATGTTCTCCACCTCTCCCACGAACTTCAACGCAGCCCCCAATTCCAACGTGGACCCGGTTTCGCTGGGTCTGCCCGGAGCATTGCCGGTGGTGAATTCAAAGGGCGTGGAAGGCGCCATCAAGATCGGTCTGGCGCTGAACTGCAAGATTGCGGAATCGTCGCGCTTTGCTCGCAAGAATTACTTCTACCCGGATCAGCCGAAGAACTATCAGATCTCTCAGTATGATGAGCCGATTGCATACGACGGCTACCTTGACGTCGTTCTCGATGACGGCACCGAGTGGCGCGTAGAGATTGAGCGCGCCCACATGGAAGAGGACACCGGAAAGCTCACCCACTTGGGTGGCGCGGACGGCCGCATCCATGGCGCGACCTCCTCGCTGGTGGATTGCAACCGCGCGGGCATTCCGCTCATCGAGATTGTGACCAAGCCGATTATTGGCGCCGGTGAGCGTGCCCCCGAGGTTGCCCGCGCCTATGTGTCCGCACTGCGCGAGCTCGTCGCGGCGCTGGGGGTCTCCGATGCCCGCATGGATCAGGGTTCGATGCGCGTGGATTCCAACGTGTCACTGCGCCCGGTGGGCCAGGAAGAGTTCGGCACGCGTACCGAAACCAAGAACATCAACTCCCTGCGCTCGGTCGAGCAGGCGGTGCGTTTTGAGATGCAGCGCCAGGCGCAGGTGCTTGTCGACGGTGGCGAGATCGTCCAGGAAACCCGCCACTACCAGGAAACGGATGGCTCGACCTCGAAGGGCCGCCCGAAGGAGACCGCGGAGGACTACCGCTACTTCAACGACCCGGATCTGCCGCCGGTGATTGTCTCCCGCGAGTGGGTTGAGGAGATCTGCCAAACCCTGCCGGAGATGCCGTGGATTCGCCGCGCCCGCATCCAAGAGGAATGGGGCCTGAAGGACGAGGAGATGCGCGATCTGGTCAACGCTGGCGCGCTCGATCTCATTATCGAAACCGTGGATGCCGGCACCAGCCCGGATGAGGCCCGCTCTTGGTGGGTTTCTTACCTGACCGGTAAGGCTAATGAGGCGGGCGTTGAGCTGAGCGCTCTCGACATCACCCCGGCTCAGGTCGCGCGCGTGGTCCAACTGGTCAAGGAAGGCAAGCTGACCACCAAGCTTGCTCGCAAGGCGGTCGACGGCGTCCTCGAAGGCGAGGGGGATGTCGACGAGGTCGTCGCCAAGCGCGGGCTCGAGGTCGTGCGCGATGACGGCGCGATCGAGAAGGCCGTTGATGATGCCCTGGCAGCCAACCCGGACATCGTGGAGAAGTACAAGGCCGGCAACAAGAAGGTCACCGGCGCCATCGTTGGCGCGGTCATGAAGGCTACCCAGGGCAAGGCTGACCCGGGACAGGTCAATAAGCTGATTGCGAAGAAGCTCTCCTAATTGGTATAAATTTCCATTAGGCGAGGTCAGGCGGCTGCGGGGTACCGTAGTCGCCATGACTATTTCTACTAAAGCACTCCAAAAGACAGGCCCAAACGAACCTTTTAAGGTTGTGACCATCCAGCGCCGTGACCCGCGCGCCGATGACGTCGTCATCGACATCAAGGCCGCGGGCATCTGCCACTCGGATATCCACACCATTCGCAATGAGTGGGGTGAGGCGCACTTCCCGCTGACCGTGGGCCATGAGATCGCCGGCGTGGTGTCCGCCGTAGGGGAGGACGTCACCAAGTTCCAAGTGGGCGATCGCGTCGGCGTCGGCTGCCTGGTGAACTCTTGCGGCGAATGCGAGCAGTGCCAAGCTGGAATGGAGCAGAACTGCCTCAACGGTGGTGTGGGCACCTATAACTCCACCGACGTCGACGGAACGATCACCCAAGGTGGCTATGCGGAGAAGGTCGTGGTGAATCAGGACTTCGTCCTGCGCATTCCAGATGCCCTTGACTTCGATGTCGCCGCGCCCTTGCTGTGCGCCGGAATTACCACCTACTCTCCGCTGGCTCGCTGGGACGTCAAGGAAGGGCAGAAGGTGGCCGTCGTGGGCCTCGGCGGTTTGGGGCACATGGGTGTGCAGATTGCCGCTGCCAAGGGCGCGGATGTCACTGTCATCTCGCGCACCTCGCGCAAGGCTGAGGAGGCCGCGAAGCTGGGCGCGAACCGTACGCTCGCCACCACCGAAGAAGAGGACTTTTTCAAAAACCACCGCGGGGAGTTCGACTTTATCCTCTCCACGATTTCCGCCGAGTACAGCCTCGAGGGCTACCTGCGGATGCTGAAGCCGCGGGGCATCATGTCTGTCGTGGGCCTGCCGCCAGAGGCCCTTCCATTGCGCCTCAACCGCCTGGTAGGCGGCGGCAAGGTGCTCACCGGCAACAACATTGGCGGCATCGCCGAAACCCAGGAAATGCTGGACTTTTGTGCCGAGCACGGCTTGGGAGCTGTCATTGAGAAGGTCGGCGTCGATGATGTCGATGCCGCCTATGAGCGCGTCGTTGCGGGTGATGTGAAGTTCCGATTCGTCATTGATACCGCTACGTTTGCCGAGCATTAAGAGGTGAGCCGCCTCATGCTTTAGCGGCCATTGGAGCAAGCTCTCCACGGCCGCACACCTGTTTTCCTGTCATGATGGAGTACCGTGGTAGTAGTGTGCCGCCGTACTCCATCAAAGGTATGGCGTGTTTTTATGCGCTAGCCATAAAGCATAAAGAAAAGAAACTAGAAAACAGATAGGAAAACGTGTCTTATAAAAACGTCGTAGGCATCGCTTTGTCCTTCATTGGCTTACTCGTGGGTGCGGGCTTTGCCACGGGACAGGAAGTTGTCCAGTACTTTACGTCCTTCGGTATTCCCGGCATGTGGGGAATCCTGGTTGCCGGTTTGGTGATGACGCTCGCCGGTACAGTCTTCCTCCAACTAGGAAGTTACTTCCACGCCAGCGAACACAACCAAGTCTTCCGCAACATTACCCACCCGATCATCTCGCGCATTCTTGATGTCGCGGTGATCCTCACGCTGTTTGCGGTGGGCTTTGTCATGCTGGCAGGTGCTGGCTCCAACATGGAGCAGCAGTTCGGTTGGCCTGCGTGGGTAGGTTCGTTGCTCATGCTCGTGCTTGTCATGGTTACGGGTATGTTCGACGTAGACAAGGTCTCCCAAGTTATTGGCCTTTTGACGCCGACCATTATCATCGCCGTTCTCTTCGTTGGCACCTATACCTTGCTGCACATGCCGGAGAGCGTTGATGCGGCGATTAGCGCCTCTGAAGCGATTGAGTCCCCGATCTCGAATTGGTTGGTCTCCGCGCTGAACTACAACGGCCTCGCCCTCATTCTGGCTGTATCGATGTCCTTGGTGATCGGTGGCGATAACATCAGCCCGCGTGAGGCTGGCGTCGGTGGCATTGTAGGCGGCGCGGTCTACGCGGTGCTCATGGGTATCGCTGGTTTCTCCTTGCTGGTGAACGCGGAGAATGTGGGAGATTCAGATATTCCGATGCTGACCCTGGTGGACAACGTTCACCCAGTCCTTGGCGTCATCATGGCAGTCATCATCTACCTGATGATCTTCAACACGGCCATCGGCATGTTCTATGCGCTGGGTAAGCGTTTGTCCTCCGGCAACGAGTCCAAGTACCGCATTATCTTTATCGCCGGCTGCCTTGCAGGTTTCGCGGTTTCCTTCGCCGGCTTCAAGGCGCTCATGCAGTATGTGTACCCGGTTCTGGGCTACATGGGCATCGTCCTCGTCGTCATCCTGGTGGTTGGATGGCTGCGCTCCCTGGGCAAGATCAAGGATGAAGGCTTGCGCCGCGAGCGCATCCGCGCCCTGCTTCACCTGAAGCTGCACCCCGATGAGGAGTACGATGCAGCGCGTTACGACGATGAGATTGGTCAGCAGATCGCCGATTCCAACATGGATGATGAAGCCCTCTTTGAGGATCTCGTCTCCGATGTGGTCGATGAGCTGGATTCGGACGAGGAGCTCGACTTCGACAAGGAAGAGTGGGAGGAAAACCGTAACGACCACTCCTACTACACCGAGCGCGACGCCGTGGAGCAGGACCGCAGCGACGAAGAGATCAAGGCCTGGGTGGAAGAAACCGGCGCGGTGGGAGATCCCGCCGAGGATGAAGACCTCCCCGAGGACTCACAGAAGAATTAGTGGAGCAACAGCTTCGCCGTTAGTGCAAGCATGACGCAGCCGATGACGATGTTGACGACGCGCCAGGTCGTCGGCTTGGCCAGCACGTGGGAGAGCTTGTAGGCGCCAAAGCCTAGGGAGGGGAACCACACTGCGCTGGCCATGATGGCGCCTGCTGCGAACACCCAGCGCTGGTCGCCATATTGGTTTGCAATGGAGCCCAGCATGACCAGCGCGTCGACGTAGGCCAAGGGGTTGAGCCACGTCAACGCCAATGCCCCAAGGACGGGCTTGACCCAGGATTTCGAGCGCATGCGGGGGCGAATTTTGGTGAGCACGGAGGTGCTCGGTGCGCCCGTATTGCCCGCGTTATCATCAACTACTTGGGCCACCGGTGCGGTTTCCTCAATGACAAGCGCTTCCTGTTCCTTCTTGAAAGCATCGCGGAAGCACGTGAAGCCGAAGTAGATGAGGTAGGCCGCGCCGAGGTACTTCACCACGACGAGCGCGGTGGGGAAGCGCTCCACAAGGACGCCGACGCCGGCGGTGCCGCCGGTGATCAAGATGACGTCGGAAAGCAAGCATGCCAACAGGATGGGTCCGACATGGTCGCGTTTAATACCCATCTTGATGATGTAGGCATTCTGCGGTCCGATGGCGATGATGAGGGACAGGCCCAGCGCAAATCCTGCGAGCAATACTGACATGGCTTCTAGTGTGCGTATATCGACATATGAAGTCCAGTTAAGTGTTCTACATCTGGTTTAATATTGCTTCATGAACCCGCTGCATACCGAAACCCTGCTGGCCATCATCGATGAAGGTTCCTTCGAGGGTGCCGCGGCTGTGTTGGGAATCACTCCCTCGGCCGTGAGCCAGCGCATCAAGGCACTGGAGGTGTCGACGGGCCGAATACTCCTGCGCCGCGGGACCCCCGTCACCGTGACTGAGGCGGGGGAGATCGTCGCCCAAGCCGCACGACGCATGGCGCTGGTCCAGGCGGAAGCGGATGCGCGGCTTACCGAGCGGTTGTCCCGCGTGCCACTGACCGTTGCCATCAACTCGGATTCCCTGGCCACGTGGTTTCGTCCTGTAATCCAGCGCACCGCCGAGCGCGGTGCGGCAGCGCTGCGCATCCGCATCGAAGATGAGGCCCGCACGCTCGCAATGCTGCGCCGCGGCGACGTTCTGGGAGCTGTGACTCGCGAGCAAACGCCGGTCTCCGGCTGCGAATCCACGTACCTCGGTACCATGCGCTACTTTGCCGTCGCCGCGCCGGAGCTGGCGGAGACCTTTGAGGACTGGGAGACGCTGCCCATCGTGGGTTTCGGGCCGAACGACGCCACCTTGGATGACGCCATGCGTGAGCGCTTCATCGACTCCCACGTCCTGCGCGCACGGGTATCTCAGATTCCCTCCTCGGAGAGTTATGTCGAAGCTGTGCGCTACGGGCTGGGCTGGGGCTTGGTGCCGCGCCTGCAGGCCCAGCCATTGCTGGAGTCCGGGGAGCTGGTGCTTCTCGACGACTTCCCGCTCGACATCGACCTCTACTGGCAACGCTGGCGGCTGGAATCGGAATTGCTTGCTGATCTCACCGAAGACGTCTTAAACGCTGGCCATGCGGTTTTAGCTTCGCGCCGCGCCGGTAAAGATGCACCATAAGGGTGCTGTGCTGCCTTAAGTTGGAGGTATGAGCGATAAAACTCCTGATAAAGCCACCAACTTTGATGACGATATCCCGACCTACACGGGCAAAGACTCCGTGAAGGACAACGCGCCTGCGGAAGCTGCGGCCGAAAAGCCAAAGAAGAGCAGCCTCTTCCAGCGCCCGGGGCGCGCCGAGCCGCAGGTGATCAAGCCAAAGAAGGCTGAAGAGCCCGCCGTCGAGGCCGAACCCGAGGCGAAGACCGAAACCTTTGAAAGCGCCTCCAAGGAATCCCTGTCTTTCGACAGCTCTGCCGCTGATGCTGAAACTGAAACTACTGCTTTCCCGCGCGCGGAGGCGACGGCAGGAACCGATACGGAGACGACTGCAATGCCAGTGGCTGAGGCTGATGAAGAGCCCAGCGCCGTTGCCGTGGCTGACCCTGCGGCTGAGCCAGTCACCGCAACCGAAGCGGAGGCTGTAGAAGAAAAGCACTTGTCGGCTCGCCGAGGCACCATTGACTTTGGTCTGCTTTTCGTGCGCCTGGCGCTCAGCGTTTACCTGCTCGTGGCGGGTGCTTCGACCTTCTTTAAGCTCGGCGGTAACGAGGGGCTGTCAGGCTTGGAGAACGAGTTCGGTGAGTACACCATGGCGGCGGCCTTGGCCATCGGCGTGCCGACCGTCCAGCTCATTGCCGGTGCCTTCCTGCTTCTGGGTCTAGTTACACCGCTGGCGGCCATGTTCGGTCTCATCGTCACAGGCTTCTCCGCTATTCACGGCCTCAACGCCTCCGGTGCTGGGTTGGATGTCTTTGCCTGGAATGAGAGCGTCTGGCTGGGTCTGGTGCTCTTTGTTATCGCTGTGGCCCTGCAGTTCACCGGTCCGGGATTCATCTCCCTTGACTTCAATCGCTCCTGGACCCGTCGCCCACTGGCAACCTCGTGGGTCTTTGTCGTCATTGGCGTTGCCGCGCTCGTGGCCATCTGGTGGTTTGGAGCTGGCGTCAACCCGTTGAGCTAAGAGTTTTAGCGCCTACTTAAGCTCCCAGCCTGCAGTTATACACCAACTGTTGTTGTTTTCCATTGCGTAAAGTAAGTTGGTTTCCGTAATGGAAAACAATGACTTTGGTGCCGCAGGAGGGGAGCTTTAGTTTTGTCCGATCAGGATGTTCGAGAAGCACTCGCATTTGAGGAGCAACAACAGCTAGCCGCGGCGAAGCGGCCGCCTATCTGGCTGAGCTTGCTCGCATCGGCTGCTTACGGCGCGTGGTTTGCCTACATGTGGATCAAGGATGACGTCCATCCTCTCGTTCTTGTTGGTGGACTGCTTCTTGTACTCGGGCTCTTGGTGAGTCTTGCCTTCTTTTACCGCACGGGGGTGCGGGATTCGATGCGTCAGAAGGTTGATCCGCACGCCTCCAGGAATGTGACCTGGCGCTTCTACGCAGGATTGGGGTTTATGATGCTGCCGGCACTGTTCAATCCCTTTGTTGAAGGGCACGTTATTGCCTCGTGCATCGCAGGTGTGCTGTGCAGTTTGTCGGTCTTTTGGACGTTGCACACCGGTGCGCTGAATAGGATGCCGCGATGAGTGAGCTCGATCCGATAATCCACCCGCTCAACCGCTTTAAGATTTGCGCCACGCTCAATGCCTTTGGCGCCACACAGGGTGGGGACGTCAACCGTGAGATGAAATTCGCTATGTTGCGCGATCGCACGGAGCTTTCCGACGCCTCCCTGTCCAAGCAGCTCGGAGCGTTAGAACAAGCCGGCTACGTGACTCGCTTCCGCGAATATGGCACCAGCCGTGCTAAGGACTCGGTGTGGGTCGCATTGACTGAGCACGGCAAGATTGCCTTCGACGGTCACTTGGCAGCACTCAAGGATTTAGCTGAGGGCTGAGTTGGGCGCATGGTATGGCGTCGCTGAGGTGCCAATGTTGCCAAAGTTTTCCCTCGCGCTGCAGTGGCGGCGCACAACTTTGTCAGAACGGGCAGTTTTGCGTTTCGGGGCTTAGTTGGTTTGGGCCGCAGCGAGTTCGGTTTGTGGCTTGTCGGATTGAGCGCCTCGAGCCTTGAGGCAGATGGCGTAGAGAATCCAGCTGAGTAGTGCCAGCCACACGAAGTCATCGACCAAGAACTTCTGGTACAGCGGCATCGTGTGGACGTCGATGCTATCGCCGAACCACCACTTCGGTGGAACGGTGAGCAGCATGCCTGCCCAAGCCGCGAGAACTGCGAGCGAGCTGCCAGCGACCCAGGTGTGGTGACGCCACGTCCATGCGCGGTAGACCAGAAC
This sequence comes from Corynebacterium sp. HMSC056E09, assembly GCF_001813425.1. Classification (NCBI taxonomy): domain Bacteria; kingdom Bacillati; phylum Actinomycetota; class Actinomycetes; order Mycobacteriales; family Corynebacteriaceae; genus Corynebacterium; species Corynebacterium sp. HMSC056E09. Next base: position 12,851 of record NZ_KV812479.1, read on the forward strand.
CGGCACGATGAGCGACAGCCACACCCAGTGGTGTGACCACGAGACGGGGGAGATGAGCAACATGATGGTGGCGGTGGTGAGGTGGGCGTCGACAAGCAGGCCGCGCCGCATCTGAGCCAGGATGAGTGCGGAGCCGAGGCCGATGATCGTGAGCGCAACCACGATCCACAGCACGTTGATGAGCATGCCGTGGTTGTCCATCGCCTCTTGGGAAGTAAAGAGGCGCTGGATGGCACCCTTGAGCGAGGAATTGGACTGATAGTCCGTGGCCACGCCGAAGTCTGCGCCCTTGCCCATATCGAGAAGCTTTGAACTGAAGAATTCGAGAAAAGCCTCCCAGCGGTAGGCCGCGGCCAACAGCGTTGCCACGACAGCGGAGGCGAAGGCTGTGAGGATCGGCTTCCACTCGCGGCGCAGCAGGAAGTACAGCAGCATGGCCAACGGAGTGATCTTGATGGCCGCCGCGAGGCCTATCAGCCAGCCCTGCGGGAGCTTGCGCTTGCGGGGGACGAGATCGAAGACGACCAACGCCATGATGACGATGTTGATTTGCGCAAAACCGTTGTTGAGGCGGATGGGTTCAAAGAACATGGCCGCGGCCCACGCGATCGCCACAGTGGGCCATAGGTGCGGCACCTTGAGTGCGCGGAAGATCGCGAAGAGGCAGGCGAAGACCAGCGCATCCGAGAGGACGATCATGATATCGCCCGCCAGGGCGTCACTCATCCAGTCGAAGGCGGTGAGCGGAACCATCACGAGCGCGCCGAAGGGTGGGTAGATAAAGGGGAGCGCCAAATCCCCGGCGTACATGGGCTCCGAGTAGACCGAGCGGCCCTCCATGAAGGCGCGCACGCCCTCACGGTAAATGATCATGTCCACAGGGTAGTCCGTGTGGAGGACGTGGCGGATGACGCCCACCAGGCCAATGATGAGCCCGGCGGCGGTCAGGAGTGTGCGCCTTGCGGCGTTAGTGGCGAAATTCATCGCCCCATACTCTAATTGACGTAGCCATCCACCACGCGCACCGCACCACGGTCAGCGGAGGTGGCCATGTTGGCGTAGGCGCGCAGTGCCTTGGTGACTGGCCGGTTTCGCTCTTTCGGCGTCCACGGTTTCTCGCGCTGCTCCTCGGTGGCGCGGCGGCGTTCCAAGACGTCGTCGTCCACGTCGAGGGTGAGCTGGCGCTCGCGGATGTTGATGGTGATGGGGTCACCGTTTTCCACTAAGCCAATGAGGCCGCCGTGGGCAGCTTCGGGGGAGATGTGGCCGATGGACAGGCCGGAGGTACCGCCGGAGAAGCGGCCATCGGTAATCAAGGCGCAGGCCTTGCCCAAGCCAGAACCCTTGAGGAAGGAAGTCGGGTGCAGCATCTCCTGCATGCCGGGACCGCCCGCGGGGCCCTCGTAGCGGATGACGATGACATCGCCAGGCTGGACCTCCTTTTTCAGGATGATGGATACGGCCTCCTCCTGGGATTCCACCACGCGGGCTGGGCCGGTAAAGGTCCACAGTTCCTCGTCAACGCCGGCAGCCTTGACGATGGCCCCGTTGGGGGCGAGGTTGCCGCGCAGGACAACGAGGCCGCCGTCGGAGGAGAAGGCATGCTCGGCGTCGTGGATGCAGCCGTTGGAAGCGTCAGTATCCAGCTCATCCCAGCGGTTGGACTGGCTGAAAGGCTCGGTGGTGCGCACGCCGCCGGGGGCGGCGAAGAAGAGCTCGCGGGCAGCGTCGGTAGCCTTGCCGCCGCGGATATCCCACTCGTCGAGCCACTCCTCAGCGTTGTCGTAGAGGGCGGTATGGACCTTGAGGTTCAAGTGGCCGGCGCGGCGCAGTTCGCCCAAGATGGCAGGGATGCCGCCGGCGCGGTGCACATCCTCGATGTGGTAGGTGCCGTTGGGCGCCACCTTGGACAGGCAAGGCACGCGGTAGGAGATCTCGTTGATGTCCTCGAGGGTGAAGTCCACCTCGCCCTCCTGCGCGGCGGCCAGCGTGTGGAGGATGGTGTTGGTGGAACCACCCATAGCCATGTCCAGCGCCATGGCATTGGTGAAAGCTTCCTTGGTGGCGATGGAGCGCGGGAGAACGGCGTCGTCTTCTTCGCCGTAGTAGCGCTGGCACATCTCGACGATGGTGCGGCCTGCTTGTTCAAAGAGAGCGCGGCGCGCGCTGTGGGTGGCTAGCGTGGTGCCGTTGCCTGGCAGTGCGAGTCCGAGCGCTTCGGTGAGGCAGTTCATGGAGTTGGCGGTGAACATGCCGGAGCAGGAACCACAGGTGGGGCAGGCGGATTCCTCCACGCGGGTTAGGCCCTCGTCGGAGACGGCGTCGCTGGCCGACGCCGTGATTGCCGTAATCAGATCTGTCGGCGCGTGCGCCACGCCATCGACAACAACGGCCTTGCCGGCCTCCATCGGGCCGCCGGAGACGAAGATGGTGGGGATGTTGAGGCGCAGCGCGGCGTTCAACATACCCGGGGTGATCTTGTCGCAGTTGGAGATGCACACTAGGGCGTCGGCAGTGTGGGCGTTGACCATGTACTCGATGGAATCGGAGATGATCTCACGCGAAGGAAGGGAGTACAGCATGCCGCCGTGGCCCATGGCGATGCCATCGTCGACGGCAATGGTGTTGAATTCCTTGGGCACACCGCCGGCTTCGCGCACGGCATCGGCCACGATGTCACCGACGTTCTTGAGGTGGACGTGGCCGGGGACGAACTGGGTAAAGGAGTTGGCAATAGCGACGATTGGCTTGCCAAAGTCACTCTCCTTGGAGCCGGTAGCGCGCCATAGTGCGCGCGCACCGGATGCCTGGCGGCCAACAGTCGTGACTTTGGAGCGGAGCGGGTACATGGTTATTCCTTTAATTCGGGGTGTTTCTTGAGGTACTCGGCGTATTCCTCCTTGGTGAGGAGGACTTGCTGGCCATCTCGGTGGACGATGATGACCTTGTCGTCGGCAGCATCACGGCCTGCAGTCAATGCGTCGGGGATGCGCCCATTGGAAGCGGCGGCAAGGCGGGGGAGGGAGTTGAAGGTCACTCCCGGCAGGTTGAAGTTGTTGCCGCTTGTGGTGCGGGCGTAGGCCCGCGAGCGCTGGAAGCCGATTCCCTTGAAGTCGCCCCACGCGATGTTCTTGGGGCCGCGGAAGCCATAGGTGATGTGGATGCCCTTGCCGTCAACGGTGGTGCGTGCGCGTAGAACCCACCAGATGGCCAGCACCGGGAAGATGAGGACCCAAAAGAGGTACTTCGGAGCCCAGCCAATGCTGAGAAATGCAATGGCGGCGAGGATGCCAATGCCGAGGAGATGTTCGCGGGTGGGCTTGAACGTTTCGGCCGTGGGGTGTTCGGCACGAGTTGATGCGTTCTGCGGGTGTGAGGACGTCATAGTGGGTCATCGTAATTGACTGTGCGGCGCGGTGGCGAACCGCCCCACCTGTGCAATCTCGCAAAATGAGAAAAAGATCCCAAAAATGGGGGTAAATGCCAGCGGTGGTGTTTCTATCAGTGTACAGTTTAGCCCATGATCATTATTCGACTTCACCTCGTAGTAGTACCCGGGCGGCGCGAGCCGTAGCGAGTCCACAAGTGACGTCGACCAGCAAGCGCCCCCGTTACCTTCACACCCAGGAAGGAAAGACGGGGGCGTTAGTCGTTGGATGATCTCTTCACCACCCACCCCACTGAAGGAGCACATCAACCGTGACAGCTTCCACACCGCCACAGCGGGCGCCCGAGCGCATCACGGGCGCACACGCCATTGTCCGCACCCTCGAAGATCTCGGCACCGAGCTTGTCTTCGGCATTCCGGGTGGTGCCGTGCTTCCGCTGTACGACGCCCTCTTTGAATCCACGAAGCTGCGCCACGTGCTCACCCGCCACGAGCAGGGGGCCGGCCATGCAGCCGAAGGCTACGCCCAAGCATCCGGAAAGGTCGGCGTCATGATTGCTACCTCCGGCCCGGGTGCGACCAACCTGGTGACCCCGCTGGCTGACGCTAACCTGGACTCGATTCCCGTCGTGGCAATCACGGGCCAGGTGGGCAGCTCCCTGCTGGGCACCGATGCCTTCCAAGAGGCTGATATCCGTGGCGTGACGATGCCAATTACGAAGCACAACTTCATCGTCACCAAGGCAGAAGATATCCCCGGGGCGATCGCGGCAGCCTTCCATTTGGCCGCCACTGGGCGCCCAGGGCCTGTGCTCGTGGATATTCCGAAGGACGTGCAGAACGCTTATATGGAATATTCGGGCCCAAGGATGCCGGAACTACCGGGGTACAAGCCCACGACTACTCCGCACCCGCGCCAGATTACCCAGGCTGTTCAGCGCATTGCGCGCGCCGAGCGTCCGGTGCTCTACGTTGGCGGCGGCGTCATCAAGGCCGAAGCCTCCCGCGAGCTGCGCGAGTTCGCGGAGCTGACCGGAATCCCTGTGGTGACCACGCTTATGGCTCTCGGTGCCTTCCCGGGTAATCACCCGCAGCACATGGGTATGCCCGGCATGCACGGCACGGTGCCGGCGGTCGCGGCCCTGCAGCGGGCGGACCTTATCATCGCCGTGGGCGCACGCTTCGACGACCGCGTGACCGGTGATACGGACACCTTTGCTCCCCACGCCGAGGTGATCCATGCCGACATTGACCCGGCGGAGATCGGCAAAATCCGCGAGGTGGCTGTTCCCATCGTGGGCGATGCCCGCGAGGTGCTTTTGGGACTGACCAAGGCTTATGCCAATGATGCGGAGTTGGATGCCCCGCGAATTGGTCCGTGGATGGAGTATTTGGGGAACATGCAGCGCCGCTTCCCGCGCGGCTTTGAGCCGACGTCAGATGGCCTGCTCAACCCGCAAGAGGTTATCCAAAAGCTCAGCTCCATCGTTGGCCCGGAAGCTATCTACTGTGCGGGCGTGGGTCAGCACCAGATGTGGTCGGCGCAGTTCCTCGACTTCGAGCACCCCCGCAGCTGGATCAACTCCGGTGGCGCCGGCACGATGGGCTACGCCGTGCCCGCGGCGCTGGGGGCAAAGGCTGCCTGCCCGGAGCGAGAGGTCTGGGCTATCGATGGCGATGGTTGCTTCCAGATGACCAACCAGGAGCTGACCACCGCGGCCGTGGAAGGCTTTCCCATCAAGGTTGCCGTGATCAATAACGGCAACCTGGGTATGGTGCGCCAGTGGCAGACGCTCTTCTATGACAACAAGTACTCCCATACCAAGCTGCGCGAGCACGACGAATTTGTGCCGGACTTTGTCAAGCTCAGCGAAGCCCTGGGCTGCGAGTCCATTCGCGTCACCACGGCGGAAGAGATTGGCCCGGCGATTGAACGAGCGCGCTCAATTAATGACCGTCCAGTGGTTATTGACTTCATCGTGGGCCAGGATGCCCAGGTGTGGCCGATGATTGGCGGCGGGGCTTCTAACGAGGAAATCCAGTACGCCCTGGGCCTGCGCCCACTGTTTGATGACAATGAGTCCGCGGCCGAGGAACCGGCCGACATCCACGAATCTCTCGAGGAGGCCGAAAACAATGGCTAAAGACGACATCACCCGACACATCCTCTCCGTTCGAGTTCAGGATATTGAGGGCATCATCTCCCGTGTGACCGGCATGTTCACCCGCCGTGGCTATAACCTCATCTCGCTGGTGTCCGCTCGGACCGAGACGGAGGGCATTAACCGCCTGACCATCGTCGTGGATGCCTCCGAGGTCATCATCGAGCAGGTGACGAAGCAGCTCAACAAAATCGTCCCGGTGCTCAAGGTGGTGGAGCTGGAGGAAGAAAACACCATTGCCCGCTCGATCATGCTGGTAAAGGTTGCCGCGGATAACTCGAACCGCCCCCAGGTGGTCGATGCAGTGAACATTTTCCGCGCGCGCATCGTGGACGTCTCGCCGGAGTCCGTGGTGGTTGAGGCCACCGGTACGCCGGGCAAGCTGCAGGCGCTTCTCGACGTCCTCGAGCCTTTCGGCATTCGCGAGCTGGTGCAATCCGGCAACGTCGCGCTGGGGCGCGGGCCGAAGGCAATGGCACCGACAAAATAAAATCTCACAATGTGGGCGCAGTGTCCCAAATTATGATACAAATTCAATAGACCGAGTTACTACTTGATGAGTAGTACTAACGAACCCAAAGAGAAAAGGAACATCAAACATGGCTATTGAGACTCTGTACGAATCTGATGCAGACCTGACCATCATCCAGGGCCGCAAGGTCGCCATCATCGGCTATGGCTCCCAGGGCCACGCCCACGCTATGAACCTGCGTGACTCCGGCGTTGAGGTTGCTATCGGTCTGCGCGAGGGTTCGAAGTCCCGCGAGAAGGCCGAGGAGGCTGGTTTCAAGGTTTTCAGCAACGCTGAGGCCGCCAAGTGGGCTGATGTCATCATGCTGCTGGCACCGGATACTTCCCAGGCGGCGATCTTTACAGAGGATATCGAACCGAACCTGGAGGACGGCAACGCGCTGTTCTTCGGCCACGGCCTCAACATCCATTTCGGCCTGATCAAGCCGGCGGAGAATATCACCATCGGCATGGTTGCTCCGAAGGGCCCGGGCCACCTGGTTCGCCGCCAGTTCGTCGACGGCAAGGGCGTTCCCTGCCTGATCGCCACCGAGCAGGATCCGAAGGGCGAGGGGCGCGAGCTGACCCTGTCCTACGCTGCGGCCATCGGTGGTGCCCGCGCCGACGTTATCCCAACCACCTTCAAGGATGAAACCGAGACCGATCTCTTTGGTGAGCAGGCGGTTCTGTGCGGTGGCGTGGAGTACCTGATCATGAACGGCTTCGAGGTCCTGACTGAAGCTGGCTATGAGCCTGAGATGGCTTATTTTGAGGTCTGCCACGAGCTGAAGCTCATCGTTGACCTCATCGTTGAGGGCGGCATCAAGAACATGAACTACTCCTGTTCCGACACCGCTGAGTTCGGTGGCTACCTCTCTGGCCCGCGCGTCATTGACGCTTCCGTGAAGGAACGCATGAAGGATGTCCTCACTGATATTCAGGACGGCACCTTCGTCAAGCGCCTTGTCGCCAACGTTGAAGGCGGCAATAAGGAGCTGGAGGAGCTGCGCGCCAAGGTGAACTCCCACCCGATTGAGCAGACCGGCTCCCAGCTGCGTGACCTCATGAGCTGGGTCAAGAACCCGCTGGATGCAACTGCCTAAACTACGCTTCGACTACAGAATCCCGTTGGCCACTGGTCAGCGGGATTTCCTTTTGATGTGATGTTCGCACATAAACGGGCATATTCCCACATTTAGTTGTAGGCTCGGGGCCATGGGTTTCTCTACGCCAAGCTATGACCTTAATGACCTTTTCGCTCGCATCGATCGTGGTGATATTCAGCTGCCCGATTTCCAGCGCTCCTATGCCTGGGATGAAGACCGAATTCGATCGCTGATCGTCACCGTCCTGCGCGGATACCCGCTCGGTGCATTCATGGCCTTGGATACCCGCAATGAAGCCATGCGCTTTCGGCCACGGCCTCTCGCGGGCGCGCCTAACACTGGGGTGAACCCCGGCCTGCTCCTGCTCGATGGGCAGCAGAGGCTAACCACCCTGTATCACTGCTTCCGCGGTGAGGGCTTTGTGGATACCACCGATTTCCGCTCCAAGAAAGTCTCCCGCAAGTACTTCGTGGACCTGCGCAAAGCTACCTCCGAGGACATCATGCCGGATGAAGCTGTCTTCGCCATCAACCAGCACGGCGAACTGCGCTCCCACTTCGCGCCGGACATCGAGGGCACCTTGGATAGTCGCGAGGCCGCAGTACAGGCATGCTGCATCCCGGTCTCGGCGTTGCTGAGTGAGGAAGGCACCAGCATGCTCTTCGAGCTTGCGGCTGCTAACGATGGCGCCACCCGTGACGTCGTCGCTGCCTTCAATAACCGGATTCTACGGCCCCTGTCCGGCTACACGGTGCCGATGATTCGCCTCTCCCGCGAGACGGCGAGCTCGGGAATTGGCTCCATTTTCGCTCAGGCTAACTCGGCCGGTTTGCAGATGGACGTCTTCGATCTCCTGACGGCTGTCTTTGCTTCTGAAGATCCGGACTTTCACCTTGCGGAGGACTGGGCAGGCGTCGAGAAGCAGCTGCGTGCCTTCCCCGCGCTCGACGGCATCGGCCGCAACGAGTTCCTTTCGGCAGTATCGCTGCTGGTGTCCGGGGAGAAGGGGAACGCTGGCGGGCAGCGCGAAGATATCTTGCAGCTGTCACTGAATGAGTACCGCAAGGCCTCGCAAACCCTGGTGATTACTTTCCGTGAGGTTGCTGAGTTCTTGGCCGAGCGCTGCATTCTCTCCCTTGAGCAGGTACCTTATTCCGAGCAGATCATTCCGCTGGCTGTCATCCTTGCGCGCCTGGCAGAAAAGAAGGGCGTGCTGTCCAGCCAGGACGCATGGGACCGCCTCAACCAGTGGTTCTGGAGCGGTGTCTTTGGTGAGCTTTATGGCTCTTCTGCAGTGAGGCTGCGCGCTGCGCGTGATGTCGATGAGGTCACCGCGTGGGTCGCGGGTGAGACCGAGGATGTCCCGAAGACTGTGCGCGATGCCTCCTTCCGCGAGTCCCGCTTGTTGTCTGTGGGGGAGCACGACGGGGTGTGGCACGGCCTCTATGCTTTGCTTATGGCACGCGGCGCGAAGGACTGGCGGACCGGCCGCCCGTTCAACCGGCACAGCTTTGAGGAGCTGCAACCAGGCTTCTTCCCGGTCTTCCCGCTTCGTTGGTGTGAGCGCCACGGCGTCAGCGGTGTGCTGGCCAACTCCGTGCTCAACCGCACGCCGATGGGCAAGCGCACCGAGGTTGTCCTCGACGGGCACTCGCCGGAGCGCTACCTGCCGCGCGTGCAGTCGAAGTCGATTATGGAAGACGCCGAGTTCGACAGCGTGCTGGCCTCCCATGACCTGGAGCCGGAGCTGCTGACCGCGAAGACTGCGCATCAGTTCTTCGCCGATCGCCGCGAGCGTTTCGTGGGCATCGTTGAATACGCGCTCAACAAGAAGGTTGTGCGCGACGTGGATGAGGCGAACCTTTCCGGCGGCGAAGAGGGCCCGCAGGCCTTTGCACGTTAAGGTGTCGTCGTCGGGCGCGCTGCGGGCCGTGCCTGTAGCGCTGCTGCTGGGCATGAGCGCGCTTGCGGCGGTGGGCTGCTCTTCGCTTGGGCGCGGTGAGCCAATCCTGACGCAGGACATTACCGCCCGCCCTGAGGCGGAGATTGACCTAGCCCGCGCGAGCGAAGAAAACCGTCTGCGGCTTATTGACCCGCAATTCGCCAACGAGGTTACGGTGGTTGAGGACCGCTGGGGAATTGACTCCGCACGCTTGTTCTTCAAGGAAAGCAATACGCTGATCTTGGCCGAAGACTCAGATGCCGCTGCCCTGCGGGCCGCGACGCTGAGCGTATCGCAGCGCGTGCCAATGGTGACCTACGATTCATCGATTCGCCCGCAAATCTCGCAGCTGCTTACCGACCTTGACGTTGACCAGATCCTCGTCATCGGGAATGTCCCATGGGCTAGCCACAATGGCGAACGTGAAGTGGTGCATGATCCGGGAAACACCAAGGCGCTGGGGGAGTACACCGCATTCCGCTTTGAATCCAAGGTGGTGGTGAATCGCGAACGCATGGTGGACAGCATCACGCGCCTAGATTCTTCGACCAAGACGGAGTTGAAGGCCGCGTGGGAACCCCTGCCGCAGCACCTTACGAAGGAAAAGATGCCAGCGATTCCTGCCCAGGCGCGCCGTGATGCGCAGATGGCACCGGTGATCGTTGCGACGAAGGACAGCCCTTTAGCAAACGTGGTGAACGCCACCGCGTATGGCGGTACGGTGTTCGTGATGGCGCAACCGGATCCGACGGCAACGAAAGCCGGCGCGGCGATTACTGCGGGGTTGGCGGATGGCCCGATCGTGGCCCTCGGGCCGGAATTCGGTTCAGTGACAGAATTCACGCATAAAATCGCTCAGGGTTGGAAAGAATAAACTACACTTCTCGGCATCCACATTTCAGACTAGTGAAGGAAGTTATGTCGAAGCCGGTCGTACTTATCGCCGATAAGCTTGCAGAATCCACCGTCGATGCTCTCGGGGACACAGTTGAGGTCCGCTGGGTTGACGGCCCCAACCGCGCGGAGCTGCTTGCCGCGGTGCCGGAGGCGGACGCCCTCCTCGTCCGCTCCGCTACGACCGTGGACGCGGAGGTGTTGACCGCAGCGAAGAACCTGAAGATTGTGGGGCGTGCCGGCGTCGGCTTGGACAACGTTGATATCCCCGCTGCTACCGAGCGCGGCGTCATGGTTGTCAACGCACCGACCTCCAACATCCACTCCGCCTGCGAGCAGGCGATCGCGCTGCTTCTCGCCACCGCACGCCAGGTTCCGGCGGCGGATCAGTCCCTGCGCCAAGGTGAGTGGAAGCGCTCCTCCTTCAAGGGTGTTGAGGTATACGGCAAGACCATCGGCATCGTGGGTTTCGGTCACATCGGCCAGCTCTTTGCCCAGCGCCTGCTGGCATTTGAGACCACCGTCATCGCACACGACCCTTATGCCAACCCGGCCCGTGCGGCAGCACTGGGCGTGGAATTGGTGCCCCTTGAGGAACTCATGTCTCGCGCTGACTTCGTGACCATTCACCTGCCCAAGACCCCGGAGACCGCCGGCATGTTTGACGCCGAGCTCCTAGCGAAGGCCAAGAAGGGGCAGATCATCATTAACGCCGCCCGCGGCGGCTTGGTCGATGAGGCAGCCTTGGCTGCTTCGATCAAATCCGGTCACCACCGCGGCGCTGGCTTCGATGTCTATGCCTCCGAGCCGTGCACAGATTCCCCGCTCTTCGAGCTTCCGCAAGTTACCGTCTCCCCGCACCTTGGCGCGTCTACGGTCGAGGCTCAGGATCGTGCGGGTACCGATGTGGCTGCCTCCGTGCTCAAGGCACTGGCCGGCGAATTCGTTGCCGATGCCGTCAACGTCGAAGGCGGCCGAGTCGGCGAAGAGGTTGCCGGCTGGTTGGATCTGACACGCAAGCTGGGCCTCGTTGCAGGCAACCTGTTGGACGCTGCGCCGGTTGCCGTCGAGGTGGAGGCTTGCGGCGAGCTGGCCAACGAGGATGTTTCGGCTCTTGGATTGTCCGCTGTTCGCGGGCTGTTTTCTGGCGTGGTCTCGGAGACCGTTACTTTTGTGAACGCGATGCAGATTGCTGAAAGCCGCGGCGTGAGCGTGGACGTCAAGACCAACGTGGAATCGAAGGGACACCGCTCCTCCGTGAGGGTCAAGGTTATCGGCCCCGACGGCTTGGTATCGCAGCTCACTGGTGCCCTGACTGGCATCGACGGCGTCGAGAAGATCATCCGCATCAATGGCCGTGGCGTCGACATGCGCGCTACGGGCCGCAACCTCTTCTTCTCCTACAAGGATGCCCCGGGTGCCTTGGGCACTGTCGGTACGAAGCTTGGCGCTGCCGGCATCAACATCGTGGCGGCTGCATTGACCCAGGGCAAGGATGTCTCCGATGCAGTCCTTATCTTGCGAGTTGAGCGCGAGGTGCCGGAGGAGCTTGTCGAGGAAATCAACGCGGCGCTGGGTGCTACCTGCCGCCAGCTTGATTTGGATGCCTAGTCTGGACAGCTGAACCTTTCATCCCAGCCCCCGTGAAGGACCGAGAACGGTTCTTTGCGGGGGTTTCGCCGCCCTCAAGGCAGAGGGGGTGGTACTCTCACATATATCCAATATGTGAGAAAGGAATCCCGCAAAATGAAACTGGCAGTGATTGGCGGCGATGGAATTGGTCCCGAGGTAACCGCGGAGGCGCTCAAGGTCCTGCGCGCGGTGCGCCACGACGTCGAGGTGACGGACTATGACCTCGGCGCACGACGCTACCTGCGCAACGGGGAGCTGCTTACTGACGCCGACCTGGCATCCCTGCGCGAACACGACGCCATCCTGCTCGGCGCCATTGGTGCGCCCGGTGAGGTCCCGCCCGGTGTGCTTGAGCGCGGGTTGCTGCTGAAGATGCGTTTCGCCCTGGAACATCACGTCAACCTGCGCCCCTCCAAGCTGTACCCGACGTCCACCTCTCCGCTGGCAAACCCGGGCGATATCGACTTCGTCGTCGTCCGTGAGGGCACCGAAGGTCTGTACTGCGGAAACGGTGGCACGCTGCGCGAAGGTACTGAACACGAGGTGGCCTCGGAGGTCTCTCAGAACACGCGCTTTGGAGTTGAACGCGTGGTGCGCGATGCCTTTCAGCGTGCGATGGGCCGCCGCAAGCACGTGACTTTGGTGCACAAGACCAATGTCCTTGTTAACGCCGGTGGCCTCTGGCAGCGCACGGTGGACGAGGTTGCGAAGGAATTCCCCGAGGTCACCGTAGATTACAACCACATCGATGCCGCAACGATCTACATGGTCACCGACCCAGCTCGCTATGACGTCATCGTGACCGACAACCTCTTCGGCGACATCCTGACCGACTTGGCGGGTGCAGTTACCGGCGGTATTGGTCTGGCTGCCTCCGGCAACATCGATGCCTCCGGCGCTAATCCCTCCATGTTCGAGCCGGTCCACGGCTCCGCCCCGGATATCGCGGGCAAGGGCATTGCGGATCCCACCGCGGCGATCCTGTCGGCGGCCATGCTGTTGCGCCACCTCGGGGATGAGGAGAACGCCGTGCGCATCGAAGAGGCCGTGGCTGCCGACGTCTCCTCCCGCGGCGACGCACAAGCGCGCACCACCGAAATTGGTGATCGAATCGCCTCCGCGCTCAGCGCCTAGCCCTGTATGGTTGGCGCATGAGCGTCGAAATAGACGAGGTCACCAGCTTCCTCGCCCAGAATGAGCCTTTCTCCCACCTGCCGGAGGAAGAGCTTAACGCGCTGTCCTCACAGTTGAGCATGATCTACCTGCGCCGAGGGGATATCCCCATCAAGCTGGGACAAGAGAATGCCAACCTCCACATCATCCGCACCGGGGCGATTGATGTTTTGGGGGAGGACGGCATGCTGCTAGACCGCCGCGAATCCGGGCTCACCTTCGGTTATTCCACGCTGCAGGGGGAGCCGCACTCCGCTTATGAGATGGTCGCGGTGGAGGACAGCCTCGTCTTCACCCTGGCGCAGGAGGACTTCAGCGAGTTGTCCCGCCGCAACCCCGACATTGCGCGTTTCTTTTCAGCGCAATCGCGCCAGATCCGTGCGGCAGCACGCGAGCTTTCTGAATCCACTTCGACCGACGTTTTACGCACGCCGCTGCGAGAGCTTACTCGCACCGACATACTGACTGCGCCGGCTGCCACCACCATCCGCGAAGCCGCGATGCTGATGACGGACCGCGGCGTGTCCTCACTGCTCGTTGTTACACCGGGTTCAGATTCAGCCAAGCGTCTTGCCGGCATTGTGACCGACCGTGATCTGCGCACCCGCGTGCTCGCCGCGGAGCGTGACCCTGCTGAATCGGTGGGGGAGATCATGACGCCTCAGCCCCTCACGGTATCGGCGGATGCCCCGGCCATGGAAGCACTCTTGCACATGGCCGAGCGCGGAATCCACCATTTGCCGGTGGTCAAAGAAGGCGCCCTGCAGGGGATTGTTACGCAGTCGGACGTTACCCGGCTGCTGCACAATGATCCGGTCTACCTTGCGGCGGATCTTTCACGGCGCTCCAGTGTTGCGGAGCTGAATGGTGCCTTCAACGAGGCCACGCGCCTGGCCGGGCGCTTCGTGGAACGTGGCTCGACACCGGCGGAAGCCTCGAGCTTGGTCACGCTTGCCGCCGATGCGGTAGCGCGCCGCCTGTGCACCCTTGCCGAGGAAGAACTGGGTCCTCCGCCAGTGGAGTATGCCTTCGTGGCCGTGGGTTCGCAGGGGCGGCGCGAGATGGCACTGGCCTCAGATCAAGATAATGCGCTCGTCCTCGCGGATGATTATGATGCCAACGCGCACGGCGAGTATTTCGCTCGGCTTAGTACCTTCGTGTGCCAGGGCCTTGCCGCCGCCGGTCAGGCTCTGTGCCCAGGTGACATGATGGCCATGAACGCCGAGTGGCGGATGACGCGCTCCCAATGGATCGACACCTTCCGCAAATGGATCCGGGACCCCCAACCGGAGGCGCTGCTCAACGCCCAGATTTTCTTCGACTTCCGCGTGCTCTACGGAAGCGAGGAGCTGGCCCTCGAGGTCCACACTGCCGCCGTGGAGATGGGCAAGGGTGCGACGCGCCTGCACGCCCACCTGGCTAGCCTGGCCGCGCGCCGCGAGCCGCCGCTGACGCTCTTTCGCGGACTCGTGGTGGAGCGCGATGGCGACTATGCACATACCCTCGACATCAAAAAGGGAGGTACCGCGGGTATTGTCCAGATGGCCCGGCTCTTCGCCTTAGCATCCGGCTCCACGGTTGTGGACACCCGCCAGCGCCCAAGCGAAGCCGCCGGGAACGCGGTGAGCCGCCGCGGTGCACAGGAGCTTCTCGACGCCTTCGACTACCTCCGATCCCTTTCTTTCGAGCACCAAGCTCGACAGTTGCGAGAAGGCCACAAGCCGAACTACCACATTGACCCCAAGAGCTTGGGCCGCATGGATCGCGAGCACCTGCGCGATGCTTTCCGTGCGATCAAATCCATGCAGAACGCGCTTGCCACCAAGTACCCGGTGAGGAGTATCTAGATGTGGAGCCGGTGGAGCCGCCGCGCGGATTGGGGCGCGCCTGCACGAAGCACCCCGCTCGATGAGCTGGGATTGCTCGCCGTAGATATGGAGACCACGAGTCTTGATCCGCGCACAGGAAAGATTGTTTCTATCGGGTGGGTACCGGTGAACGGCGGTGTTATCGACCTATCTGGCGCCGGCTATACCGTGGTGCGCGGCGCGAAGGTGGCCGAAGATGCACATGTCCACCTGCTCACTCAAGACAAAGTCGATGCCGGCGAAGAACGCGAAGTGGCAATCAAGCAGTTGCGAAAGGCCCTGAACGGCCGAGCGCTACTCGCTCACTTCGCACCTGTGGAGGTGGGCTTCATAGAAGCGGCTTCCAAAGAGATATTTGGTCAGGTCCCTCGGTTGAGCGTGGTTGATACCTTTGCTATTGAGCGGCGCCACATGGAACGCATGGGCACTTATCCGCGCGGCGAGGACCTGCGCCTTCCCCGAGTTCGCTCGAGATACGGTTTGCCGCGCTATGGCAATCACAACGCGCTGAGTGATGCTTTGGCCTGCGCTGAGCTATATCTGGCACAGCGGGGGAGCACTCGGGCGGTGACCTTGGGGGACGTCGCCAAGCGCTAGGCGGCCGAGCGGGCTCTGTTCCACAGGTTGGACGCCTGCAGTATCATCGCATTCTTTGCAAGCTTTACACCTAGCCCCTGAACGCGAGTGAAAAACCCTTGCGAGTAGTATGGCCGTCATGCGTTTAGGACGAATTGCTCACACCGAAGGTATTTGTTTCGCCATCATTGATGGCCCCGCCGACGCCCCGCTTGACCAGCTGGTGGCCAAGGAAATCTCCGGCACCCCGTTTACCCCGCCGGAGCCAACTGGCCGCGAGTGGCCGCTGAGCGAGGTGCGCTTGCTGGCGCCGACCCTGCCCACCAAGGTCGTGGCGCTTGGCCGCAACTACGCCGACCACGTGGCTGAGGTCTTCAAGGAATCCGCGGAGCACCTGCCGCCGACGATCTTTATTAAGCCCTCCACCGCGGTCATTGGTCCCGGTGCCCCCATCAAGATCCCGGAGTTCGCCACCAACGTGGAGTTCGAGGGAGAGCTCGCGGTCGTGATCTCAAAGGTCTCGAAGAATATTGATCCGGAGAAGTGGCGCGATCATGTCGTTGGCTACACCATCTGCAACGATGTCTCTTCGCGCGACCTGCAGTTCCAGGATGGCCAGTGGGCACGTGCGAAGGGCATTGACACCTTCTGCCCGCTGGGCCCGTGGATCGAGACGGACCTGGACTGCATCGACCTCGATGACCAGAAGATCAACGCTTACCTGACCCACGATGGCAAGCGCGAGCAAAAGCAGGATTCCAACACCGACCAGATGATCGTGAAGATGGGCGGCATCATCGCGGAGATCTCGCAGTCTTACACGCTGCTGCCCGGCGATGTCATCACCACAGGTTCCCCGGCTGGTACGGCGCCGATGGTGCCGGGCGATACCATCGAAATTGAGATCCCCGGCGTGGGCAGCCTGACCAACCCGATTGAGCGCGCCTAAAGGCCGAGTGCTTTGAGAATGGTGCGCAACTTCGCCGTGGTTTCCTGAAGCTCGGCCGTCGGGTCGGAATCCACGACGATTCCGCCGCCCGCCCACGCGCGGGCGGAGAGCCCATCGCCGGCCACCTCGGCGCAGCGGATGGCCACCATGTACTCGCCATCGCCGGAGTCATCGCACCAGCCCACTGCACCGGCGTAGAAGCCGCGGTCGGCTTCGGCGGTTTCGATCAGCGCTTGCGCGGCTTCCGTGGGGGTGCCGCAGATGGCGGGGGTGGGGTAGATCAGCTCGGCCAGTTCGAGTGCCGTGAAATTCGAATCCTTCAGTGTTCCCGCAATCGGGGTCCCCAGATGCCACATCTCGTTCGTGGAGGTCAGCTGCGGGGTGGTGGGGGCATCGAGAGTCCTGCACAGCGGCTGCAGGATCCGGCGGATGTGGTCCACGACGAAGGCATGCTCGCGCAGATCCTTGCCTGAGTTCTGGAGGTCTTGACCGGCCTTGATATCGTGTGCCTTATCGGCCTGGCGGGGCGCCGAGCCAGCTAGGGGGAAGGCCGTAACCGTTGAGCCTTGCTTCTTAATCAACACTTCCGGGGAGGAGCCCACGAGCATAGAACCCGGGCGCCCCGCCGGCGAGAGGTCGGCGATGAAGCCATCGCGGTTCGAGGATAGATCGATCAACCGCGCGGCCACGAGGAGCGGATCCACCGGAGCATTGAACTCAATGTCAACGGCGCGAGCAAGAACCACCTTGTCCAGCTTGGAGGCTTCGATCGTAGCGATGGCGGCCTCAATGCGGCGCAGGTGCTCTTCCGGCTCCGGATCAAAACCGGTCACGCGCGCATTGAGCTTGCCGCAGCGGTAGTAAGCATGGGGCTCAAGAGGCCCGTCCTCACGAATGATGCTGCGCGGCACGGTGAGCGCAGCTGGGTCGCCCTTGTGAAAGGGAAGTGCGCCGACGACCATGGGCGCGCTGCCGTCGTGTAGTGCGGACACTGCGTCATCGACATCAGTAAAGGTGGTGGTTGAACCTTGGGTACGCACAGACCCCGTCGCGCGGGACAGGAGGAAGTCGGGGGCGGTAGAGGGTCTGTTTTCACACATAAGGAATAACTCTAGTTCCTTCCGCTGCTAGCGCCGAAACCAGATCCCTTGCTTTTGTGATATGACCGGTATCGAGGTGCTAGTCGCGATTGCGCGGGCGGAAGAACTGCACGGCAACAAACAGCCCGATACCAAGTAGCAGGGCCAGGGAGCCCATGCCTGCGAGAAAGCCTGCCCAGAAGCCGACCATCGGGGCTCCATAGCTCATGGCCTGGATGTTTTCGGCGTCAGCATAGTCTTCGTTGGAGTCGGACGCAGAGCGCTGTTGCTGTGCTTCCTGCTTTGCGCCGCGTTCCCGGTTGGCAGCGGTGTTGCGCGTGGAGCCTTTTTCTCCTGAGGAAGCAGTGCTTTGCGACGCCCCACGGTGTGCCGAATCTCTCTGTCCTTGCGTTGTGTGTGCTACACCGTTCTGTGCTGAGTTCTGGGACTGCGACACTGAGCGCTGGCCATCAGCTGGGCGTTCAGTACTGGGCTCTTTAGACGTTGGTGATGTTCCCGGTTGTGCTTTACTGCGTGCACTCGGACGCGTGGAGTGCCGCGAATCCTGAGCCCGACTTGTTTCGGAGGGCTTTCCACCGTTGAGGAGGGTATCTGCCTCCTTGAGTGTTTTGTCCATAGTCTTATCCAACTGTGCGACGGACTTGGTGGTGTCATTAATGTCTTTCGCCAGTTGCTGCGGCCGGCTCTTCGGGCTGCCCGAGCCAGCATCGTCGCCTTCGCTGGAGTCCCACTCCAATTCGCAGATGTCGGAGGCATCGGCGTCGCCGACCAAGAACGGTACGTCGATGGAGTGCTCGGAGCCATCGTTGAGCGTGAACGTGAAGGTAGCGGCGTATGCTCCCGGTTCGGTGAAGATTATCCCGGTGTGGCTGTGGAAGTGATCGGGGTAGTCCCAAGTGATATCCGGGTTATCTGAATCAAAGAGCACGGTGGGTTCAGCGCCCACAGAGTTCTGGAAACCCACCATGCGCCCGCCGTCCGGCGCGGCGTGCAGCGTTAAGGATAGGGTGGCGTCGGCTGCTGCAGCCTCGTCGAGGTAGCTGGTGTTGAATCCAACCCAGGGGATATCCGGGTTCTGGGTTTGGGGAATCTGCCAGCCTTTCGATGGGATGTCGTTGCCTGCGGATTCTTCGAAGGCGGCGTTGCTGCCCACCTCCACGTAAAACTCGCCAGAGGTGTAGTCCTTGCCTGACTCGTCATCGCGGGCCAAGAAGGAGAGGTTTCCGGAATCTCCGACCAATGCTAGGTCTTGGTGTCCACGGGTAAAGGCGTGCAGGGAGTCGGCATCGCAGGAGGCCTCGCTCGCGTGCTCTTCGGCGAGGGCTGGCGGTGCAGCGGCTACCAAGGGTGGGGTACTGAGAGCTAGTGCAGCGACAGCGGTCAGGGTAAGCGGGCGGAAGCTCATACGTGTCATATGGAAAGAGTTCATGCGGACAAGGTCTCCTTCGAGGTGTGTGATTGCGAGGTGGATGCCGCGTCGCGGCGGGAATGCAGTAGAGGGGAGAGTGCCCACGCCACAAGGAAGAAGGCGGTGAGCAGCAGAACGATGGTTGCGCCGGCGGGAAGATCGATGGCCCATGCAAGGTAGATTCCGAAGAAGCTGCCCAGCGAACCGATCACCGCGGAGGCGACCATCATTGACCCCAGCGAGTCACAGAGCAGCCTGGCGGTCGCGGCTGGGGTGATGAGGAGGGCCAGGACGAGGACGTTGCCGATGGTTCCCACGGAGATAACCACCGCGCCCGTGACGCAAAGGTAAAGCACGATGTCTAGAACAAAGACGGGAAGCCCCATGGCACGGGCAGTCTCTTTGTCTAGGCAGGTGGCTGTGAGCTGGGGGCCGAGGAGCAATACTGTGGCCACGATAAGCACCGAGACGGTGAACGCGGTGTAGAGATCAGCGTGGGAGACACCCGTCAGCGAGCCGAAAAGAAAGCTGGTGAGCGAGGCCGTGTAACCCTCCACGCGTGAGATGATCACCATGCCGAGCGCAAAGGTAGCGGCAAAGAAGATGCCGATGACGGAATCTTCGCGCACAGTTCGCCGCTGGGAGAAGCACGCGATGAGCACGGCCACCGCGCAACCCGCCACGGCGCCGCCCAGCAGTACTGACCCGTGAAGTGCGAAGGCGATGGCCAGTCCCGGAAACACTGCGTGGGACACTGCATCGCCGATGAAGGCCATTCCACGCAGCACGACGTAGCACCCCACCACGCCGCACACGATTGCGGCGAGAAGGGAGATCCCTACTGCGCGGGCGAGGAAGTCCAAGTGCGGGTTGGTGAGGTCTTGGAAGAACTCAACTAGCGAGATGTCGATCATGCCGCCACCCCAATCGCAGAGAGCAGGGGCGAGGAGGCTGAGACCCCGAAGGTGGTGCTCCAGGGCTGCGGGGTTAAGCGCAGGGTTTCCGCCGGGCCGTCAGCGATGATGCCCCGGTTGAAGAGCACAAGCCGTGAGCAGGAATGCACGGCCTCTGAGAGGTTGTGCGTGGACATGACAACGCTGGTCCCATCCGTAGTGAGCTTGTCAAAGAGAAGCAAGAGCTCTTCGGTATTGGGGGCGTCGAGTCCGGTGAAAGGTTCGTCGAGAAGCAGCACCTCTGGTTCGCAGGCTAAGGCGCGGGCGATGAGGACGCGCTGGCGTTGCCCGCCGGAAAGTTGGGCTATAGGACGCCGTGCGAATTCTTCCAGGTTGGTCAGCTCGATGGCGCGCCGTGCGGCCTCCTTATCGAGGCGCCCTGGGCGCCGGAACCACCCCACTAGTCCAGTGCGCCCACTCAGCACCGCCTTGGCCACGCTGATGGGGAAGTCCCACTCCACGTCGTGGCGCTGCGGGACATAGCCAAGCGAGGTGGTCACGTCGATGGTCCCGGTAAAGGGCACGAGGCCTAAGACAGCGCGCATGAGCGTGGTTTTGCCAGCGCCGTTCGGGCCGAGGAGCCCGATAAACTCGCCAGGGTTAACAGAAAAGCTTGCCCCGTCGATGACGCGGCGGCCGGACAGCGATACGGACAGATCGTTCACCGTAATGAAGGGATTAGCCACGCCGCCCACCCTTCGCGCGCACGACCGCGATGATGGCACCGATGAGCACTAGGACGCCTACGCCCGCGAGCACCCAGATCCACGTCGGCACCGATGCCGACATAGAGCCGGATGTGGCGGAGGACTCGGCATTGGGGTCCCATTCCACGGCCTGTGCTTGCGCAACGTCGGCGTCATCGCCCACGGCGAAGGTCAAGGTGGCTTCGGCAGCAACCTCTTTTCCGGCGCTTTCTCCTGCGCCCTCGCCGCTCATGCGGACCCGGATCTGGTGAATGCCGGGCTCGGTGAACACCCAATTGGCGTGGGTATGAGTGCCCAAGTCCACCCAGAAGCCTTCTGAGTCCCCGGTTGCTGTAGACCACAGCAGCTGAGGTTCTTCGAAGCCGCCGTTTTGCAGGAAGAGGGAGAAGTCACCCGGGCCTTGGTGCCCGAGGAACTCCATGGTCACTCCTCGCTCAACATTGTCTGCCAATGAGGGAGCTTGGGTATTCCAGCCCAACCACGGAACGTCAGCCTGCTCCGTTTGCGGTACGACCCACACCTGCGAGCCAGGTTCTGCGCCAACGAAGGAGAATGCCTTGTCCTCCGGCAGAGTCAACAGGGCGTTGTCACCCACCTGGAAGACCACATCCTCGGGCTGGCGCCACACGGGTGTTTCAGCCGAATCATCGCGAGCGAGGAACTCAGCTTGGCCTTCGGAGAGCAGGAGCCCTAGGTCGACGTGGCCGTGATCGATGGTGGCAGCCGTTCCAGGCGCGGCTACCTCTTCGTTAGCGCTGACCACCTGGGCGAGATCTCCGGCAAAGGCAGCTGCCGGTGCGAAGGCCAAGGCCGCGGCGGTAAGTGCTGCCGCAAGCGGCATAGTGACGGTTCGGATGGTGAGTTTAGACATGAGATTCCTTTGTTGTGTTGCTGAGACAGCGGTTGAGTGAGTGCGCGTTGAAGCGCAAGAGGTCGAGATACGTCGGAACGGCGTCATCAAGCGTGTCGCCGTAAATCGGGCATACAGCCACCCCGAGGGAATCGGCGGCTTCCCGGATGACATCCGCGCTGGCTTGTTGCGTCGGTTCCACGAATACGGCGGGAAGCTGGAGGTTCTCCAAGGTGCGGCGCAGAGCGATGACATCGCGCGGCGAGGGCTCGATGGCCGGGTTCGGAGTAACGAAGCCCGCAATATCAATGCCGTAGCCTTGCTCCAAGTAGGCATAACCGTGATGCGGCGTAACCAGGTGGCGGTTGCGCTCCGGGATGGCGGAGATGAGCCTTCTTACTTCGGCATCAGCTTCCCGCAACTGCGTGATGTAGTCCTGGGCGCGGGCACGGTAGTCCGCGCCGTGTGAGGGGTCTGCCTGGGCAAGCTGTTCAGCGATGACCTCGGTAAAACTGACAACGTTGGCGGCGTTATGCCACAGGTGCGGGTCCACCTCACCGTGAATGTGTTTCCCTAACACCGCCTGCGGCAGGAGATAGGTTTCATCGCCTGGACGGCCCAAGAAACGGTAGGAGGGATCCGACGGGATCTCCTGCAGCGCGGAGTTAGGGACGCGCAACACCGTGGTTTTCGGATCAAAACGCTCGCCTTGGTCCTCTAAGTCGAGTTTTCCTGTAGCCATGTCAGCGGTGATATCCACGTGGCCCGCATCGATTTCGCGCATCCCCTTAGGTGCGCTTACGCCCACCGCCACTGTGAATTCCTGCGGGGAGCCATCGTGAGCGCCAAAGCTCATCCTGTAGATACCGGGCCTGCTAAAAGCCCAGGACACGTGCGTGTGGGCGTTGGCTGGCAGCGTCGTGGAATCCTCGTGCGGATCTATCCCATCGGCGGTGTTAAAAAGGACCTCTGGCGTACCGAATGTCGAGACCACGTAGGCGGCGGCATCGCCCGGGCCTTCTGCGTCGATCAGGCGCAGGTCGACGCTTGAGGTCCCCAGGGGCGCGTTGCGCACGCGCAACCCCAGCCACACGGCGTCGAGTGCGATGTTCTCCACCAGCGGGACCAGCTTCGCTCCACGCGTGGAGGCCTGATCCGCCACCTCCGTGACGGGCACATCCGAGGACTCCTTCATGGACTTCAGCAGATTCTGTGGCTCGAGAAGGAACCCGTTGGACAACAGTACGTCTGCGTTTGCGATGTCCCGCACCGAGCGCAGGCTCGGTTCAAAGGTATGGGGATCCTTTCCCGCGGGGATCAGGGTCGTCACCGTGGCGTCATGTCCGGCCACATGCTTGGCGACGTCCCCCAGTATCGGTGTCGTCGCCACCACCTTCACCTTTGCATCGTCTCCGCTGGCAGTGTTCGCGCAGCCACTCAGCGCTGAGGCGCCGAGAGAGATGGCGGAAAGAATCGCGGTGCACGCCATCCGAGTGCGTACTTTCCGAGACATCAGTCGCGGCCCCTCAGCAGCGCGAGGCGCGCTAGCGCCAGGCCCAGCACAAGCATTCCCAGGCCGAGGATGCCGATGCCCCACGGCAACAGGTTTTGCCCGCTGTCGTAGTAGCCGGCCGCAGCCACCGTGTCCACATTCTCCCCGTCCGCGGTTTCGGCGGATCGGTGAGAAGGCTTGCGCTCCTTCCTTTCCCCGCGAGCTGTGCGGTCTTTACGCTCCTTGTTGTGGGCCTGTTGTTTGGTGTCTTTGGCACCGGCAGCGGTGGCCGATCCGCGGTCAGCGCCTCCAGAGCTGCCGGCTCCGGTGCTTCCAGCGTGAGAGCGTGAGCCGGAGTTGGAGGAAGCAGATTGCTCAGGGGAGGCGGCGCCTTGCGCAGCCCCGTGGTCATCGTCGGCACCGTCAGTGCCATCATCGACGCTGGATTCCTCGTCCCCGGAATCCTGGGGAGCGGCTTCGCCGTCGCCGACGTCCCAGGTATAGGTGACCTGATTACTCGTGTCGCCGTTGGATTCAGCCTGAACAGTCATGGTGTACGTACCAGGTTCGCTAAACGCCCAATTGACGTGGCGGTGCGCCGGGTAAGCCTGATTGATGACGTCACCGGACACCAAGTCGAGCTCGCCGGCGTCCGTGACCGGTTGAATATCACCAAAGCCTGCGGTTTCGAAGATGAAAATGTCGCCGGGCCCGGTGACCTCAACAAATTCGAAGTTCACGTCCTTATATCCAGCAGATTGGGCCGCTTGCGTATCCCAACCCGGCCACAGGAGTGAGCTGTCCTGGGTCTGGGGGAGGTAGTACGTCGGTGTGCCGATGCCATCGATGCGCTCGGTCGCCTCGCTCCATGCCTCCTCAGCCACCTTGAGGGTGACATCGTTACCGGGCCTGATGACGCCACTACCAGTTACGTCTTCCTTCATCGACAGCGTCAGCTGACCATCCGGCGCGGAGACATAGAAGGCATCCACGTGCCCAGAATCTATAACCTCGCTTTCGGCGCGGGCAGTCGCTGGAAAGCCAAAGACGGACACGAGAAGTGTCACGGCGATGGCGCACACGGCGGCATTGAATGTTTTCAGCGGTGCGGAATGCAATCGAAGTGTCCTTTCTAGCGGTGAAGTAGACCGTTGAAGCGGGCCTCGATCTGGGCTCTGTGGTCGTTGTAGAAATTGAAAAGGCGTTGGAAAATGAGGGCCACGACGACCGGAAGCACTAATCCCCACAGGCTGTCGAGCTTGGGCTTAGAGGACGTCGTCCCCTTATCTCCACTGGGCTTCGTGTTTCCTGGCTTCTTGCCGCCGGGTGTGTCGGTGCCTTCGCCTTCGCTTCCTCCCTTGGAGCTTGCGCAGTCCTTGATTGCGGCGTCTCCGGCCGCGACGGTGAGCACCTGGGGTTCGGAGGAAATTTCTTTGCCATCGGCGGTGGTGGCCGTGTAGCTGACTTCGAGTTTGTAGATACCCGGCTTGGTAAAGACCCAATTGCTGTGGGTATGCGAGGCAAAAGTGGTCTCGATGGACAAGTCCCCCTCCGCTGAGTTGATCAGCGGGGTAAAACCTTTGCCTAATCCTTCAGTAGTGAAGAGCCCAATTTCTGCGCCTTCAGGCTTCTCGACGGGCTTAATATTGAGCATGACCTTGCCGTCTTTATAGTCCTTGTAGTTGAGAGCTTGGGTGTTATATCCCGGCCAGATGATGCTCTGCTCTTGGGTTTGGGGGAGGAGGAAGAATTTCTCCTTGCCCAGGTAGTCGAATTCCTTGCCGTTGAGCGCGGCGGGGCGGGAGCGCAGGGCGTTGTCGTGTACTGCGAGGACGACGTCGTCAAGCGGGCGCTCGACGGTCTTCTTATCCACGATGGCCGTTTCATCCTTGAGGCGGGTGAGAAACTTATCGCCGTCACGGGATACCGAAATATCGACGTGTCCGTGGTCGAGCACTGCCTTGTCGGCGCAGACACCGGTGTTGTCGCCGGGTTCGGGCTGAGGAGTGTTATCTGGGGCTGGCGCAGGAGCCTGAGCCCCAGCGCCGAGTTTGCCCACGCGCTCGTACGTTTTTCCGAAAGCGAAATTGTCGGTCAGCGTGATGCTGCCGGAGTCTTGCGTGATGCTTGGGTGCGGAAGAATATCGAGGCGCACGGTATTGCCGTTGAAGTTTGCATCGGCACCGACGACAAATTCCGCGCGGCCGCGGGTGATAGTGCCGTCGAAATCGATGTCCGGAAGCGAGCTTCCCTTACTAAAGAAGCCACCGTGCACGTAGCCTTCCAGGTTTGTATCGGCTGCCTCCAGGATGATGCGGGTGGCGTCTTCGCCCTCCGGAACGGCGCGCGCGGACAGTCCCGTGTCAGATAGCGAAACCTCTTCTCCGGAGAAGAGTTGACGGGGGTTTGTAGTCTCGGTCCAGGACTCCGCGGACGTCTTCGATGTGGTGGCTACTTCTGCACCCTCGGAGTACTTGAGCTGCTCGGATACCCACCGCGGGCTGCCATCTTCTGGGGTGTACACCGCCTGAATCTCGGAGGATTCTGGGCCTAGGAACTCGTCAAAGTGGGCTTTCCCGTCGGTAACCGGCAGGTCGGTGAGGAAGTAGCCGTCGATAAGCAGCGTGAGCGTGCCGTTACTGCCCCCAGTGAAGTCGATGGAGGAAAGCCGCTCATCTCCATCTTTGTCACGGGACTTGGCAGGGGCGATGCGCAAGCGATAGTCCTTCTGGCTAGCATCCCCCGCGGATGCCTGCTCGAAGCGCTCCTTGAGGGAGGGAGTGCTGTGGTCTGACGGGCGCTGCCCGCCGACCTGAATGGACGTGGTTGTCGGCTTGGAGGAAATGAACTCGCCGTCTTTGTTTCGCGCGGTGGTTTGGTATGTGAGCTGGTAGCGCCCGGGTTTGGAAAAGACAGTGAAGTTGTGGGTATGCGTGCCACTAGTCAGCCACGCGGAGTGAGGTGCGCCCTCCGACGTGCCAAAGAATCGTTGAAGCCCTCCAGGGCCGGGGTAGTAGCCAAACATCTCTACTTCGCCCGGTCCATCGACGCTTAACAGGTCGAGGGAGGCGATGCTATCGCGGAAGGTGTCGACAGGCAGCTCAGTGTCCGCGCCAAAGCCCATCCATACCGGGTCCAGGCTGCCCTGCACGCTGGCAGGGGCCATGTAATAGGTTTCGCCCGGCTTCCCTAGGAAGGAGAGCGCAGGGTCTTCAGGCACGGTGAACTGGTATTGGTTCGTGCCGTTCTGGTCCCAGCCTTTGCCTACCCACGTGACGGTGTCGGCGAGATCGTGGTCGGATTCGGCTGAATGGCTCTTGAGGTTAAGGGAATCGGCTTCCCAGAATGCTTTGGGGGAATCGATGTGCGTTTGGGTGGCCACGTATTTGCCGTCGTCAGGGCCGGCTACGGCGGTAGCGGGGGAGAAGAGAAGTGTGGCGCAGGTAAGCAGCGCCACGGAGCGAGTTCGAGCCACAGTGTGGAACCTTTCTTCAGTTCTGTCGAGAGAATTTCACTATAGGGAATGGAAATCAATTCCGTTTAGTCTGAATCGAAAACCCAGTTCACGCTTAGTGGAAACCGGGTTCAATTACCCCCAAGTGGGGCGGGCGGTGCAGCAACTCGGCGCTGAACTACGATGGTTGACATGACTGAAACAACTTCCGACGTCCGCGTACGTTTTTGCCCGTCGCCCACAGGAACGCCCCACGTGGGCATGGTCCGCACGGCGCTGTTCAACTGGGCCTATGCCCGCCACACCGGCGGCAAGCTCATCTTCCGCATCGAGGACACCGATGCCGCTCGTGACTCCGAGGAGTCCTTCCAGGCCATCATTGATTCGCTGAACTGGCTCGGCTTGGGCTGGGATGAAGGCGTCAATGTGGGTGGTCCGGACGAGCCGTACCGTCAGTCGCAGCGCATGGATATTTATGCTGATGTCCTGCAGAAGCTCAAGGATGGCGGCTATGTCTACCCGGCTTATTCCACCAATGAAGAAGTGCAGGCGCGCCACAAGGCAGCCGGCCGCGACCCGCAGCTTGGCTACGACAACTTTGACCGCGACCTCACCCAGGGGCAGATCGATGCCTTCGAGGCGGAAGGTCGCAAGCCGGTGTGGCGCCTTCGCATGCCGGACAAGGACTGGACTTGGAATGACTTGGTGCGTGGAGAGCTGACTTTTAAGTCGGAGACCCAGCCGGATTATGTGGTGGCCCGCTCCAATGGCGCACCGCTCTACACGTTGGTTAACCCCGTCGATGACGCGCTCATGGGGGTTACGCACGTGTTGCGCGGCGAAGATCTGCTGTCTTCCACCCCGCGCCAGCTCGCCCTCTACGAGGCGCTCATTGAGTTGGGCATTGCCAAGCAGACCCCGGAGTTCGGCCACCTGCCGTTCGTGATGGGTGAGGGCAACAAGAAGCTGTCCAAGCGCGATCCGCAGTCCAACCTGTTCAACCACCGCGATGCGGGCATCATCCCGGAGGGCATGCTCAACTACCTGTCCCTGCTGGGCTGGTCCCTTTCCGCGGACAAGGACATCTTCTCCGTCGATGAGCTCATTGCCAACTTCGATGTGCACGACGTCCTGGGCAACCCCGCCCGTTTCGATCAGAAGAAGCTGGAGGCCATCAACGCCGACCACATTCGTTTGCTTGAGCCGGCTGACTTTGCTCAGCGCCTGCGGGACTACCTCACCGAGTACACCGACTTCCCTGTGGATTACCCGGAAGACAAGTTCGCCTTCGCCGCCGACTTGGTGCAGACCCGCATTAAGACGCTGTCTGACGCTTACGGGTTGATGTCCTTCCTAACTACGTCGGACGCTGAGCTGGAGCTCGACGCCAAGGCGGCCAAGAAGAATCTCAAGGAGGAGGCTGTTCAGCCTCTCGAGGTCGCCATTGCCAAGTTGGAGGAGCTCGGGGAGTGGAAGACCGAAGAGATTGAAAAGGTTCTCTCTGGCGCGCTTATCGACGACCTCGGTCTCAAGCCTCGCAAGGCCTACGGCGCCCTGCGCGTCGCGGTCTCGGGGCAGCAGGTTTCCCCGCCGCTGTTCGAGTCCATGGAGCTGCTGGGCAAGGAGTCCACGCTGGCTCGCCTTAAGGCAGCTCTGGCCGCGACTCCGTGGAGCGCTGAGTAGTCTCAAGCGCTAGTCTCACAGGCCTGTAATTTCGGGGCATTAAGAATCGTTCTTAATGTCCCGAAAATGCTATCTGGCCTGGCGATTTGTGTGTATCGGTGGTGCTGGATATAGTAATAAACCGTTGCAGCGAGCGGCGAGGGGTTAAGCCCCAAGCAAGTTCAAAGCGATAATGGCCTATGGTGTAATTGGCAACACAACGGTTTCTGGTACCGTCATTCTAGGTTCGAGTCCTGGTAGGCCAGCAGTGATAACTGCGCAAAGAGCAGCGGCACTTTGCAGTCAGCGGTCACAGTTCTATGCCCCGTTCGTCTAGCGGCCTAGGACGCCGGCCTCTCACGCCGGTAACACGGGTTCAAATCCCGTACGGGGTACCACTTAAAGAGTGGCAAGCATAACGGGCTTGCCACTCTTTTTCTTTCATCGGCCATAATCCTAGCCCGACTTATTGGGCTGGAGGCTTATAGGCCTTCTGTCATAGATTTGAGGGCTAGAACGTGCCGTGTGTAGGCGTCAGTGCCAGTCTCGGTGAGTGTGACCCACACGGCGTCCTTGGCGCGCGTAGAGCCGTACTCCCGTGTGCGGCTTACGTAGCTGTGGTCTTCGAGGTGCTTTAGTTGCTTGGAGAGCGTATCGGCGGGGAGTTCCGTAAGCTCAGCGAGTTGACCGTACTTCATCTGCCGTCCTTCGGTGGCGCCGGCGGAGAAGAGTGTGGCGCAGATCTTGAGCCGATTGATGGGGTGGATGACTGGGTCTAGCTCAGGGGGCTGGTGAGATGCTTTCCTAGACATTGATGCCCTTTACGGCGGAGTTACTGTTCTCGTAAAGCATCCAGGCTGTCGCGCCAGTAACTATGACTCCGCAAGCGATCATCCACGGCCACGTGTCGGGGGTCGGTGTAGTTGACATGATCATGGCGAAGGGGAGGACTACTCGTGACCATGTCGCGCGATCGTTCCTCGGCCCCTTGTTGGGGTTGGGGCGAACAAAAGGGTTCGCGATTTTGTCCTTGAGGAGGAAACCGAGAATGAACGTCGGTATCAGGATTGCGAGTGTGTACCACCAGGACACCTTGGATAGCGCAAGACTGCTACCGATACCGAGCGCTACAAGTGCCACCGCCCACCAGCTTTGTGTCCAGGCGGTCCGCTGTTGGGCGTCTTGAATGATCTTGAGTTCATCGTTCATGGCCTGACTCCTTTGTTTGCATCTAATGCAAGTGTATCACTTGCATTAAGTGCAAGTAAGGGGGGTGAGGGCTGTTGTAATCAAGGAGTGGTGTGGTTGTGCCCCTTACCGGAGGGTTAAAAGTCCAAGTGCAAGCGGACTTGGGAAAGTTACCAGGGGGTATACCAGTGGCCAATTGGTCTAATCCCTTCCGCTATGCCTTTGGCGGTCATACACTGCAGGTATAAGGCATTCCCGACAGAAAGGAGAGCGGATGGCGGAAGCTGATAATCATCACTATCGCCGACGCGACTCTAGCAGATAATACGAGGCGGCATCGCCATAATCCACAACTTCTTAAAGCCAACATTCGAGCGAAGTAGGAGCCTTGCACCACATGCTGTTAGCGCACGTGTCCTCCCGAACCTCTAGCGATGACTAACGAGTGCTCCGGCCCCAGCTGCCAACGGCACGCCAGCGGAATAACCACTGATTCGATCCGCACCCGGGCCCTGAGAGTCAATGATTTCATCGCAGTCGAAAGCGGCAACGAGGTTCGGGATTTTCTTTGTGTAAAAAGCCATACTAGCTGCCGATTTGTGCATTCTTTCGCCGATCCTATAGTGTTTAGCAAGTCCGCAACGGACAGCTAAACGAGCCCCGTTCGTCTAGCGGCCTAGGACGCCGGCCTCTCACGCCGGTAACACGGGTTCAAATCCCGTACGGGGTACAAAAAGGCGGTTTCACGTTTCTGACCTGCAGAGTTCACGAAACTGACAATCGCCAAACGAAATCCCGATTCTCGTTACTGAGAATCGGGATTCTGCTTGTTTTACTCGATTCCTGGTGCGTGAAAGCAACAGGGATAGAGTGAATTTTCGGCTAAACGGGCAGTAGCCCACGACCTGTAGACCACGGCCCATACGGGCGGTGGTCTTTGTTGGTCTTTAGGCAGCAGCCGGGGGAGCCTGGGGTGCGACGTTGCCGAACGTGTTCCAGTCAGAGACTCGCTTACACGGTTGAGTTGGAACCGGGTCGCTGGGGTTTGTATTCAAGTCGAATACGACTCGGTGAAGGAACTTCTGAATCAGGTGAATGTTGACACCCACGATGCCCAAAGCGGTTACGAGGGTCGCGTTAGCGAACCCACGAACGAGACGGCGAGTCTTGTCGCCCAATCCCATGCGACCGTTCTTGAGAAGGGCGTTCCGGCTCTCGATCGTGTTACGACCACGACGGTACGTGTCAGCCCATTCCTGCGTTCCCCAAGAAGGTCCCGTCTGAACGTGTTTTGCTGCTGCATCCACAGGGATACGAATCTGCGTCTGCTTGAAGACAGCACTGTTACGGTCTTCCTTAGTCAAGTCACGAGCGAACACCTTACGCAGGGTGGAACCTTCTAGAGTCTTGTCAACGCCGATACCGTCAACCTTGAGCTTGGCACGCTTGCCACGTGCCGGGGAATAGAAGTCGATTGAGCCATCCTTGTGCATTTTCTTGACTTGAAGAGCGAATGCTTGGCGACGGTCGATAATGTCGAGTAGCTCGTCACGATCCATCTCGCCAGCGGCAAACAGGGCACTAGCATCGCGCCAGCGGGCGGGCATGCCAGGGAAGAACCAAGAGCCGTCAATAAGCTGAGCTCCGTGGTAGGTAGCCTGTAGGCCCATCTGGCCCTTGACGAGGTCGCCCATGACCTTGTAGCCCGCCTTGCGCAGCGGGATCTGCAGCTTCTCAGGCTTGCTCATCGGGTAGTAGACACGGTCGCCGATAAAGGCACCCTTCGGCAGGGATTCGTCGGCGATGAGATGCTGCAGGGCATCCATGGCACGATCTGCCGGCGCGTGGCCCGGCTTGTCCATTGCCATGCCGACAATGAGCTGTGGCAGGTTGTCCTGGCGGGCAGGGAACGTCTGTGTGACGATCGTGGCCTCGTATGCCCAGTACATCTTTTTAGGCGCGGACTTGGCCTTGTCGCCGTTGTGATCACCTTCGCGGATGTACCAACCTGCGTCAGGGTCTGACGAGCGCTTCGGCTTGCGGTCACGCGGGTTGCCCGACTTAGCGGCGAGCACAGGGGTGCCGTCTACAGCTACGTCGCCCGTCCATGCGTCTCGGTACTCTTCGGGCAAAAGGCGCACTGACGCGGCGATGAGTGCGTTGGTGAACATGGTCAGTCGCAGGTAACGCTTGCGGGTTTCTTCCGGGTTAGCCAGAGAGACTAGGTAGTCGAACTCGTCCGTCGTAAGGCGCTTGCGGTAGGTCAGGGTCGGGTTCGGATCCACGACATCCTTAACCTTGTTCCATGCGCGGTAGACCTTCTCGTACCACGCCTGACGGCCCTTGTAAGTGGTGTAATCGGTCTCGTGACGCTGCGGCAGGCCGAGCGCGCGCAGGACCTGGTTGTTTGCACGATCGGTGATGATGTTGACCGCTTGCTGGATGTGCAGCGGCTTGGCTTCGATGGTTAGCAGGGCCATGAGCGCGAGAACCGTGCGCGGCTGAATCGTGGCTGGACGGCCACCCTTGCTCGGGTCGTATCCATCCTCGGCACGCCAGGTATCGATGAGCAACTCCACGCCCGAATCGTCAACAACGTCAATGGCACGCTTGAGGGAGTTCATGCCGACCACGTCGAGGCTGATGATGCCGACCTCGGCTGCGTCACCTGCGGCAGTGAAAGCCTGGTTGCTCATGGGCTGGGGTTCACCTCCCTGCGCGTACTTGAGGTATGGATGCTGGAACGTCACTTAAGCGACCCCACAATCTGTTGTGAGGCCGGTGAAACTAGCTACGACACGGCTGGAGTCCTTCCGATCGGTGGTGCGTAAAAGCACCATAGATTCCGTACTGTACCGGTAAAGATCGACGACATCCAGGCGAGTGGAAGCTGCGACGGATCGTGTGTTCGATACGCTTGTGACATGCCCGCCCGACAGCCCATCCCCAAAGAGCTCTACCCTGAGTGGCCCGACGCTCAGATTAAGAACCTGGCGCACGCCCGTCTCCAGCTCGCCGCTCGCAACATTCGCCGCCACGTTCACGACAACATTGAGCTGAAATCGCTTAAGGATTTGGCGGAGGTTACCGGCGTTGGACACTCCACGATCAGTGACTTTGTTGCTGGCCGCGCTTGGCCAAGTGTCTTGACTATTGCCCAGATTGAAGTTGGGATCGATCGCGAAATCTGGCCCAGAGGTTTGGGTGAGGGTCGTCGCATAAGGCCCACCGAAATCGCGAAGTTTGGTCATAAGAAGGATCGTTCCCGGTTTTCGCGAGGGCATTGAAAGGGATCTACGACTTTTTGTTCGAACGGGAAAACACCTGGGGATTAGTTAAAAAATTCTTCATTTTCGACCGGGTACCCGGTTTGTGAGATCTGATGTGTTTGGTTGAAACTATGCGAAAACTAGGGGAGAACGAGGATAGTGTGCCGACCTATACAACCGAAGAAAGGTCGTTCCCGTGACCCATCATCACTTTGGAAGACTCGGCGGAGTAGTCAATGAAGATTGTTGGCTCGTCGGCTCTCAGTCACCTACACGTATTCCTATTTCAGAGCTTCACACAAGCCATGTGGGCCACTATGCTGTGCCGTTCGGTTGTGTCTCCTGGCCGTAACTAGCAGGCATGGATGATGAGATTCTTGACCCCGGCGTAGGTCGAGACGGCATGTATCGACAGGTTGATCAGTGGCTGCACGATACCTATTCGCTAGAGAACACATTCCCCGAAATGTCGGTGGCTGGGTTCACACAAGAGCTATTGACGAAGCCGTTGTTGTCGTTGATGGGGGGTGATCTTGACGCTGTACGCAAGTACATTACCAACATGTGCAATCACGCTGTGGCGAACAAGCGAGACTATCTCAACCAGATCGCGGTCTTGAATCTGAATGGCTTGCACTTGTTGATGAGTGAATGAAACTGATGTAGTTCTTATCAGATCAGCGGCGGCGAAAAGGGGACAGTCAAAATCCCGTTTCGCCCCGTTTCATTTGCGTGATAATAGGTGCATGGCTGCGAAAGAACTCACCGAACGGCAAAAGAAAGTTCTTGAATGGATCTTGCACGGGTGTGTCGGCAACCCGCCTTACGAGACATTCAAGACCACAGCACGCATGTTGGAGGGGCACGGTCTGGTCAAGATTTCGGGTCGTGGTGCAGCATGGAAAGCGGTTGCAACAAAACGCGGTGAGCGTGTTCACGATGGGACTGAAGCTCTGTTCGTGAAGAGGCGAGGGAAGAGCGCGGCTTCGTCTGTGCCTGTCTCACAACCTCACGTGGGCCTGCCCCCCGGAAAGTAGACACGTCGGGGG
>NZ_KV812480.1:0-1267 GCF_001813425.1 Corynebacterium sp. HMSC056E09
GCGGTCGTCAAAGCACGCACAGGGCGTGTGAAGCAGACACTGCAAGTATTGTGGGCTCGCTACACCACCACCCCCACCCAGCCGGGCCAGCGTCATTACAGCTACGACCGGTTCCGCCAGCTGGTTGCCTCCCATGTCGATGCGGCCGGGCTTACCGCCCGGATCACCCATGCACCAGGGCATACGATGCAGGTGGACTGGGCAGGGAACAAGATGCGCCTGTACGACCCTGCGGGCACACCGGGTGCGAAAGTCAGCATTTTCGTCGCTTCGCTGCCGTATTCAGGAATGCTGTTTGCTTGTGCGTGTGTTGACCAGCGGCAACAGTCCTGGCTTGATGCACACCGCCAAGCGTTTGACTACTTCGGTGGGGTCTGCCAGGTTGTTGTCCCCGATAACGCGTCGACGGCATCAAACGCAATCAGCACTGCCGATAGGAATCGGAAGGTCAACGACACCTACCAGCAGTTCTTGGAGCACTACAACACAGCAGCACTTCCCACACGCGCGCGTCGGCCGAAGGATAAAGCAAATGTGGAAGCTGCGGTAAAGATCGTCACGCACAAGATCATCCACGCCCTTGAAGACCACCAGTGTGTTGACTTAGATGAGCTCAACGGAAAGATTGTGGGCTTAGTCGATGCGATCAACACCTCCGTGCCGTTTCGCAGTCAGCAGTCAAGCCGCAGGGATCTCTTCGAAGCACACGAGCAGCATCTCCTTGCTGACCTGCCGGCAACCCCGTGGCAACATACCGAGTGGAAGCGTGCGAAAGTAGCCCCGGATTTCCATATCACGGTTGCAACGGTGCGCTACTCCGTTCCGCACCAGCTTGTTGGCCGCACTGTCGATGTGCGCATCACCGGCCAGGTCTTGACCGTCTTTGACCAGGGGACAACCGTGGCAACCCACCAGGTTTCGCATAAGCGTGGGGCCTATGTCACTGACTACGAGCACATTCCATCTGGAATGGACTCCACCCGTGGACTGTGGACAAGCGACTACTTTTATCGCGAAGCCAGCAAAACCGGCCCGGCAACACGCAAGGTCATCGAAGAACTCATCGCGGCGAAAGCCATCCCGGCCCAGGCGTACCAGTCCTGTAGAAACGTGCTGTCGATGGGCAAACACGGCAACAAACCAATCCTGGAAGAAGCATGCCAGCGCCTGATGGCCAACGACGGCAGCCGACGGGCTGTGTCATATACCGCGGTCAAAAACATGATGGCCGCCATACGCAAAGAACACGCCACCCGGCCCCGCGGGT
>NZ_KV812481.1:0-336 GCF_001813425.1 Corynebacterium sp. HMSC056E09
AAGTCGTGTGGTCCCCCTTCTCCCGAAGTTACGGGGGCATTTTGCCGAGTTCCTTAACCACAGTTCACCCGAACGCCTTAGTATTTTCAACCTGACCACCTGTGTCGGTTTAGGGTACGGGCCATACATCCACATCGCTAGAGGCTTTTCTCGACAGTACTAGATCACCAACTTCACCCACATTTGGGCTACGCATCACGCCTCAGGTTAAACGGTGTGCGGATTTGCCTACACACCACCTCACACGCTTACACCAACAATCCACTAAGCGGCATGGCTACTACACTGTGTCACCCCATCACTTGAACCACACATCAGGCCCCACGACATCAACAA
>NZ_KV812482.1:0-93550 GCF_001813425.1 Corynebacterium sp. HMSC056E09
GACAAAATCAACGCACTCTAAAACCGGAAGGGCCACGAAACCAGGAACGGAGGACACCCACTCAGGTCCGTGGCCGCCGTCCAGCGCGGCATAGGCGTCGACATAGAAGTCTCTCATTCGCCCTCCCCAATAAGAAACGCGGCGGTTCCCAATGGATCGGCAAGGAACTCGCGCGCGGCGTGGACAGCTTCCGTCGCTTCGGGAGCGACGGGCGCAATCCCCTTGTCGCCGAACGCGTAGACGGTCGCGCCTTGCATGCTGAGGAAGACTGGCGAGTGCGTCGCGAGGATGACCTGCGCGCCCTGGGCGGCGAGGCGCTCGAGCTGCGTGACAACCTCGACCTGCCGGGGATAGGACAAGCCGTCTTCCGGCTCGTCGAGAATGATCATTCCGTCAGAATGGAAGCGTCTCTCGACGAGGGCGAGCAGACCCTGGCCGTGGCTGAGAAACGGCAGGTCACTGAGCGGATCGGGATTCTCCGGGCTGTGGATCTGGTGGTGATACTCGCTCAAGTTGAGGAAGGTCTCGCCGCGCAAGAAGTACACGTCGCGCGGGTTGTGCGCCCGCGAGCAGATGAGCCACTCGGGATAGTCCTCGTCGCCGGTGGCAAACCGGGCGTGGCGCGAGCCGCCCTCGGGATTGACGCCAAGCCCCACGGCGATGGCCTCGAGCAGCGTGGATTTTCCGGCGCCGTTATCCCCCACGACGACGGTCACGGGCGTAGGCAAACGCAAGGCGCCGCCGGGCAGCGCTGCGATGAGCACGCCCAGGCGGCGCATGTGTTCCGGCACGCCGGGCAGTCCCTCCCCAATAAGCTCCGGGGCGGGACGCACACTCGTGAGGAACATGGCGGCGAAAGCGTGAGCCTACTTCTGGGCCGCGCGGCGCTGGCGGGCGAACTCCGAAAGGACCGCACCTGCCGCCACGGAGGCGTTGAGGGATTCAACCCAGTCGGTCATGGGGATGGACATGATGGCATCGCAGTTCTCGCGGACGAGGCGCGAGATGCCCTTGCCCTCAGAGCCGATGACGATGACGACGGGGTCAGTGCCGCCGTTGTAGGTGTCGAGCGTGTGCTCGCCTCCCGCATCGAGGCCGACGACCTGGTAGCCAGCCTTCTGGAACTCCTGAACCGTGCGGGTCACGTTGGTCACGCGAGCTACTGGCAGGCGCGCGGCAGTGCCTGCCGAGGTACGCCAGGTCACCGCGGTAACGGAGGCCGAGCGACGCTCCGGAATGATGACGCCATGGCCGCCAAAAGCGGCAACGGAGCGGATGACCGCGCCGAGGTTGCGGGGGTCGGTGATGTTATCGAGGATGACGAACATGCCCGGTTCCTGGGCATCGCGTGCGCGATCCATCAGGTCATGGACGTCGGCATACTTATATGGCGGGATCTGCAGACCAATGCCCTGATGCATGCCGTTGCCGGTCATGCGGTCCATCTCGTGGCGCTGGACCTCAAGAATCGGGATGTTGCGGGTATTGCACATGGCTACGGCCTCAGACAGGCGGGCGTCGTTGCGCGTTCCCTGCACAATGTAGAGCGACGTTGCCGGAACCTTAGCGTGGAGGCACTCGATGACCGGGTTGCGGCCGACGACCATCTCCGCGGTCTCCTTGTGGTGGCGGCCCGAGTTGCGGCGTTCGCGCTCCAGCTTCGCCTTGTGCTTGGCGTGGTAGACGCGGTCCTCCGCCTTCGGCGTGGGCCCCTTGCCGGCTAGGCCCTTGCGGCGCTGACCGCCAGAGCCCTTCGTAGCGCCCTTCTTATTCGTCTTGCGGATACCTGCGCCGCCGCGGCCATGGGTACGTGCCATAATTCTTCTCCTTATGTTGTCCTCGGCTTCTGTGCTGTCCTAGGCCTTTGCCAAGGACGTTAATCCGCCAAGGACCAGGTGGGGCCGTCGGCGGTGTCGGTGATGGTAATACCCGCGGCTGCAAGGCGGTCGCGCACAGCGTCCGCAGTAGCCCAATCCTTTTCTGCGCGGGCGGTAGTGCGACGCTCCAACTCGGCTCGGACGAGGACGTCCAATGCCGCATCAGCGCCGCTTTCTTCGCCACTATCTTTCCACTGTTCATCGAGTGGATCAAAGCCAAGAACCGCAGCCATGACGCGCACCGCCCCGGCAAGGCGCTCGGCTTCCTCACGGTTGCCTTCTCCCAGCGCCTTATTGCCCGCGCGCACCGTGGTGTGGATTTCCGCCAGCGCCTTCGGGACAGCAATGTCATCGTTCATTGCGTCCTCGAAGGCCGCGGTCCACTGGCCCTTCTCGACGCCCTCGAACTTGCCCACAAAGTCCTCAATACGACGGTAGCCCGCCGCGGCCTCGGTCAGCGCTGCCTCAGAGTATTCGAGGACCGAACGGTAGTGCGCGGAACCCAGGTAGTAGCGCAGCTCCACCGGGCGGACGATCTCCAGCATGTTGGCAATGGAGAGTACGTTGCCCAAGGACTTCGACATCTTCTCACCGGCCATGGTGACCCAGTGGTTGTGCATCCAGTAGTTGGCGAACTTATCCCCCGCCGCATGGGACTGTGCGATCTCATTTTCGTGGTGCGGGAACTGCAGGTCCAAGCCACCGCAGTGGATATCGAACTCGCCGCCTAGGTAGTAAGTCGACATGGCCGAGCACTCAAGGTGCCAGCCCGGGCGGCCCTTGCCCCACGGTGTGGGCCAGGACGGTTCGCCCGGCTTAGCCGCCTTCCACAGCGCGAAGTCCTGCGGGCTGCGCTTGCCCACGGCATCGGACTCACCCTGCTCCATATCCTCGACGCGGTTGCCAGACAACGCGCCATAGTCCGAGCCTTCCGTGGCATTCCACGCGGCGACATCAAAGTAGACGGAACCAGCACCGTCCTCGCCAGGCACGGCATATGCGAAGCCGGCGTCGATAAGCCGTTGCATGTACTCCACCATCTGCGTCACAAAGCCCGTCGCTCGCGGCTCCACGGAGGGCGGCAAAACGCCCAGGGTGTTATAAGCCTTGGTGAACTCGCGCTCATAGGTGGATACCCACTCCCACCAAGGGCGGTTATTCTCGGCTGCCTTGGTGAGGATCTTGTCATCGATATCGGTGACGTTGCGCACCAAGGCCACGTCATAGCCCTGCGCAAGCAGCCAGCGGCGCAGGATATCGAAGGCAACGCCGGAGCGCAGGTGCCCAATGTGCGGCTGGGACTGCGGGGTGGCACCACACAGGTAGATCGACGCATGGCCGGGACGAACCGGCTCGAACTCACGTTGGCTGCGGGTGGCGGTATCAAAAATGCGCAAAGTACTCACCCGGCCTAGTCTAATTGACCCGCAAGTAGGAATTCACCACGGCCGATGGTCACGCGTATGAGAAACGGACGCAGTGCCTGTCCACTCAACGGAGTATCCCATCTGCCGCAAGACTTGCGCAGCTCGCTCAGGATTATCAGCTACTGCTCCGCGCAACTGTTCATCGAGCCACTTTTCCCGACTATCTGTGAGAACGCTTTTCCAGCCGGGCCGCGATCGGAAACCGCATTCCGCGAAAAGGAAGAAAAAGTAATCCTCCAAAGACACCCGAAACCGTCTGCCGCCTACAGGAAAATGTATGTCCTCAATCTTTCCCTTCTTCCGCCGATTCTTCACTCCGGAAAAATTTTTCATTAACGCAGGACTCAACAAGCCAGCCACTCCTGAATGATGAATATGGGCAGTCGGAGCGACACGATTGTCTCGCTCGTACTCGAAACGCACGCCCGGAGCAGTCCCCACCCGTAGCTCAAACTTGCTCGATTTTACGCTGAGGGACAATTCATCAGGTGAAAGGACCGTGTGAAAGCGAACCACAGATTCGAAAAGGTCACTGTAGGAAACACTATGGCTACTATCGCTTCCTACGCCGTAAACCAGCGGTGCGTGCAATTCCAATAGTGCAGATCCATCGTCTGGGTTGAGATCCGTCCATACCTGAATATCGGAGTCTTTATTGAGGGGCAACACTTTCAGGTGCAAGGCATGCACCCAATTAAAGAATTCCGCTGTCAGCTGTTGCCCGATTCCCCCCCCAAGCAGACCACCGCTTAACGTTCAAGCATAAGCTCGACGCGTCGGAGCTCGTCATATAAAGCGCGCTCCGCTTTCGAAAAGCGACCGGACTCTGCAAGCATCCGCAAATCTTCAGAGCTAAGGTTTTCACCAACCGCAGCTTCCAAGGCGTGCAGGAGTTCGTCGTGCCGAGCACGAAGTGCCTCGGTATTGGTAATTCGCATTGTCAAAGCCACAGCGTCCTCCTTTTCTGATGACTTTACGTTAGGAATTGGGAGCGCGCCAGACCACGGCGGTGGCCACGGCTGCGCGGCCCTCCTTACGGCCGGTGAAGCCGAGGTGATCCGTCGTCGTGGCCGAAACAGACACAGGGGCGCCGAGGATGTCACTCAGCACGGACTCGGCTTCCTTCCGCCGCGGTCCCATCTTGGGGCTCTGCCCAACCAACTGTGCGGCGGCGTTGCCGATAATGAAGCCTTCCTTCTCCAGCAGCTCGCGGCACTCGCGCAGCAGCTGGGCACCGGAGACCCCGTCGTACTCTGGCCGGCCCACGCCGACGAAGGAGCCGAGGTCGCCGAGGTTGGAGGCGGAGAGCAAGGCGTCGACAAGCGCGTGGCTCACCACATCACCATCGGAATGGCCCTCGCAGCCATCCACGTCCTCGAAGAGGAGACCTGCGATCCAACAGGGTTTTCCAGGCTCGATCTGGTGGGCGTCGGTGGCGATTCCCACGCGCGGGATAATCGGGTTAGTCACTAGGCACCTCGAAGATGGTCGGTTCGGCCTCATCCGTCACGGCCTTGGCCAGGACGAGGTCAATGGGGGTGGTGATCTTGAACGCGAAGGTATCTCCCTGCACGGTCTCCACGCGCTCGCCGTGCCATTCCATGAGGCTGGCGTCATCCGTGGCGACGAAGTCAGGGTCCTGCGCCCAATAGTCTAGGTTGGCGCGGCGCAGCGCGGCCAGGTTAAAACCCTGCGGCGTTTGCACAGCGCGCAGACGGAAACGGTCTGGGGTGGACAGGACCGTCTGGCCCTCCACCTCTTTGATGGTGTCTGCCACGGGAAGGACCGGGATGACTGCGGTGGCGCCGTCGAGCACGCGCTTGGCGACGCGCGCGATCATCCCCGGCGGCGTCAATGCCCGGGCGGCGTCGTGGATGAGCACCACGGCGTCCTCTTCCGGGATTGCTTGCAATCCCGCCCAGACGGAATCGGCGCGCTCGCCCCCGCCGTGGACGATGCGAATGGGTACGTCAGAGCCGATGCGGCCGAGAATGCTGGAGGCATAATCTTCCATGGCCGGGCTGACCAGCACGATGATCTCATCAACGAATTCGGAGGTGATCATCGCCCGGACGGAGCGCTCCAAGAGGGTGCGCCCGCGTAGCTCCACGTAGGCCTTGGGAACATCTGCGCCGAGGCGTGTGCCCTGCCCGGCAGCCGCGACGAGAGCAATGACGCGGGGGGTGGGCTGGTCCTTAGTCTTCGTCGTCGAAGGAGAGGTCATCGAGATCGACGTCATTGTCAATGTCGGTGGTAATGGACTTGTCATCCACCAGGCCAGCGGCGCGGTGACGCTCGATGGTGGCGTTGATTTCCTCCATCATGGTGTCAGCCTTCTTCTCATCAACCGGCTTGGCCAGGGAGAGCTCACCGACCAGAATCTGGCGGGCCTTGGCCAGCATGCGCTTCTCACCAGCGGACAGGCCGCGGTCCTGGTCGCGGCGCCACAGGTCACGCACAACCTCGGCCACCTTGTTGATGTCGCCGGAGGCGAGGCGCTCCTGGTTGGCCTTGTAGCGGCGGGACCAGTTGCCGGCTTCCTCAACGTCTACTTCGCGCAGAACGGAAAAGACCTTCTCGAGGCCTTCCTTGCCCACGACATCACGCACGCCGACCATCTCAACGTTCTTGGAAGGCACACGGACCACGAGGTCGGACTGGTTGATTTGGAGAACGAGGTATTCGAGCTCCTCGCCGCCCATCTCCCGGGTTTCAATCGCCGTAATCTTGGCGGCGCCGTGGTGGGGGTAGACGACGACCTCTCCGACCTTAAATTCCATTGCCACTCCTTGTGAAGCCTTTGAGACGGTGCCCATCGTGTGCTCTCGGCGTACTCTCGGTGGGCCGCATATACAGGGAATCTATCCTAGCACGCAGCCATCGTGCCCCGCTCCCCCGCCCGGGTACCGCCTGCCCGCCGCTTTACACCACGGTGACGCCCTATAGAAAGCTCGGCTACCCCCGGTCTACCCAAGGGGTTTGCTGGAAACTGTGTGCTTTCTCCCCAGAGGTACTAGGCTAAAGCGTTGATAAGCTTTGTGATCGCAATTCAATGGAGGACACTCACAGTGCAGTCCCTGAAGTCCGCCGCTCGCTGCGGTGCCATCATGTCAGTTACCGCCCTCTCCGCGCTGGCCTTGGCGTCCTGCTCGGCCGGTCATGTTGCTCAGACCGCGGAAAAGGTGATTGCTGTCGACGGCGCATCCGCAAGCTCCGAAGATGGAAAGGTGGCCGTACGTGACGTCACCATTCAGGTTGAGCCGGACACCGGTGAGACCTCCCTCAAGTTCGT
Source organism: Corynebacterium sp. HMSC056E09 (assembly GCF_001813425.1). Taxonomy (NCBI): domain Bacteria; kingdom Bacillati; phylum Actinomycetota; class Actinomycetes; order Mycobacteriales; family Corynebacteriaceae; genus Corynebacterium; species Corynebacterium sp. HMSC056E09. The sequence goes on from NZ_KV812482.1 coordinate 6,597, forward strand.
CGCCGTCAACCAGGGCTACAAGGTCAACGACGTCGTCCTCGAGTCCGTCAGCGTCGACGGCCAGGATGTTCCTCTGGAGGGCGTCGAGCCGCTCCCCCGCGATCATTCCCTCTTTGCTGATTCCCAGACGAACCTGGACCGCCTCCCCAAGGACGGCAAGGATAAGAACATCACTTATGTGACCACCTCCCTGGAGAACGAGGACTACGCCTTCGGCGGCTCCCGCCCGGTGACCTTCACCTTCAACACCGGCACCATTGAGGTTGACGCCACAGTGTCCGCCTCCCCGCTGCAGTCCGGTGACTTCGACCGCGACCCGCAGTCCACCGAAGGCTACGCTGAGAACAAGTAAGCCTTTTCTTCAAAGCGCAACCGCCCCAGCTGCCAAAGTTTTCCCGGATCTTCGAATCGGGGGATTCAACTTCGTCAGTTGGGGCGGTTGCGTTTCGTATTAGTGCTTCCGTAGATGCGCAAAGGCCACCGCATGAGATACACGCGGTGGCTTAAAGTCTTAGCAAACTTCCTAGAAGCGGATCCTTTTACTTAGAGGAACCACTAGCAATCAGAGCGAAGGCAAGGAAGCCGTAGCTCAAAGAGGAAATGCCAAACGGTACCAGCAGAGCGTTCGGCGCCTGCGGGCCACCGACCTCAACCATCTTGTCGATGACTTGGTTGAGCGGCTCCGGGTAGGTAGCTGCTGAAGCAGCCGGAGCGCCAGCAACGGTAACAGCAGTTGCCGCGGCAAGAGCAACGAGGGAACGACGAATCTTCTTCATAGTGACTCCTTGAGAAAGTGTTGACGTGCGAGTTGATTTAGCGGAACAGCAGGTTTCCCAGGAAGCCCAGGGAAGAGGTGAGAGCTGGAACGAGAATGATGTTCTGAGCGTGGTATCCAGCAGTGTTAGCAATCTGGGTAAGGACAGTTGCGAGCGGCTCCGGAGCCTCCGCAGCGGAAGCAGCAGGGGTACCAGCCGTAGCGATAGCAATAGCAGCACCGACAGCAACGAGAGAACGACGGATCTTCATGAAATCACCTTTGGGTAGGGAGACGATAGAAACCGGAACACACTTCATCAAAAAGCTAAGTATGTTACCTGCCAAATAGCTTAACCTCTTCGAGGCATCAGCGCTGGGCAACTCGAAGCATTCCATTCATGCGGGGGTAAGCCACATCGTTGCTAATACAAAGCCTTGCGGTGAGCAATTTAAGCCTGACTGTCCGGTGCGATTACTAGAGTGTGAGACATGGCAAAAAAGGTTCGTCCCGTCCACACGTGTTCTGAGTGTGGCTTCGTCTCCCCCAAGTGGCTCGGCCGCTGCCCTGAGTGTGGCTCATGGGGGACGCTGCAGGAAACCGCGGCGGCTCAAAGCAGTACCGCCGCCCAAGCCGCCGTGTCTGGGCGGCGCCCCACAGGCTTGACTCCGACGAGCCCGGCGGTGCCGATAACGAAGGTCGGCGCATCAGCGACGAAGGCCATCAATACCGGCATCGGGGAGCTCGACCGCGTTCTCGGCCGCGGCATCGTCCCTGGTTCGGTCGTGCTCATGGCGGGAGAGCCGGGAGTCGGCAAATCCACCCTGCTGCTGGAGGTAGCCTCCCGCTGGGCACAGTTGGGCCGCACCGCCCTGTACGCCACCGCGGAGGAATCCGCCGGGCAGGTCCGCGCCCGCGCGGAGCGCACCGGCGCACTGCATGAGACGCTCTACCTTGCGGCCGAGTCAAACCTGGACGTCGTCTTTGGCCATGTAGAGCAGCTTAAGCCCAGCCTGCTCATCGTGGACTCCGTCCAAACCATGCACGCCGCCGGGGTCGAAGGAGTAGCCGGTGGTGTAGCGCAGTCACGCGCTGTGACCGCAGCGCTGACCACGCTAGCTAAAACCACCGGCATCCCTATCCTCCTCGTCGGGCACGTGACCAAGGACGGCAACGTCGCCGGACCACGCGTGCTCGAGCACCTCGTGGACGTTGTCTTGAACTTTGAAGGTGACCGCCAATCCTCACTGCGGCTGCTTCGCGGCCTGAAGAACCGCTTTGGCGCTACCGATGAGATGGGTTGCTTCGAACAGACAGCGGCCGGAATCAGGGAGGTCGCGGATCCTTCCGGGCTCTTTCTTTCCCACCGCGGCAGCACCCCGGATGGCTCCGCGGTGACCGTCGCCATGGATGGTGTGCGTCCCATCTTGGCCGAGGTACAAGCGTTGACTGTCGATCCCGTGGCCAAGAACCCGCGGCGCGTGGTGACGGGGCTCGACGCCAACCGCGTCCCCATGGTGCTCGCGGTGCTGCAGGCCCGCGCGGGCGAGCGCACCAACGATAAGGACGCCTACGTGGCCACGGTGGGAGGAATGAAGATTCAGGAACCAGCCACGGATCTTGCCGTAGCACTCGCCACGTGGTCCTCCTTGCATGAGCAACCACTTCCGCCGAAGACCGTTGTCATCGGGGAAGTCGGCCTCGCCGGCGAGGTGCGCCGTGTGCCGAACCTAGACCGCCGCTTGGCAGAAGCGTCCCGTTTGGGTTACCGCTACGCCATCGTCCCGCCCGGAAAGGTAGAGATCGGCGGCGGCATGCAGGTGCGCCAAGCCGCAACGCTGAGCGAGGCGATTGCAGCGCTTAAAGCAAGTTAAACGGCAACGCTGGGGAGTAGTTTTCCCCGATGACGGTATGCAGGAAGTAAGCACCCGGCTCGGCTTCCTCACGCTCGGTACACTTGCCCGGTTCGGAGCGCTTGCGGGACCAATCCGCCTGGAAGTAGCGGGTCTCACCGGACTTGAAGGTCTGCTTGCCGGTTTCTACAGAGGCATAGCAGTCAGTATCGGCCCACACGCGCTCGTTAGAGCCCATCTTGTAAACCTCAAAGCGCAGCTGCTCTTCATCGAGGTCGATGGAGCAATCCTTTGTCGTCGGGTTAAAAACCTCCAGGTAGAAGGTCGGCATCTTACCGGCCGGGACGCTGTCCTCATTGGTCTTAGCCAGCACCTTGAGGTCCTGGAGGGAGCACGTCGTCTTGGACGGGTCCACGGTCAGCTCATCCGGCTTCGCCTCTGACGTTGGTTCTTCCTTGCCGGACTCGCCCGCCTCGGATTTCGCCGGTTCCGTCGAACCCGTCGCTTCGGCGGATTCCTTGGCTGAGGTGGGCTCCGTCGTTTCCGCTGCGGAGGTTGTTTTTTCCGAAGGTGCCAAGGTATCCGAAACCGCTGCCTGCTGCGACTCGGCCGCCGAGTCCTCCTTCGAACCGCCAAAGAGCGCGGTAGCAGCGAAGATAAGAACAACCACGAGTACCAAGATCGCCACGAGTGCGGCGACGCGACGACGCACGTAGATCTCTCGCGGCAGCTGCTTCGGGGTACGGGATGGCTCAGTCACAGGTCTTAGTTTAAGGGGACTCGAGCCCAACCCGGGCCAGCCCCAAGCCGCGTGTCTTGAGCAGCGGCTTCTACGCGCTTGGGGCCCGCCCAGCGCCCAGGGCTAATGAACTCCGTGCAGGACGACGGTTTCCACGCTGGAATCCTCAAGGAGGTAGCGCAGGCCGACGATGCCGAGCGTTCCGGCGTCGAGAAGCCGGCGTGCAGCCGGAATATCGGAGATGATCTGGGAAACCACCTGCGCGGTGTTTTCGCGCTCGAAGTCAGCGCGCTCTTCGCAGCCATCACGCTTGGCCACCATCGAGGCCGCGGCAACTTGCTCGATGATCGGGCGCTGCAGGCCCGTGGGCAATTCGCCACCATCCAGGAAGTCCTTGGCCGCGCCCACTGCGCCGCAGGACTGATGTCCCATGACAACGAGCAGGTTGGCGTGGAGGTTTTCTAAGGCATAATCCAGCGAGGCCATCACCGCGCTGTCCAAAATGTGGCCCGCGGTACGGATGACGAAGGCATCGCCGAAACCAATGTTGAACACGTGCTCGATCGGCGCGCGGGAGTCCGAGCAGGCCAATACGATGACGCGCGGATCCTGGCCCTGGGTCAGGCCAGCGCGCAGCTTCGCGTCCTGGTTAACGGCGATGAGGTTGCCCGTAACGAGGCGTTGATTACCTTGCTGGAGGGCTTCCCACACTTTCTGTGGATTTTGAGGAACTTTTGCTAAAGGCATGTTTCTTAGCTTAGACCTCAGCGCCCTACACTGAGGTGCCTATGGATACCCAAGCTGTCGTGGAATGGTTCGATGCCCATGAGCGCCCCCTGCCGTGGCGCCGACCGGGTACCTCAGCGTGGGGTGTGCTCTTAAGCGAGGTCATGAGCCAACAGACCCCCGTCGCACGCGTGGCCCCACAGTGGGAGGAGTGGATGCGCCGCTGGCCCACCCCACACGACCTCGCGGCGGCGTCCAAAGCGGACGTACTGCGCGCTTGGGGAAAGCTGGGCTACCCGCGCCGCGCGCTGCGCTTGTGGGAGTGCGCGAAGGAGATTGGTGAGGGGGCGGTTCCGGGAGACGTCGACAAGCTCTTGGCGTTGCCCGGGATCGGTGAGTACACCGCGCGCGCCGTGGCGTGCTTCCATTTTGGCTACAACGTCCCGGTGGTGGATACCAACGTGCGCCGCGTCTATGCCCGTGCCGAGGAGGGCCGCTTCCTCGCGCCGCCTCCCACAAAACGCGAGCTGGCACAGGTGGAAGCATTGCTTCCGGAAGAAAATGGGCCACGTTTTTCCGCCGCGCTCATGGAGCTCGGTGCACTGGTGTGCACAGCCAAGAACCCCGACTGCGCCGCCTGCCCCATCAAGGCCTCGTGCGCGTGGCAGCTCGCGGGCTGTCCGGAACCCAGCGAGGAGGAAGCGGCGCGGGCAAAGAAGCGCGTGCAGAAGTTCACCGGCACGGACCGGCAGGTGCGCGGGCTGCTTCTCGACGTCCTCCGCGGCTCACCCCACCCAGTGAGCCAAGCCGACCTGGATGCGGTGTGGCCGGACGCGGCGCAGCGCTCGCGGGCGCAGGCCTCGCTTATCGAGGATGGCCTAATGGACATCAACGAGCAGGGCCTGTTTCACCTGCCGCACTAGGCACGTGCGAGAAATCGATGAGGTGACCGAAGGTCCAATCGCGGTCAGTCAGCAGGCGGGCGAGGATGAGCCCGCAACCAATGGCCGCCACGGCCATCGAGGCAGTGGCGAAGTTGTTCAACGCCTGGTCCATGTTGCCAACATTAAGGTGATAAACCGTGCGGAACATGGAGGTTCCCGGGATCATGATGACGGACGCCGGCACCGTCGTGGTGATGCGCGGTAGATGCGCGCGCTTGGAGGCCACCGCGCCCAAAAGCCCCACGATGAGACCGCCGGCGAACGCGCCGACGTAGCTTGTGGCCCCGACCCCGATAAGGATAAGGCGAACGAGGTTGGCCACCGTGCCCACCGCGGCCGCCACGAGCACCATGCGGCGCGAGGAATTAAAGAGGAACGCGAATCCGGAAATGCCCAAGAAGCTGGCCGCCGCGGCGGCGAGGTACCACACCGGCGCATAGTCGGGGATGCCCGGTTCCGGAGTGAGCTCCGTGGTCCAGCTGACTAGGGCCACGGTAAAGGTGGCGGCGGTGATCACCGTCAGCGCATAGGTCAGGCGGGATAGCCCGGCCTCGAAGTCGAAGCGCGCGAGGTCAATGAGCGCGGAGAACAGCGGGAAGCCGGGAATGAGGAAGAGCACCGCGGCCACGTAGCCCGAGGAAAACTCTGACGGGTCCGCCACCCCGGCGGCGGCCACGGCCTCGGTGGTGAAGAAGTACACGAGACTGGCCACCGTTCCGGCTGCCACGATGCACCCCAGTTGGTGGACGTGCTTGCTGTGCAGAACCGCGCGGGTGAGCTGACCACAAAAGGCAGCGAGGGCCACCAGCAGAATCGCCAGCGGCGTAAAGAAGTTCAGGACCGCGAAAGAGGCGCACGCAATGGACGCCGCCGCAGCTAGGAGCCAGCGGTTCCACCGCTTGACCACGTTGGCCTCGATGACGTCGAGCATCTTTGTGAGTTCTTCCGCCGTGATGCCCGCGTACAGCCGGTGGTGGGTCAGGTCCTCTAGGGCTTCGATCCGGGAAGCATCGACAGCCGGTGAATGCTGCTGCGCCACCACCGTGCGGAAGTCGCGGCCACGGTGGAACGTACAGGTGATCTGTGTGACGCCAACGTTGGCGTCGAGCCGATCAAAGCCGAGCGCGCGAGCGGCACGTTTCATGCCGCGCAGCACGCGGTAGCCGGACGTTCCCGCACCCATGAGCATCATGCCTAGGCGCAGGACGACGTCGGCCTCGTACCCCATACGGACATAGTCGCTGCTGGGGTGAGAAGTCATTAGCGCCAGCGCCCCCGGAAGTTCAGTCCACCTGGAAGATTGACCCACATGCCGCCGCGGGAGTTAAAGGTCACGGGACCGACCTTTGTTGACATCGAGGCACCGGAGCCGGAGAGATTGATCCAGCTATTTTTTCCGGTCTTCTTGCGCTTGCGAAAATAAATGCCCATGCGCGCTAGCTTAGCGCAGCGACGTCTCAGCGCAGCGAAGTCGCTGCGCACCGGCGACAGAGCGATTACCCTTACGGCATGAATCTAATCTCTCCTCGCGCACTCGTGGCGGCCCTTACGCTGGCGGCTTCTGCGCTGCTGCCCGTCACAGCATCGGCTACACCCGGCACGCCGACCTCCGCCCATCCGATTGACCACCTCGCAGGCGTCTCCGGCGTCACTGCGGAGAAGATCTCCTATGAGTCCACGCTCATGGACGGCTCCCCCACCACCGTCACCGGCGTCATCTACGAGCCTTCCGCTGCCTGGAGCGGCCCGGGTGAGCGCCCCACCATCATCTTCGCACCCGGCACCCGCGGCGCGGGCGACCAGTGCGCTCCGTCCAATGCCACGCAGTCGGTGGGCAACGTCGCGCTGGGTCCGGCCAATCAGGTCACGCTCAATATGAACTACGAGTACGCGCTGTACCAATACGCCGCGCAACAGGGCGTGCGCGTGGTCACGACCGACCTGGTTGGACTCGGCACACCAGGTCACCACACCTATGTCAACCACATCGAGGAAGCACACGCGGTTCTCGACGCCGCCCGCGCCGCCCTCCGCCACGCGAACGCGCCGGCCGATGCCCCCGTGGGTTTTGCTGGCTATTCCCAAGGAGGCGGTGCGGCCGCGGCCGCAGCCGAGTACGCGGAAACCTATGCACCGGAGCTCAACGTCAAGGGCACCTACGCCGGTGCCCCGCCGGCCGATCTTTTCGAGGTCATGAACGCGGTCGATGGCTCCTCCATCGTTCACGTGTTGGGCTATGCCATCAACGGCTATGCGGAGCGCAGCCCTGAGTTTTATAACGAGGTCGTCACCGAGATGAACCCGCGCGGCATGCACTTCCTTGCCAGCGCCGCCCACGCCTGCATTGGTGATTCGATTGCGACGTGGGGCTTTACCCGCACCAGCCAGCTGACCAAGACGGGCGAGTCCTTCGGCGAACTTGTGCGCCGCAAACCGGCTGCCGCCCAGATGCTTGCGGAGCAACGACTGGGCCAGCGTGCCCTCAACGCCCCGATGCTGGTCATGAACTCCCCCACCGATGACCTCATCCCCTACGAGCAAGCTCGCGCGATGGCCGGTAGCTACTGCTCACTCGGCGGCACCGTCCAGTTTGACGCCGCCGACCCCGTCGACGTTCTTCCCCACTCCGGGGCCAACCACGCCGTTGGCATCATCAACTCGGTTCCGCGCGGCGTGGACTATCTGATCGATCGCTTCAAGGATGTCCCCGCACCCTCTAACTGCCAAGCTTCCTAAGGGCTTAGTGCAGGGGCTCTAGTGCAAACCACCCAAGGACGAGAATGGCTCCTCGGCCTGGATGTCGTGCAAGGGCACGCGCACCCAAGGCGAATCATTGTGTGCGAGCAGCTCGGTGATCCGTTGCGATTGATCCTTCATCGCAGCGGTGACGTCGGGCTCACCATCACTCGCCCAGATCATTCGACCCCACCAGAAACTTGCGGCTACGTCAGCCCACGACACGAAGTAGCGCTGCAACGCCGCCACGGCCTTGTCTGAAATCTGAAGGAACTCTTCTGGAGAGATCCACCCCAGCTCCGTTGCCGGGCCACCAACGGCGTGAACACGGATTATGTCCCATGCGCGCGTAGTGGTGGGCAGTGCCGGGGCCGCTGCTTTGGCAAAGCCCTCCGAGCGCAACATCCTCACGAGGTAGCGGAACTTATGTTCTCCAAGGCGCGGATCCGCGCCTTGGGCAATAAAGAAGTCTTTGAGGAACTCGACCTTTTCCTCCACTTCCGCATCTAGCTCGCGCTCGGGGACGTTCTTCACGGCGTATGCGAGGGGTAAAACCAGGTCATTTTCCACGTGCTGGCCACCTTCGAGCAGAGCATCAATAACCTGATACGCTTCCTGTGCACCAGTGACCCCCCAGTTTTGCTCGAGAGATGTTTTGTAGTACTTGGCCGCCCTTGCGTTGATGGCCTCAACCCCTAGCGGGGTCGCAAACGCCTTATTGCTCTTGTACGTCATTCCCCAAGAGTGTCGGCGCACCTCATCTTTGCTCGGCGCCGGTTCCGGCCACGGGAACTTTGTAAGGCGGTAGATCCAAGTATCATCAAACTTTGCTGGCGTGAACGTTGAGCTCATACCCACACAACGTACCGAGGTTTCTGGCACGGTTCCGTGGTGCCCCATCCATCACCCCTATGCTGGGGGTGATCTACACCATAATTCAGCGCACCCAGTCACAGTTTTTGATGTGTTGTTAGTCTCGTGTGCATGACAGGACCCCAAATTGCATTGACAGACCGGCCAGATCTCGGTGCTGCGCTTAAACGTGCTGGTGATTCCGAGATTGTGCACGCTGCCGCCGCAGCCGTTGTAGAAGGCCTTGGTGTCGACGAGATTGTGCTGGAAGCCGCCGCTACGAAAGCTAGCGGGGTGGATGGTGCCGCGTTTGTCACCAACCGAAGGATCCTCGTGACCGCCGATAAGAAGGATCCATCTCATTTTGAGTTCCTTGAACTTGACAACCTGGGCAACGTCACAGTTCTGCCCTACCAGGATGGCTGGGCCGTCGTGGCTCAACTCTACAACACATACAAAGTGTGGAGCGGGTTCACGGAAAAGGCCGCGCGTCGCGTGCAGTTTGCCGCCCAGTGGGCCCTGACCGCAGGCCGGGAGGCACGAACGGAGGCCTCGCGCGCGGTGTCTTCGGAGGAGCTTTTTAAGCGGTGGAAAGAAAACAAGCACCGTCTCAATCGCGACAGCGTGGAAGCGCGCGTTGAGTCGATGCGTTCCCTGTATTCCGACATTGATTCACGGTGGTGGCCTGAATAATGAGCCGACTTGCATACCCGGGTTCGCCCGATCACCTTAACGGGGCGGAAGACACATCACACATCAAAGAAGGCCAGACAGTTGCGGATAATGGCTACCGCCATTTCATCAAGCATGGCGAACTACTAGACCCAGGCGCGGCTTCGAAGAATGCATCAGGCACCGCCTCCACGTCAAACCCCACCGCGGGCACGACAGGCACCCACGCCGATGGCTCGAAGCAAGGCCTCAGTGTAAAGAAGCAGCTGTTGCTCCTTCCGCTGGTAATCGCGGTCATCGTGGTGGTAGCGATTGGTTACGTCGCAGCTAAAGACGCCCTCTTTGGTGACAAGTCTGAGGATTCCGCCGCGCCTGCGCAGCCCGCCGCTGAAGCACCTGCCGATTCCGGGGCTTCCAACGGTGACACCGCCGGCGAGACCGGTGGCGATACTGCTGGCGACGCTCAAAGCGGCCTCACTCCTACCGACCATGCGCCCGAGCCGATTGCTGACTTCGTGGAAGTGTGCACAGATTATGAAGTGATGTTCAGCTACTACGGCGCGGATAACTCCCCTGCCCCAGAAGCGAAGGGCACCAACTGTTCCGTGGATACTACGAAGGCGCCTGAGGTTGGTTATGTAGTCTTCACCGATGATCCTGCTGCCACCGCCGCCGTTCGTGACGGCAAGCCCGTCTTGGACGCCGCTGAGATTCCGGCAGAATCAACGCGCGGTTCCACATTCAAGGCACAGCGATTGGAGGCCATCTTCACTGTTCAGGAGATCCTCGCGGATGATAAGGGAATCGTTGAGTACATGATCAAGAGTGATGACCCTGAAGTAGCAAAGAAAGCTCTGGTAGACCTCGGCGTGGCCAAGTAGAGCTAGAACGCACACTTTTGCCCGCCGCCATACGTTTTCATTTTATTGTCAATAAGCGTTGGTGGTGATAGGCTGAGTGCATGGCACACGAGCACCACGACCATGATCACTCCAGCACGCCGCTGCGCGCGCTCCTGATTGCGCTCAGTATTACCGGCATTGTCTTCTTCGCGGAGCTAATCGGCGGATGGTTGGCGGGCTCGATGGCACTGATGGCGGATGCGATGCACATGCTTTCCGACGCCGCGGGACTCATCATTGCGGTGATCGCAGTGTTGGTTGGGCGGCGCCAAGCATCAGCCCAGGCCACCTACGGCTACCGGCGAGTAGAGGTACTTGCGGCGCTAGCCAACGCAGTAATGGTGCTGGCAATCTCAGTGTGGATTGTCGTCGAGGCGGTGCGCCGCCTGCAGAGCCCGGCCGAGGTACAGGGCAAGGCGATGCTGATCATCGCGGTGATCGGCCTGGTAGCCAATGCGCTCTCGGCGTGGGTGCTGCACCGGCACCGCGAGTCCTCGATCAACGTGGAAGGCGCGTTCTTACACGTACTGGTGGACTTGCTCGGCTCGGTCGCGGTGATCGTAGCGGGCATCGTGGTGCTGACCACGGGATTTGTGGCGGCGGACGTGATCGCCTCTTTAGTCATCGCGGCGATGGTGCTCCCACGCGCGTGGCAGCTCATGCGGTTGTCGGCAAGCGTTCTGCTCGAGCAGGTTCCGGCGGGCTTCGACGCCAGCGTGATCGAACCCGTGCTGCGTCGGGTCGAAGGCGTTGCCGACATCCATGACCTGCACCTGTGGAGCCTGGACGGAGTCAACGTTCTCACGACCGTGCACATCGTGCGCGACGGCACCGTCGACACCGGTCCGCTGTTAGATGCCGCCCAGCACGTTCTGCGCGAACATGGCATCGAGCACTCCACCATCCAAATCGAGCCCCCAGAACACGAATCCCACGAGACAGTGTGCTGATTCTGTTCTAGTTGTGGGCACGCCGCCCACCGGGCCGTCCCGCCCACCGGTCACGCAAAGAAAGCCCCGAACCGCACGGAGTGTCACTCGCATGCGGTTCGGGGCTAATCCTTATAGGCCCAGCGCGGGGCCCAAGTCAGCGCTTAGAGCGGCTGGCCAGCACCGGCACCAGCCGGCGGCGGATTGCCGTCATCACCATCGTTGTTGTGGGATTCCTCGGCGGAGTCGCTACCAGACTCATCGAGGACATCCGGGGTGACGGTGTCAGGACCATCGGAATTCGGACCGTGGGATCCCTCATCGATCTCGGTAGCTAGTTCCTCATCGGCCTCGCGCACGGCGGTTTCCTCGAGCTCCTTGTCGAAGGTGTCCTCCGGCAGCGGGCGCGGACGCGGGGTGAAGGTAAAGGTTGCGGAAGAGTTGTCCTTGGACTCACCATCCCAGCCTTCAACATCCACGGTGATGATCTCACCGGCGCCAATTTCACCGAAGAGGATCTTCTCGGAGAGCTGGTCCTCAATCTCGCGCTGGATGGTGCGGCGCAACGGGCGAGCGCCCAAGACCGGATCGAAGCCACGCTTGGCAAGAAGATCCTTGGCCTTCTGGGTGAGCTCGATGCCCATGTCACGCTCGGAAAGCTGCTTCTCGACGCGTCCGATGAGCAGCTCCACCATCTCGACGATCTGCTCCTGGGTGAGCTGGTGGAAGACCACAATCTCATCGATACGGTTGAGGAACTCAGGGCGGAAGTGCTTCTTCAGCTCGTCGTTGACCTTGTTCTTCATGCGCTCATACTGCGCATCCGAATCATTCTCCGAGGAGCCGGTGAAGCCCAAGCCCACGGCCTTCGAGATGTCCTGGGTGCCCAGGTTGGAGGTGAAGATGAGCACCGTATTCTTGAAGTCCACGATGCGGCCCTGGCCATCGGTCAGGCGGCCGTCCTCCAGCACCTGCAGCAAGGTGTTGTAGATCTCCTTGTGGGCCTTCTCGATCTCGTCGAAGAGGACCACGGAGAACGGCTTACGGCGGACCTTCTCCGTCAGCTGGCCGCCTTCCTCGTAGCCGACGTATCCCGGAGGAGCACCGAAGAGACGGGAGGCGGTGAAGCGGTCGTGGAACTCACCCATATCGATCTGGATAAGGTCATCATCCGAACCGAAGAGGAAGTTAGCCAAGGACTTCGACAACTCCGTCTTACCCACACCGGACGGGCCGGCGAAGATGAAGGAACCGGAAGGACGGCGCGGATCCTTCAGACCAGCACGGGTGCGGCGAATGGCGCGGGACACAGCCTTGACGGCTTCGTCCTGGCCAATGATGCGCTTGTGCAGCTCCTCCTCCATGTTGAGGAGGCGGTTGGATTCCTTCTCCGTGAGCTTGAGAACCGGAATGCCAGTCCAGTGAGCCAGGACCTCTGCGATCTGTTCCTCACCGACCTCAGCGATCTCCTCTAGGTCACCGGAACGCCACTGCTTTTCCTTCTCCGCGCGCTCTTCACCCAGCTTGCGCTCCTTATCGCGCAAGCCAGCGGCCTTCTCAAAGTCCTGGGCGTCGATCGCAGCTTCCTTCTCCTTGCGGACCTCAGCGATGCGGTCATCGACCTCGCGCAGGCCCTCCGGAGCGGTCATGCGCTTGATACGCATGCGGGCACCGGCCTCATCGAGGAGGTCCACGGCCTTATCCGGCAGGAAGCGGTCGTTGATGTAGCGGTCAGACAGGGAGGCCGCCGCCTTCAGTGCCTCGTCGGTATAGGAGACACGGTGGTGTGCCTCGTACTTATCGCGCAGGCCTTTGAGGATGAGGATGGTGTCATCGAGAGAAGGCTCTTCCACCTTGACCGGCTGGAAGCGGCGCTCGAGAGCGGCGTCCTTCTCAATGTGCTTGCGGTACTCATCCAGCGTGGTGGCACCGATGGTCTGCAGCTCGCCACGGGCCAGCTTCGGCTTCAGCAGCGACGCGGCGTCGATAGCGCCCTCGGCGGCACCGGCGCCGACCAAGGTGTGGATCTCATCGATGAAGAGGATGATGTCACCGCGCTGGTTAATCTCCTTGAGCACCTTCTTCAGGCGTTCCTCAAAGTCACCGCGGTAGCGCGAACCGGCCACCAGGGAGCCCAGGTCCAGCGAGTAGAGCTGCTTATCCTTGAGGGTCTCCGGGACCTTGCCGTTGACGATATCGAGAGCCAAGCCTTCGACCACGGCGGTTTTACCCACGCCGGGCTCACCGATGAGCACCGGGTTATTCTTCGTGCGGCGGGACAGCACCTGCATAATGCGCTCGATCTCGGAATCGCGGCCCACCACTGGGTCCAGCTTGCCATCGCGCGCAGCCTGGGTGAGGTTGCGGCCGAACTGGTCCAGCACCAGAGAGTTGGAACGCTCACCGGAGCCGCCCGAGCCGCCACGGCCGCCCTGGCCAGCGCCAGCACCAGCGCCAACCGGGCCGGCACCGCCCTGGGACTGGTTGCCTTCGCCCTCGTTGCCCTCATATCCGGAGAGCAGCTGGATAACCTGCTGGCGAACGCGCGGCAAGTCAGCACCCAACTTGGTCAGCACCTGCGCAGCCACACCATCACCCTCACGGATGAGGCCGAGGAGCAGGAACTCGGTGCCAATGTATTTGTGCCCCATCTGGAGGCCCTCACGCAGCGAGAGCTCGAGGACCTTCTTGGCGCGCGGGGTAAATGGGATGTGGCCTGTGTGCGGCTGAGAACCTTGACCAATGATCTCTTCCACCTCACGGCGGACATCCTCCAGCGAGATGCCCATGGACTCCAAGGCCTTGGCTGCTACACCTTCACCTTCATGGATAAGCCCCAGGAGGATGTGCTCGGTGCCGATGTAATTGTGGTTGAGCATGCGTGCTTCCTCCTGCGCCAAAACGATGACGCGGCGAGCACGGTCAGTAAACCTCTCGAACATTACCTCTTACCTTTCGCTTTAAATGTGTCATCCACTCTAACGCGCGGGGCGGACACTCCATTCACGATTTTTCTCCCCACTTCCCCTAAATCCCCGTTTCCGCAGGCAACGGCACTGTACGCCGGTAGCGAACAGGCAGTAGAAAGCCCGCATCACGCACCAGCCTGCCATGGAGGCTTCATCCCCTTAGAATGAAGAGGATTCTATAAATCTCATCGTCGACTCTCCGCGAAGGATTTCCCCTCACCGTGTCTATGCTCCCAGAATTTTTCACCACCCAGCACCAGCTGCGCCAAAAGGCAGTCTTGGACCAAGGAGCCGACTCCACGCTCTTCCTCGTAGAAGATCCCTCACACGATGAGATGCTCGTGGAAGTCTACGCCCCGGAGCACCGCGGCGTACTCCGCCAGTCCGGCATTATGGGGCAGCTACAGCACAGCGCCATCGCACCCATCGTGGGCACAGGCACGATGAACAGCGGTCAGGAATTCTTTGTGCGCCGCAGTCTGCCGGGCGAGCAGCTTTCTAACTTCACCTCCTCCGGCGTTGGCGCGCACCACCTGTCCCGGGAGGAAGCCCTCGCCGTCTTTGCTCCATTGGCAGACGCCACCGATTTTCTGCTCAACAAGGGCCGCGCCAACTACGCCATCCGCGCGCTCAATCCGCGTCGCATCATCCTGACCGATAACCGCTCGAATGCCTTCTTCGCTGCGGTCGGACCAGCCTCAACTAACGAAGCTCCCAACGCAACAGCGAAAGAAGCAATCGACCGCCTCGCGCGCATCGTCGCCGCCGCCTGCCCTTCCTTCCGCGCAGCTGCCGCCTACCCCTCGGCTGCTGCCGTCGTTGATTCGCTGCGTAGCGCGGGCACGACCAGCACGAACACGGCTGGCGCGAATACCAGTGGCACGAACACCGCCGCAACGGGCACACCGCAGTGGCAGCCAGAACAGCCTTACTCCCCCGCCCCGCAGGAGGGGTGGGGAACGCAGCCCCAACCGCAGGTCGCAGCTCCCGCTCCCGCGAAAGGCTCCACCAAGCGCAAGTCGACCTCGAAGAAGAAAGTCTTCGCCGGGCTCGGCGTGGGGCTTCTCCTCTTAGCTCTGATCGGCGGCCTACTGTGGTTCTCCTTGGGGCGGCCGACGTGGTCCGAGGCGGAGCAGGCGCTTGTCGACGACCACCCGGGACTCATCAGCTCCCGTCCCGGCGGGGAAGGCTTCAGCGGTGCCACCTGCGATGCCCGCGAACCGGAAGATGGTCAGGACGCGAAAATCACCTGCGTTGGTGACGGTGTGGGCTACTCCGTGGCGCGGTACGGGGACGTCGCCAAGCGCGATGCAGCCGCCCCGACGCAGGATGCACAGGAACTGTCCAACGGACAGTGCACCGTGCGCAGCTACGACGTTTCCGACACCGAGCCGGTGTTCTACATGGGCGCCGAGGACTCGACCGACGCCGTTCTCGTGTGGGGCGAGGATGCAGAGGAGCTTCGCCTGAACATGCCGCTGTGCTAATTCACGCGCTTGAGCAGCGGCGCAATCACCGCAATGGCGGTGCCGGCCACGCCAGCGAAGAGGAAAGCCCAGTGCGTTCCCTGTGCCGTCGCTGCGGCTGGTCCCATCCCCGCCGCGACACCGGCCTGGGTGCCGCGCGTGAGGAAGACAACGAGGAAGGCCGTTCCCATCGCACCCGCCAGTTGCTGGAAGGTGTTCATGATGGCCGACCCGTGCGAATACAGCTTCTCCGGAAGCGAGGACAGCGCTGTTGTCATCAACGGCGTCATCATCAGGCACATGCCGAAGGAGAAGAGAACGTGCATGCCCACAACCATCCACACGGCTGAGTTCTCGCCCAAGGTGGCCAAGAGCCACAGGCTGGCCACCATAAACAGCGAGCCCGGAATCATGAGCGGGCGCGGGCCATAGGAATCGAAGAGTCGGCCCACAATCGGGGAAAGAAATGCTTGGAGAATACCACCCGGCATCACCGCCAATCCCGTGGCAAAGGCGGTGACGCCCAGGGTGGTCTGCAGGTAGATGGGCAAGACCGTAACCATTCCCAGCATCAGGCCGAAAGACAATACCAGGATGAGCACCGCGAGCGTGAAGTTGCGAACGCGGAAGGGGCGCATATCCATTAGTGCACGATCCTCGAGCGCCAGACGCCGCTGCCGGCGGATGAAGACAATGAGCGCGATGACACCCACCACAGTGACGGCGATGTCTACCCAGGCACCACCCTGCAGCATCTTTTCAATCGAAGACAAACCATAGACCAGACCGCCAAATGCACAAGCAGAAAGGAGTACGGAGGGACCGTCGAGTGGGGTATCGCGGTTCTCACCCACATCACTCAGGCGCCAGAGACCAGCCACCAGGATGAGAGCGATGAGCGGCACCATGGCCCAAAAAATGACGTGCCAGGTGAAGCGGTTGAGGATTGCCCCGCCGACCGTGGGGCCCAGCGCCGGGGCGACGGAAATAACCACAGAAATAATGCCCATCACCGTGCCGCGGCGCTGCGGTGGGACCAGAGTCATGGCCACGGTCATGAGAGTGGGGATCATCAACGCAGTCCCGCCTGCTTGCAGGACGCGCCCGAGGAGCAGAGCGACGAAGCTCGGCGCAAGGGCCGCCACCACGGTGCCTGCCAGGAAGAACCCGGCAGAGGCGAAGAAAATCTGGCGCGTGGTGAGCCTCTCCAGCAGGTAACCGGTGGTCGGAATGACGACGGCCATGGTGAGCATGAATCCCGTCAACAACCACTGTGCGCTCGTGGCGGGGATGCCATAGTCCGCCATGATGGCTGGTAGTGCGACGGACAGCGAGGTCTCGTTGAGAATCATGACCATCGCTCCCAGCACCAGGATGCTGAGGTTGATGACTACCTTGGAGGGAATCTCAGCGGACATGCGGCCAGCCACACCTTTCTTTTCTCTGCTCTGGGGATACTCGCGCCAACGCTTCCGATGTCAGCGCGCAAGGAGTTTAGAGTACTCGCAAGCTAGCCGGGGATGCCACATGAGCCAGGGCAGCGAGGTTTCCTCGCTCCCCGGCAGGTGGTGGGGTTTTAAGGAATCGTTTCCATGTTGCGGGACGTGATGACCACGACGCTGCCACCGCTATCCAGGCTGCAGCCCAGCAGCCGGTTTTCTGGGGTATCCTCCCACAGTTTCGGCGCACCGTATGCACAGTGTCCTAGGTCAGTCTCGAGGTGGCCACGGCTTCCGCCCTCGCCAGCCTGCCAATCATGGTTGGCGTATTCATCCAACAATTCCATGGCGTCATTGCAATTCGTGCCGTCCTCTTGCACGTAGACCAAACCGGTGTCTTCACCACGCGTGCCGCTCTCACCACACACCGCACCGGTGTTGGCAATGCCATCCGCGTCCGGTTTCGCCGGGAAGGTATCGGAGTAGTACTGTCCATCATCCTTGACGGTGAAGTGGTGCCCGTTCGACTTGACCACGAACTCATTGCCGCTGTGCGCCTCAAAGGTTCCACCGTCAAAGCTCACGGTCTCGCCCTCGTTGAGCGTTTCAACCTCGGTGGGCCTATAGAACTCGATGGCCCACACAGGGAAGAAGCCACGGTCACTGCGGTAGCTCACCGCGTTTGACCTCCAGCTTTGCATGACTGGCCCCGGATAGATTGGCGGATCAGCAAACTCCACCTTGCAGTTTGGGCCGTCAGTCTCTTCGTGAATGAGGCAGAGGACGCGCCCATCAGGGCTCTTGACGGCCGGGATGGGGTTCGGAATACTCGCCCGATCACCGCCGGCCATAAAGTCCTTCGGATCGCGTTCCTTCAATCCGCCGGGTTTGTCTTTATCGGGCTTGGCGCTGCTCGACGCCGCGGCCTCAGTAGAGCTACTGGAGGCAGACTCAGAGCTAGTGGAGCTGGCTGAGTTCTGTTGAAACTGTGGCTCATCGCCCGCCGGTTCGCTCGTGGAAGAACACGAAGCCACGGCGCAGGCCATGAGGGAGGCAGAAAGGAT
This sequence comes from Corynebacterium sp. HMSC056E09, assembly GCF_001813425.1. NCBI lineage: Bacteria > Bacillati > Actinomycetota > Actinomycetes > Mycobacteriales > Corynebacteriaceae > Corynebacterium > Corynebacterium sp. HMSC056E09. The sequence goes on from NZ_KV812482.1 coordinate 24,642, forward strand.
AGAGAGAAGCTTCTTCATAACAATCATCGTCCCACGAATTAGTGCTGCGCTAGTAGTTATATGTGTATTTCGGAACATCTGGGTGTACAGCGTCGAGAAGAATGACCCGACCATTACCGGACAAATCACCGCAGTGCAGACGGCGTGCATCCGGATCCGGCATGTCAATGTACTCCGGTTCTCGGTAGGAACACTTCCAGCCGTCAAGCTCCAGGATTCCCCGGGTGTTCATTTCTTTTATGTCCCACTCGTAGTTGACGTACTTGTCCACGATCTCCATTGCAGTCGTGCAATTCGTTCCGTCTGTCTGCACAAAGACTTTCTGGCGGCCAAAATTGGTGTCGACCTCGCCGCAGACGGTACCCACGGGCGCATAACCGTTGGAGTCCGGCTTCAGCGGATAGGTATCCGCCGAAAACTGGCCGCCGTCCTTCACCGTGAAATGATGGTCTTCGACCCGAACGGTGAATTCTTCTGCGCTGGGGGCTTCAAAAATCACGCCGTCTATTTCGACTTTCTCGCCTTCCCCCAGCTGCTGTGACGGCACCTGGTCCCCGGGATCTACCACGCCGTTGGGGAAGAAGCCTGCGCCATCTTTGAAGGAAACCATGTTCGCTTCCCATTGCGGGTTCTCTGGGTCAGGCAGGATAGGAGGGTTTTCAAATCCAACGGTGCACCACGGCCCTTGAGAGCCCTCATGCAGAGAACACGACACCCTGCCGTCTGGGCTCCTCACTCCCCAGGCAACCGTGGTCTCATACCTGAACCCAGTCGCGCGGAAGTCCTCAGCATCGCGTTCTTTGAGGCCCGAAGGTTGAGAGCCAAACTCCGGCTCGCGATCTGTGGATTCGCTTTCTTCGGCGCTTTCAGAGCTTTGCGCATTGCTTTGCGAACCGGAGGACTCCACAACTTCGAATCGATGAGCTTCCTCGGTTCCTTCATCAGAAGAACACGCAACCAAGCCAGCCGTTACAAGCGGCAGTGTGAGAAGAGAGAGTAGCTTTTTCATGTTTTGTATTGTTCCACGCAGGCAGGCCTCTCGCTGAGTGATGTGCGCTGCGGCGACAAACTGAAAGCACCACCAAAACACAGCAACGCACAAGCCTTCAGCTGTGGGGCTGGTGGCTTGTGCGTTGCGCGCGGAATGTGCCGCGGGGTGTGCTCTGTGTGAGTTGGCCTCGGGCCTACTTCTCCGGCTTCACAATGGGGAAGAGCACGGTCTCACGGATACCCAGGCCGGTCAGGGCCATGAGCAGACGGTCGATGCCCATGCCAGCACCGGCTGTCGGCGGCATGCCCTGCTCCATGGCAGCGAGGAAGTCCTCATCCAAGACCATGGCTTCCTCATCACCGCCGGCGGCCAAGCGCGCCTGATCCTCAAAGCGCTCGCGCTGGATAACGGGATCCACCAGCTCCGAGTATCCGGTAGCCAGCTCGAAGCCGCGCACGTAGAGATCCCACTTCTCGGTCACACCCGGCAGGGAGCGGTGCTGGCGGGTCAGCGGAGAGGTCTCGACCGGGAAGTTCTTCACAAAGATCGGGCCCTCGAGCTGGTCCTCGCAGAGCACCTCCCAGATCTCTTCCACCAGCTTGCCGTGGCCCCAGCCGCCGTCCTTCGGGACGTCGAGCCCGATGACGTCGGCAAGCGCCTTCAGCTCCTCGACGGTGGAGTCGATGGTGACCTCCGGCTGGCCCGGGAACTTGCGTTGCAGAGCCTCGTTGAGTGAGGGGTACATTTCAATCTCCGGCCACTCTTCACCACCGAAGTCATACTCAGTGCCATCCGCCAAGGTGACGGTGGTGGAACCGAAGACCGCACGTGCCACCGACTGGATGGACTCACGGGTGGTACGGGCGCAATCGTTGTAGTCGCCCCACGCGGCGTAGGTCTCCAGCATGGCGAATTCCGGGGAGTGGGAGCGGTCGACGCCCTCGTTGCGGAAGTTGCGGTTGATCTCAAAGACGCGATCGATGCCGCCGACGACGGCGCGCTTAAGGAAGAGCTCCGGCGCGATGCGCAGGTACAGGTCAATGTCCAAAGCATTGGAGTGCGTTACGAACGGGCGGGCTGCTGCACCGCCGTGGAGGGTCTGCAGCATCGGGGTTTCGATCTCTACGAAGCCCTCATCCTCCAGGTAGTTGCGCAGTGCACGCATGACCTTGACGCGGGTCATGGCATTCTTGCGGGCTTCCTCGCGCACGATGAGGTCGTTGTAGCGCTGGCGCACGCGGGTTTCCTCATTCATGTCAGCGAAGGACACCGGAAGCGGGCGCAAGGACTTCGCCGCCATGGTCCATTCGCTAGCCATGACGGAGAGCTCGCCGCGGCGCGAGGCAATAACTCGGCCGCGCACGGAGATGAAATCACCCAAGTCAACGTCGGACTTCCACGCGGCGAGGCGCTCCTCCCCTACCTCTGCAAGGGACAGCATGGCCTGCACCTGGGTTCCGTCGCCATCCTGCAGGGTGGCGAAGCACAGCTTGCCGGTATTGCGCATGAAGATGAGGCGGCCGGCGATGGCCACCTCAACGTCAGTCTCCTCACCAGCGCTGAGGTAGGTGACGCCCTCTTCCGCGGCTGGCTCCTCACCTTCGGCCACCACCTGGAACTGCTGGCGAAGATCCCGCAGGGAGATCGTGCGGTCTACGGTCACCGGATAGGGCTCGGTGCCGGACTCCAACAGTCGGGCACGCTTCTCGCGGCGAATGCGCAGCTGCTCGGGGACGTCAGTAACTTCAGTATTCTTCTTCTCGCTCACGGTTGTCTAGGGTAGTCGATCCCTATACGCTGGCGCGATCCCGGTTCACAGAGTGTTCATCTAGCGGTTAGACAGGATCAACCGCGCGGTCATCTCAACCGTATTAACTCATGACGTCCGTTGCGACACTTCGTTGCGACATCCCCTTGCGCAACCAACGATTTTCGATTTTTGGAGCATAACTTTCATGGCACTCAACGGCCGTAATCTCTTGGCTAACATGTTCACCTCGTCTCGTTCTTCTCTTACCTGCACCTACAAGTGCGGTAATGCCTGTTTCGGCGAATGCGAGAACACCTCCGACAACCCTTACTTCGGCGACCAGTTCTCCCGCCGTACCGCCCTGCGCGCCGGTGGCTTGGCTGTCGTCGCCGTTGGTGGTTCCTCTGCGCTGGCTGCATGCGCTGCTCCGGATGACAACGGGTCTGCGGCGGGCGGCTCCTCCAACAAGACCAGCGAAGTTAAGGGCTCCGACATCGAGCTCACCTCCGCCGAAGGCATGCACTTTGAAGCCGTTGAGGCCAATACCAAGGATGAGGTCGTCATCCCAAAGGGCTATGAGCAGTCCGTTCTGATTGCCTGGGGTGACCCAGTCATCGAGGGCGCTCCGGAATTCGACGTCAACAACCAGACCGCCGAAGCGGCGGAGAAGCAGTTCGGCTTCAACAATGACTTCGCCGGCCTCATCGAGCACCCGGATGACAAGAACCGCATGATCTACATGTGCTCGCACGAGTACACCACCGAGCCGATGATGTTCCCGGACTACGACCCGGAGAACCCCACCGAGGAGCAGGTAAAGATCGGCTGGGCCGGTCACGGCCACACCATCCTCGAGGTGTCCAAGGTCAAGGACTCCGGCGAGCTCAAGCGTGAGTTCGGCCCGCTCAACCGCCGCATCACCGCCACCACCCCGTTCACCCTGGTGGGCCCAGCTAAGGGCACTGACCTGGTGAAGACCTCCGCCGACCCGAAGGGTGAGAAGGTCCTGGGTACCCTCAACAACTGCTCCGGCGGCGTGACCCCGTGGAACACCATGCTCTCCGGCGAAGAGAACTTTGATCAATACTTCGCCGGCGGCGACATCAAGGATCAGAAGGCTGCTGAGTCCTTGAAGCGCTTCGGCATCGAGGAGGGCCCGTCCGACCGTAAGTGGGAAAAGTACGATGACCGCTTTGATGTGACCAAGGAGCCGAACGAGCCGAACCGCTTTGGCTGGCTCGTGGAGATCAACCCGCTGGACCCGAAGTCCACCCCGATCAAGCACACCGCAGTGGGCCGCTTCAAGCACGAGGCCGGCAACATCCACATCACCAAGGATGGCACCGTGGTGTGCTACTCCGGCGATGACTCCCGCTTCGAGTACGTCTACAAGTTCGTCTCCACCAAGAAGTACAAGGAAGGCGATCTCGAGCACAACATGACCATCCTGGACCACGGCACCTTGTACGTGGCCAAGATGGAGGGCAACTCCCCGGAGAAGGAAATCGACGGCTCTGGTGTCCTGCCGGAGGACGGCGCTTTCGATGGCAGCGGCGAGTGGGTCAAGCTGCTGACCTCCGATACTGAGAACAACAAGTTCGAGTCCCACGTGGACGGCATGTCCGCCGAAGAGGTCGCCGTCTTTACCCGTGAGGCCGCCGACAAGGTGGGCGCCACCAAGATGGACCGCCCGGAAGACGTCCAGGTTCACCCGGAGACCGAGAAGGTCTACATCGCGCTGACCAACAATAAGTACCGCGGCGCCACCGGCGAGAACGCTAAGAAGAACAAGGAAGACGCCAAGGAATGGGCTCCGGTCAAGGAGAACAAGAACGGCCTCGTCATGGAGCTCGAGGATGACCACGCCGGTGAGAAGTTCACCTGGAACCTCTTCCTAGTCTGCGGTGACCCGCGTGAGGCCAGCACCTACTTCGGTGGCTTCGACAAGGAGAAGGTCTCCCCGATTTCCTGCCCGGATAACCTGGCCTTCGACAACCACGGCAACCTGTGGATCTCCACTGACGGCAACGCGCTGGACTCTAACGACGGCCTCTACGCCGTGACCACCGAGGGCGAGACCCGCGGCGAGCTCAAGTGCTTCCTCACCGTCCCGGCGGGCGCGGAGACCTGTGGCCCGATCGTCGACGATGACCGCGTCATGGTCAACGTTCAGCACCCGGGCGAGTCTGATGACGCCACCTTCGACAAGGCCACCTCCCACTGGCCTGATGGCGGTAAGTCCACCCCGCGCCCGGCCGTGGTTGTGGTGTGGAAGAAGGGCGGCAAGATCGGTACCGAATAAGGCACCGACGCTGCGCAGTGCGCACTCTTAGGCGGTGCGCAGCTGCGCCTCCAGCACCTCCTGTGCGAAGTCCCACAACGGGGTTGCAACCCCAGCTTTGACGCCCATGCGTCGGATCGCTCCGACCTGGGCGTCTAATTCGTTGGGCAATCCTTCCTTGATATCGCGCTGCATTGAGGACGTGCTGTCCGGGTGCTGCTGGCGGGCAAACTCCATGGTCTGTTCCACCACGTTCTCTGGTAGCTCCACGCCGAGTGCGCGCCCGACGGCCTCAACTTCCCGCATGAAGGCCTCGAGCTGGCCGGGGATTTCCTGGCAGAGGTACCCAATCGGTTTGTCCACCAAGGTGCCTAGAGTGCCTGTCGGGGTGACGAACATGGCTTTCGACCAGACGTCGACAAGCGCGGCGTCGTGGAACTTGCTGGAGGCCCCAGACTTTTTCAACGCGGCCGCCAGCTCCTCGCCCGTACGGCGCAGCGACTCCGGCGCCTCAGCACTCAGCGGACCAAAAGCCAAAGCCAAGGGCCCTGGGTTGCGCTTGATCTGAGCCGGTCCCAGGCGGGTGGCGTAAACGCGGGCGACACCGGCAAGGATGTTTTCCTCCCCGAATTCCTCGGCCGCCAGGTAGGGAATCTCAACCGAGTTGTGCGTGGTCACCACCGGGATCCCCTGCAGGGCCTCTCGGTCCTCCGCGCTGCCAAAGGTCTCGTTGCCCGGCAGCGCCTTCGACGCAATAACCGCCACGTCCAGCCCACCCAAGAGTTCTTTGACCTCAGCAAAAGTTTGGGCAGCCGGGACCTTAATGACCTCGGTGGTGGTGGGTTCCGCGTGGGCGTCGATCAGCGTCACGCCCGTCTCCCCCAACACCCGCAAGGTCTCACCGCGAGCGACGAAGGCGACGTCGTGGCCCGCTGCTTTCAGTTTTCCGCCAAAGTATCCGCCGATGGCGCCGGCTCCCAGAATTCCAATCTTCATGCCTCCAACCTAACTGGTGGAGACCTGCGCCACAGACTTTTATCCGCGCTGTTCTAAGTTACGGAAGCCAATGCCCAACGGCACGCCCGCGTTATCGATGAGCCGCACCCCACCCACGGTAGCGGCGATAAAGAGGCGGGCATCGCCCTCTGCGGGGGCCTCACCCAGGTCGCGTCCGCGCAGCTCGACGTACTCCGACTCCACGTTTGCTGCGGCCAACACTTCACGTGCCACGCGCACAACCTCTTCGGCTCCGGACTCCGCCGCGTACGCACCGGCGGTGAGTGCCGCCGACAGCGCGCTGGCTTGCTCGCGGGCCTCCGGTGCGACGTCAGCGTTGCGCAGGCTCATCACCACTCCGTCCGGCATGCGCACCGAGGGCACGCCCTGCACGCGCGCTGTGATGTGGAGGTCCGTAAAGGCCTGCTGGGTGGCCACGAGCAGCTCGTAGTCCTTCTCCCCCATGAGCACATCGCTGGGCCCCAGCGCACAGGTCAGCGCCACAATGCGGGTCAGCTCCGCGCTCACGTCCTCCATGCCGTGATCGGGTGCGAGGACCCGCGTGCGCTGGCTCTGCTCGCTATAGCGCCACACCACATCAACACCGTCGAGGGCAGAGATGTCCGTCTCTGGGTCCACAGCCACGACGACGATGCCGCCGCGCACGCGCTGCGCCGCCTGCACCAAGGCCAAGTGCCCCGCATGGATATCGCGGCCCAGCGGCACGAGCACCACACGCTTGCCCGTCTTGCGGTAGGCGCTACCAACCATGCGGATGCGCTCAATGTCCTCCACTAGGAGTTGTTCTGCCACGGCGCTTCCTTTCTTACTGCCCACAGTTCCAGTTCTTCAATCTTCTCCTGCCCGCCCACCATGCGGGCGACGTCGCGGTAGTTGCGCGCCATGCCCAGCTCCACGGCGGCAGAATAAGCATCGATGATGTCCCCGGCGTCGAGGTCGAAGGCGCCGCCCATAAAGTTTTCGATAATCCCCGCCTTTATCGCCGCCCACACGCTGAGTGCACCGAGCATCTCCGCGTAGTACGACCGTGCGGCACGTTCGGCGCGCTGCTCCTCCGGCACCGTTTCTGCGGACTGGGAAATCTCCGATAGCAGCAGACCAATGACGGTTTCCGCTACCTCATCGGGCGTGCTCACCGCATAGGAGTCAGCCAATGGTGCTGCGGCAATCGTCACACAGCCTCGTATTTCCAGCTCATCGAGTGCTTCTACCCCAACCAGCAACGAGGTATGAATAATAATCTGCCTAGGGCGCACGTGCTTGGCCACATCCCCAACAGCCGCCTCCAGCTCTCTCGCCGTTGCAGCGATAATCAGTGCATCGAAGCGGTCCAACTCGGAGGGGTCCTCAAGGCTCTCGATGGTGTGGCCGGCCCACTCGAGGCGCCGTGCGAAGTTAAGGCCGGCCCGGGAGTTACCCCAGACCGCCACCCGCATGCGTGGTGCCTTCATCTACTTCTTGTCGCCCTTGTTCTGCTGTTCCTGCTGACGCTTGCGGCGTGCCATGAGCTCCGCCACGGAGACCGCGCCCTCGCGGTGCTCATCGCTGCGGCGGCGGCCACGGGTGCTGGTCTGTGCGGTGTCTGCCTCCGGCTTGCGGTGGCGGTGGTGCGGCTGGGCCGGGGCAGAGTTCTCCTTGATGTGCTGCCCGCCCGCAGCACCCTGGTTCCACTGCACGGCCTGGAAACTATCGGTCTTAAACTCCGGCGCCTTCTGCTGCGGCTTCGGCTGTGGCTGGGGTTTCTCGGCCTTCGGCTTCGGTTGCGGCTTCTGCTGCGCCGCCTGCGGCTTAGGCTGCGTTTCGGTCATTGGGCGAAATGCCGGGGGACGGTTCTGAGAAGGCTGCGGCGCGCCGAAGGGCGATGGGGCTGGGCGGGCGCCCTGCTGATCTGCGGGATTCCCGGCGGGTTTCGTGGCGGGCTGCTCGGCTGGCTTCTGAGTGGGGTGCTGAGCAGGCTTCGCGCCTGGCTCCGCAGCCGGCTGCTGGGCGTTGGCACGGGCATTATCCGCCAACAGGTTGTCCAGCGGGTTGCTCACTGGGTGGGTGGGCTGCGAGCCGAGGCGGCCTGCCACGGCGTCGGCAGAAGGCGCGCCACCGGACTTCTGAGTGAAGTTCACGTTGGTGGCATCGCCACGCTCATCCACGCTCGCGCCGCCGGCCTTGCGCTCCAGCTCCTGGATACGGCGGGCCTCCGCGTACAGGGCGGCAGGTTCGTAGACCCACTCGCGCCCGGAGATCTCCTCGATCTGGGCGCGGATGGCTTCTAGTTCAGAACGGATCTCCGCCAGAACCTCGCTATTGTCTGCTGTGGAAGATCCGGAGGCGGTCAGTGAGGAAGCGGCATGGGCGCGCTCCACCGCCAGAAGCTCGTTGGCCTCATGGGCCTGACGGCGGTAGCGCACCACCAGGAAGAAGCCCAGAACCGCGGCCCACAGGGAGGCGAGCAAAGCGATCTTCAGCGCATTCGCTGAGCCCGAAATCAACATAACCAGGCTGGCAATGACAGCGAGAATGACCAAGACGATGAGCCCGATGGAACCGGCGTCCGTCTTCGAACCGGACTGGGAAGACTCCACCGACGTTGGCGGCTGTGAGTCCGGCTGTACAGAAAACTGGGTCGTCGGGCGATCATCCGGGGCCGACTCGTGCTGGGGCTCAGGGGCGTGGTTCGGACTCGTCATGCCCACTAACTTACCGCTTGTGCACCATCAGATGGAGGTGGCACCTCGCAGTGTCGCTCCAGCACCACTCCGGCAACGCACATCGCGGCACCACCCAGCGCCGAGGTCACCACCCCGGTCAGGTCACCGGACGCAGCAACGAGCTCGCCGGCGCGCGGCACGACATAGACCGCCATTCCCGCATAGGCCCCACCCACGATGGCGCCGGTCCACGCGGAGGCTTTACCGACGAGCAGGAATTGCGCGATAGTCATGGGATTCAGCTGCGAGTTATCCAGGCCGATGCCATGCTCATCGTCCTTGGCGCCGCGCACCTTGAGGGTCAACAGCACACAGACCAGCGCCATGGCCCACAGGGAAATCGACACCGTTGCCGGAATGGCCAGCATTGAGCCATAAAAGCGGGTGGTGAGGATGGCGGCCGCTGCGGCCACGAAGAGGGCCACGCCGACGAGCGCGCTGATCGACGTCCTCTTCATCGCCTACCCCACTTCCTTCACCGCTGCGACCTCGTCCTCATCGAGGCCCGCGATGAGCTCGCGCACCGGGGTGCCGTTGAGCTCCGCGTGCTCATCCGCAGCCAACCACGGCACGAGCACGAAAGCGCGCTCGTGTGCATAGGGGTGCGGGAGGGTGAGCTCCGGATCATCGGAGGTAACGCCGTCTATCTGCACGATGTCCACGTCTAAGGTGCGCGGACCCCAGTGCCGCACGCGTACGCGCTCGGCGGCTTCTTCCAACTTCTGGCCACGGCGCAGCAGCTCCAGCGGAGTGCAGTCCACGTCCACGATAAGCACTGCGTTGAGGAATTCATCTTGGTCAGTCACACCCCACGGCGGGGTGGCATAGACCGGGGAGGCCGCAACGGTCTCGGCGGCGAATTCATCGAAAACGGTCTGTAGGAGCGCGCGGCGGTCCTCCATGTTGGAGCCGATGGACAAGACAGCGCGCATTAGCCTGCCATCCGCTTCCGGGAGCGGCGCGCTACGACGGCGACGTCTGCAAAGGTGCGCGGGATGGGTGCCTTCGGCTTGTGGATCGTCACCTCGATGGCGTGGAGGATCTCGAAGCGCTTCATCGCGGTCTCGGCGACTTCAGCGGCCACCGTTTCGATGAGATCGCGGGAGGGGCCTTCGACGATGTTTGCGGCGACGTCGGCAAGCTCGGCGTAATTCACCGTACGGGACAGGTCATCCTCGATGCCCGCGGTGTCCAACCAACATGTGACGTCCACGATGAAGGGCTGCCCCGTCTTCTTCTCTTCCTCGAAGACTCCGTGGTAGCCAAAGCATTCCAGACCGGTGAGCTCGATGCGATCCGCCATGGGCTTAAGCCCTCCCCAGCGAAGTCGAGACCACGGTTCCTCCATCGGCGCCGTTGGCATAGCTGCCGGAGGCATGCTCGCCGCCGGTATACGCCGCGCCCGCATTCCAGGCGGCGGCCACATCCACAGCATCGCGGGAGACGTCGACCTCGTGCACGCGCACGCCCCACGCTCCCATCTGCGCGGAGATGGCGGTCACGGCCGCGGTGGCCGGATCCGCGAGCAGCGGGCTGGACTCGGCACCGCGATCCTCCCGGATGGCGGCGAGGAAGCGCTTGCGGGAAGCGCCCACGAGCAGCGGGAACTCGCCCTGCAGGAACTCCGGCAGCGCCTTGAGCAAAGCCCAGTTATCCTGCGGGGACTTGGCAAAGCCCAGGCCCGGATCCACGACGATATTGTCGTGGCTGACACCTGCCTGCAGGGCGTTATCGGCGAGCTTCGCCAGGGACTCGTGGACATCGCGCACGACGTCCCCGCCGTGGTCGGCCACTCCGGCCGCGCTGCCGAACTGGACGGTGCGCCAGTGCATGAGGCACACCGGCAGGCCGGTGGCGGCCATGGTGCGGTACATGTCCGGGTCGGCCGCACCGCCGGAGACGTCGTTGATCATGTCGACACCGGCCTCCGCGGCCGCTGTGGCAACCGAGGCTCGCATCGTGTCCACCGAGGTCTTGATCCCCTCCTCGTGCAGCGCCTTGATGACGGGCACGACGCGGCGCTCTTCCTCTTCGGCCGCGACACGCACCGCACCTGGGCGGGTGGACTCGCCGCCCACATCGATCATGTCCGCGCCGGAGGCCACCAAGTGCCGGGCGTGCGCGATGGCGTCGTCGACATTAATCCAGCGTCCGCCGTCGGAGAAGGAATCTTCCGTGACGTTGACGATGCCCATGACCAGCGTGCGGCCGGGAACGGTAAGGTTGCTGACTGCCATGGAAACTAGCTCCTAATGAGGCTCATGACCTCCGCACGGGAGGCCGCATTCTTCTTGAAACCGCCGCGGACTGCGGACGTCGTCGTCGTGGCCCCTGGCTTGCGGATGCCGCGCATGGCCATGCACAGGTGCTCGCACTCGATGACCACGATGACGGACTGTGCGTGGAGGACGTCCACGAGGGCGTCTGCAATCTGAGAGGTCAGGCGTTCCTGGACCTGCGGGCGCTTGGCGTACATATCCGCCAGGCGGGCCAGCTTAGACAGTCCGGTGACGTGGCCGTCGGGGCCCGGGATGTAGCCGATGTGTGCCTTGCCGTAGAAGGGCACAAGGTGGTGCTCGCACGTGGAGTAGATGGGGATATCGCGCACGAGGACGAGTTCCTGGTGCTCCTCCGCGAAGGTCTTGTGGAGGACCTCGGTCGGGTCCTGGTGGAGACCGGCAAAGACCTCCGCGTAGGCGCGGGCCACGCGGGCCGGGGTTTCGCGCAGGCCCTCGCGGTCGGGGTCCTCGCCCACGGCGATGAGAAGCTCGCGGACAGCGGCTTCGGCGCGCTCGTGATCGAACTCGCGCTGCGCCGGGATGTTATCGCTCATTATTCTCGCCGTCCTTGTACGGGTTGTTGCGGTATTCGTTGTCTCCCCAGCCGGGCGCGCCCCAGGCGTGATCCTCCGGCTTGGCGTGGCGGCCGCGGCGCTCTTGCTCGCGTTCGCGTGGCTGTGCTTGAGGCTGTGCCTGTGCTTGCGGTTGCGATTCCGGCTGTGCTTGTTGCTGCGGTGCAGCGGACTCCGGCACGCGCGGAATCTCCTGGGTGACCTCGTTGCTGGGGCCCTTCTGCTCTTCAGCCGGTTGCTCCGCAGCCGGCTGGGCCTGCTCTGGGGCCACGGTCTCATCGTGTGCTCCATCGCTTTCGGCACGGTCCTCGCTGAGCTCGCGGCCGGTAGGTTCGGTGATCTCGGATTCACCGAAGAAGGTGTTGCCCTTCTCCGGATCCACGTAATCGCCGGCGTGCTGGCCAAAGCTGAAGCCGATCTCCTCGACCGGCGCCTCCGATGCAGCGCCAGCGAGCTCGCCGCCGTTCTCCTTTGCTCGCTCCAGCTCCGCGTGGCGGCGCTCGCGGGCGGCACGGGAGGCGTCGAGAAGCGTCATGCGTTTCGGCAGTTCCTCACCACGCTCCTGGGCCAGCTCCACCGGGGTCTTCACCGGCTCGCGACCAGCCTGGCGCGGGAAGCGGGCGTCCTCGTTCGGGAAGACGTCGAAGGCCTCGCGCGGCTCAATGCCCTCGAAGATGCCCTCGAGATCCGGGCGGCGCAGGGTTTCCTTCTCCAGCAGCATCTCGGCGAGCTTATCCAGGTAGTCGCGGTGCTCGGACAGGATGTCATAGGCCTGCTGGTGCGCGCGGTCCAAGAGGTACGCCATCTGCTCATCGATCTTGGTGGCCACGGAATCCGAGTAGTCAATGGTTCCACCGCCGCCGGCATAGCTGAAGGGATCGCCCTGTTCCTGGCCGTACTTGACGGTGCCCAGGTCCGGGCTGAAGCCGTATTCGGTCAGCATGGAACGCGCGATCTTGGTGGCGTGCTCGATATCGGAGGAGGCACCGGTGGTCGGTGCGCCGAACACGAGCTCTTCCGCGGCACGCCCGCCCATGGCGAAGACGAGGCGAGCGAAAAGCTCGTCGCGGGTGTACATGCCCTTGTCGTCTTCCTGCGCGGTCATGGCGTGGCCGCCGGTGCGGCCGCGGGCCAGGATGGTCACCTTGTAGACGCGCTCAATGTCCTTGAGCGCCCACGCCGACAAGGTATGGCCGCCCTCGTGGTAGGCGGTGACCTTCTTCTCATGCTCAGAGATGATCTTGCTCTGGCGGCGCGGGCCGCCGACGACGCGGTCGGTGGCCTCCTCCAGCGCGTCGTAGGTAATGACGTTGCCGCCAATGCGCGCGGTGAGCAGGGCAGCCTCGTTGAGAACGTTGGCCAGGTCCGCACCGGACATGCCGGCGGTGCGCTTGGCCAGCTGCGCCACGTCCACTTCCTTGGCCAGCGGCTTGTCCTTAGCGTGCACGCGCAGAATCTGCTCGCGGCCGGCCAGGTCCGGATTGGTCACCGGGATCTGGCGGTCGAAGCGGCCCGGGCGCAGAAGCGCCGGGTCCAAGATGTCGGGACGGTTGGTGGCGGCGATGAGGATGACGCCCTCACGGTCACCGAAGCCATCCATCTCCACGAGCAGCTGGTTCAGGGTCTGCTCGCGCTCATCGTGTCCACCGCCGGTGCCGGAGCCGCGCTGACGGCCCACGGCATCAATCTCGTCGACGAAGATGATGCACGGGCTATTTTGCTTGGCCTGCTTGAACAGGTCGCGCACGCGGGAGGCACCGACGCCGACGAACATCTCCACGAAGTCGGAACCAGAAATGGAATAGAAAGGCACGCCGGCCTCACCCGCAACGGCGCGGGCCAGCAGGGTCTTACCCGTGCCGGGAGGGCCGTACAACAGCACGCCGCGCGGGATCTTCGCGCCCAGCGCGTGGTAGCGCTCCGGATCATCCAGGAAGTCCTTGATCTCCTGGAGCTCATCCACCGCTTCATCCGCACCGGCAACATCCGCAAAGGTGTTGGTGGGCATGTCCTTGGTCAGCTCCTTGGCCTTAGAGCCACCAATGCCGAACATGCCGCCCGCGCCCTGCTGCATGCGGGTCATGAGCCAGAACAGCAGCGCGAAGAGGATCAGCATTGGCAGCAGGAAGCTGATCATGGAACCGATGAAGGAATCCTGCGTCACCTTGGTCTGGTACTTCTCCGCACCAGAGCCCTTCACCGCATTGAAGACCTGCTCGGAGGCGCGGGCCGGGTACTTGGCAATGACCTCCTCGATGCCCTCCTGCTCTTCCACCGTTACCGGCTTCTTGAGCTTGAGGCGCAGCTGTTGCTCGCGGTCATCGATCTGCGCTTCCTCGACGTTCTTATCCGCCAACTGCTGCATGGCCACGGAGGTGTCGACCTGCTTGAAGCTGCGGGCATCATTGCTAAAGAACGTAAAGGCGTACAGCAGAATGAGAACCAGGCCCGCAATCGAGCCATAGCGGATGATGTTCTTGTTTTTCATTAATTACCTTGCGAATTCGAGGCCTCAAACCAAAGAGGGCAAGAAAAGACTAGTCGTTGCTGTAGACCGCAGGCTCCAGCGTGCCCACATAGGGCAGGTCACGGTAGCGCTCCGCAAAATCCAGACCATAGCCCACGACGAACTCGTTGGGGATATCAAAGCCCACGTCGAAGAGATCCAGCTCCGCCTTGACCACCTCGGGCTTGCGCAGCAGCGTGACCACTTCCAGGGAACGCGGCTGGCGGCCCTGCAGGTTGCGGATGAGCCAGGACAAGGTCAGGCCGGAGTCGATGATATCTTCCACGATGACCACATCGCGGCCCTCGATATCGCGGTCCAGGTCCTTCAAAATACGCACCACGCCCGAAGAGGAGGCCGAGTTGCCATAGGAGGACACCGCCATGAACTCCAGTTGGGACGGAATGGTGAGCTTGCGGGCAAAGTCCGTCAAGAAGAAGACCGCACCCTTAAGCACGCACACCAGGATGAGGTCATCATCGGCGTTGCTGTATTTCTCGGAAACGCGGTCCGCCATCTCTTGGACGCGCGCCTGAAGATCGTCTTCGGCGACGAGTACGTTTCTAATGTCCTCTCCATAAGGATTGGCGGGGACGGCTGAATCATGGTTGTCGTGCACGTGAGCGCTCCTTTGCTGACCGAGGCAATAGTGACAGTTTGCCACCAACGCGTGCGACTTCCAACCTTGTACCTCTCTTTTCACCACGGACGGCGATTGGCCCCTGCCCGTGCCACCGCGTACACAGGGCATCGATGCCGCGCACCGCCTCGCGCGTAACCTCTACCCCTTCCTCGCGCAGCCACGCGGCAATCGCCCGGCGGCGCTTCGGCTCGGGAAGGGCGGCTAGCTCGGCGCAGTCGGGGGTGGGGTGGGTGGTGAGAAGGGCGTCGTCAAGCGCGGCGTCATGGGCGGCCTGGGCCAAAGCCGGCACGGGGTCACCGCCTAGGATCTCCTGCAGGCGCGGGAGGATCTCGCGGCGCAGCGCCACGCGGCGAAAGGCCGGGTCCTGGTTCTGGGGATCGTGCCAGACGTCCAGCCCTAGCTCCGCGCAGGCGGCCTCGGTCTGGGCGCGGCGCACGTTCAGCAAGGGGCGCAGCACGCGCACGCCCTCGACATCGGAACGCTCGCACATGCCCGCCACCTTCCCCCGCAGGGCGCTCAGCAGCAGGGTTTCGGCCTGGTCATCAGCGGTATGAGCCACCGCCACCTCGCCCCAGGGCGCGAAGGCACGGTACCGGGCGGCGCGGGCTTCGGCTTCAACGGAGCCTTGCTTGGCGACGTCCACCGGCAACACCTCCGCCCCCGCTCCCAATCCACGAGCCTGGTCGGCAGCCCGGCGCGCCTGTGCGGCCGAGCCTTCCTGTAGGCCATGGTCGACGCAGAGCGCTGTGACCTCGTGCCCCTCCGCAACGAGTGCGGCGGTCAAAGCGAGCGAGTCGGCCCCGCCGGACAAACCCACCGCGATGGCGCGGGGGTGCTGCCCCACCACGGCGCGGGCGGCCACCCGGCAGGCCAAGAAGTTGGGGCTTTTACGTGGCCAAAAAGGTTTCTTAGAAGTCATGGAGTGCGGCGGCGAGGGCGTCTTGGGCCTGGCGAGCGGAGGTGACTTCGCCGTCGTTGACCAGGAAGGCGAAGGCATAAACCCGGCCCGACTGGCCTTGGGCGGTGCCGGTCAGCGCGGAGGTTCCGGTGAGTGTGCCGGTCTTGGCGCGCACGAAGCCGCGGGCGGGCGAATCGGAATAGCGCTCATAGAGGGTTCCTTCGCCGCCGGCGAGGGGGAGGTAGCCCAACAGTGGGCGAAGCTCTTCGGTGGCCACGGCTTGGTCCGCGATGTGCGCGAGGAGGCCTGCCGGGATGCGATTATCGCGGGAGAGACCGGAACCGTCCTTTAAGGTGACGCCGTTGACGTCGATGCCGGCGCCGCTGAGCGTGTCGAGGGTGGCCTGCGCGGCACCGTCAAAACTTGCCTCCGCATCTTGGCTGATGGCCAGCTCGCGGACGATGGCCTCTGCCATGACGTTGTCGGAGTCCTTCGCCGCTTGCTGCGCGCGCAGGGCCAGCGGCTCGGACTCGCTGGAGGCGATGGCCTCCGCGTTGTCGGGTGCGGGGGCCATGTCGGCTTTATCGGTACCCAGGCGGTTGGCGAGCGCGCGGGCGACGTCGAGTGCCGGCTCATGGGAGCGCGGGACGTCCCCGGTCTTCTCCCCGATGCGCCCGCCGTAGAGCATGGCCGGCTGGATGGGGGCGACATAGCCGCCGTCGATATTGTCATCGTCCCAGCCGGGAGCCTGGTCGGGGCCGGCCCAGACGGAGGTATCAATGGATACTCGGTTGACGGTACTCATGTGCTTCTTGATCTGCTCCGCGAGCTCATCGAGGCGCTCGTCCGTCAGCCACACATCGCCGGAGGCTTTGATGACCACGTCGCCATCGTTATCGCCTTTGACCACTTCCGTGGTGAGGCGTTCTTCTTCATCGAGCGCGAGCGTTGCTGCGGCGAGGGTGAGGACCTTGGTTGAGGAGGCGGGCGTGAGCGGCTTTGCGGGTTCGCGCTCCCACAGCACCTCGTGGGTGGTGGTGTCGATGACCTGACCGCCGAAAGTGGCGAGAGCCTTGTCTTTGCCCAGCTCATCCAACTTCGCTTTAAGCGCGGCGGTGTCTATCTCACCAGGCTCGACGGGTTGGAGCAGCGTTTCGGGTTCTGCCTGCTTATAGGGCTGGCCGTGGTCCAGTTGATCGTAGGTGCGCTGGACTTCTACGCCCACTGCGGCCGTCGCCGCCACGACGCCGGCCGTGACGAGGGCCGCAGTACTCCACCAGACATGCTTAGCTTTCATCGCCCTTTAGACTAGCGCGGTAGACTATGCGGAGCACATGCCAACCTATTAGTTATGGAGGATTCAGCCGTGAGCGTTGAAGTAACCATCGAGATCCCGAAGGGCTCCCGCAACAAGTACGAGGTGGACCACGAGTCCGGCAAGGTTTACCTGGACCGCTACCTGTTCACCCCGATGGCTTACCCGGCTGACTACGGCTTCATCGACCACACCCTCGGCGAGGACGGCGACCCGCTCGACGCACTCGTCATCCTCCCGGAGCCGGTCTTCCCGGGCGTTGTCGTGGAAGCTCGCATCCTCGGCGTATTCAAGATGACCGACGAGGCCGGCGGCGACGACAAGCTGCTCGCCGTCATCGATGACCCGCGCTGGGAGCGCTACCAGGACATCAACGATGTGGAGCAGCACATCAAGGATGAGATCGAGCACTTCTTCGTCCACTACAAGGACCTGGAGCCGAACAAGGAAGTTACCGGCTCCGGCTGGGGCGACAAGGCTGAGGCAGAGAAGATCCTCGAAGAGGCTAAGGCTCGCTTCAAGTAATTCGCGTTTCTAGGGACGTTTCGATCAAATAAGACCCAAAATCCGAGGGTTTGAGAGGCCTTAGTTGATCGAAACGTCCTTTTTCTTTGTCACCGCGACAACTCCGCATTCGTGACGTACGATTCGATCAAATAGGGGGCCGAAAACAGCGGTTTCTGGGGGCTTATTTGCTAGAAACGTACTCATCGGGGGCACATGAAAATTTTCGAGGGACGCGCGGGCACTCGCCGTGCGGCTAATGGCCAGGCAATCAAGATTTGTCGCGGTCTGTATTTATCTGCGGTGCCAACGCCGCGCGAGCTCGCTGAAATCGTCTCACGACGCTGGCCGGATTCAGCTCTGGATGGCTACACCGCCGCCCAGCAGTATCTTGGCCAAGAACTGACTTTTCCGCTTCACTTCCTGCGCGCAGGAACGATGGCACCGAGCACGTACTTCCGGAGCCGACGGGCGCGGCCCAAAGCGCTGGGCAGCATGAATGGGGTAAACGTGTGTAGCCCGCTGCAATTCGTTGAGGCGATGGAGCACGAGGATGCCGTGGCCTTCATCGAGGCCTTCTTCGCTGGGCCGCATGGGCGCTCTCGCATCGAGACGGAACAGCTGGACTTTCGCCGCCTGCCCAAGCACACGCGTGAGGTGTTGGAAAAGGCCATCGTCGGGGCGGATAGCAAGCCGGAGCGCGACCTCACCCGGGGTCTCGATCCCCACGTCAAAGTCCGCAACAACGTGCGGATTGGCCCCTACCGCTGGGACTTGCTCCTAGAGGAACACAAGGTGGCCATCGAGGTGGACGGCTATGCCTATCACAAAGGCGAGAACCGGCAGCGTTTCGAGATCGACCGCCAGAAGCTTAACGACGCCATCCAGCGCGGCTACCGGCCCCTCCACTTCACCGCCGCCACAATTGAGCACCACCTCGACGTCGCGGTTCACCAGGTCCTCGCGGTCATAAAAGGGCGGGGCGAGCTCGTTCCTCCGCCGTGGAAGTGGCATCACTATTGGCGGTGGGAAGGCGAACGTTGCGGCTAGGTCGCCGCAGCTTACTTAGGAGCCGCAACGTGCCTAGGAGCCACAGTGGGAGGCGAGCCAGCCGTCGAGCTCCGATTCCGGGGCATCGGGGGCGATGGGGTCCTCGGCGAATTCCTCGCCCGTGCGGGCCTTGTCCTTGGCCGTGGTGAGCATGAGCGAGCGGCCGTCCGGGTAATCCAGAACCACGTTCGCAGAGGCGTAGCCGGCGGTCGGCTCGCCGAAGGTGCGCGCGTTATCCAGGCCGCGGAAGGCCAGGAGGGTGGCCTCGCCGGAGGACGCGGTTTCGTCGTCGGTGAGCACGGCGACGGGGACCTCAAGCTTGCCGCCCGACGTGGTGGTGGGTGTGCCGCCACCGGTGACGGAATTGCCATCGATGACCACATCAGATGTGCCCATGCGGCTAACGAAGGAGAGCGCGGTGCCATCCGGTAGCAGGGGGCTTAAGCCCGCGTACATCGGGCCCATGTCACCGCCGCCATTGCCGCGCAGGTCCACCACGGCAGCACAGGCCTCCGGGTGGGCGGTCAGACCTTGAGCGAGCGTGTCGGCGTAGGCCTGGCCATCATCGTGGCGGCCGATGGACGGGACGGTCGCGCGCAGGACGCCATCCTCAAAATCGACCAAGGGCTCAGTGCTTTCGATGGCCTTTTCCTTCTCGGTGCTAAAGACTTTGGAGTGCTTGCCGCCGGCGGCATCAATAGCGGCATCGAGGAGCTCGGCGTTCGTGGGGTCCTCCTTAAAGGCCTCACGGGCGCGCTGGAATTCTTCGCTCTCGCCATAGATTCCGGAGATCGCTGCGGTATCCACCATCGCGGTATTGATGCGCTTCTCGCTGGCGTTAAAGAGGAAGTAGGGCTTGCCCAGCAGCGCCCCGCCATAGGAGGGGCCGAAGAAGTACACGGCCGCGACCACGGCGATGAGAGCAACGACGAACAGGCCACCGAAGATTTTCAGTACCGTTTTCATTCTTTTCGCCGTCCCGTGCGCAACACGTAACCGCGGAGAGGCTCCACAATCACGATGGCAAGGAGCGTAACCAGCCAGCCCACTGCCAAGAAGCCGAAGGCCATGAGCAGGCGGGCGAGTACATTGACGTCGCTTGACTCGACGCTGGAGAAGAACATCAGCGAGGCAATCCCGCCGCCAAAGAGGAAGCCGAAGAAACTCAATCCCACGACGGGCCCCATGACCGCAAGCGCGCCGGACCGGAACTGGAAGCCACGCGGCACGCCCATGAGATCCAGGGAGCGGATGAGCTCCTTGTCTTCAAAGATTCCGGAGACCTGTCCCAGGATGATGGACATGGTGGTCAGCGTGAAGCCAAAGATGAGGGTTAACACGACACCGGTGGAGATGTCTTTGAACACCACGTTCGTTCCGGGGTCTTCCTTGAGCGACAGAGCCAGGGCATCGGAGCCCAAGGGCGCGGTAACGAGGAATCCCGCCAAGTAACCGAAGAAGCCGATGGCAGCACTCCGCCTCCACGCGGGGCGCGCATTACCCGCCACGCGCTGGCAGGCCACGAAGTGCGCGGTACCCGGGAAGAGGGACAAGATGTGCGCGCCGAGCTGCAGGATGAAGGGAGCGATGAGGTTGATGCTCATCAGCATGCCGAACATAACCACGATGACCATAGCGGTGGGCGGGCCCGCCTTGCCGAAGAGGAAAGCCCCGCCGACCGCCACGATGACAAGGAAGACGATGGCGCGCCACCAGCGGTAAGCCGCGGGCATCTGACGCTTAGCCACGCCCAGCGGGCTCACCCGCACCCGGCGCATGCCGACGAGTGCTGCGCCGATGGCCAGCAGGAAAAGTACGCCGGCCACGGCCAGATAACCCCACCAGGGCAGCAGAATCTCAGGCAAAGAAATGGAGCGCATCTGGAAGTCCAGCTGGGTGAAGACCGGCGCGATGAGCTGGCTGATCAGCCCGCCGAGCACGATGCCAATGATGGCTTGCAGGCCCGTCTCCACGATGGCCATGCGCTCCACCTGGCGGGAGCTCAATCCCAACAGGCGCAGGGTGGCCAGGCGCTGCTCCCTGCCTGAGGCGCCGAGGACAGCGGCTTGGGCTGTGAGGTTAAACAGCGCCGGAAGAATGAAGGCGCAGGCCAACAGGGCCAGAGCAAACCACGAATACAGGAAGAACTCAATCTCGTTGCCGAAGGGCTCCTTGAGAGCCGGGGCGGCGTCCTCGACGTGCTGGGCGCGCTCCCAGAACATCCAGGTGCCACCCGCAACGAGGAAGGCAATGGCGGAACCAATGGTCAGGCTCACAATCGCCAGCACCGAGACAATTCCAGTACCGGAGCGCGCGCGTATCGATTCGCGCTGCAGGTCAAAGACCAAGGTTGCGGTGTTCATCGAATCACCCCAAGGCGGCGGTCGTCGTGGATGATGCCATCGCGAATCTCCACGCGGCGCTGCATCCAGTCGGCCACCTTCGGGTCGTGCGTGACCATGACCAGGCTGGCACCCGACTGGCGCACGATGGTGGTCAGCATCTGCATCACCTCATGACCGGTGGACTGGTCCAGGGCACCGGTGGGCTCATCGGCGAAGACCACGCCCGGATTCGCCACCAGCGCACGCGCGATGGTCACGCGCTGCGCTTGACCACCGGAAACCTGCGCCGGGCGGCGGTCCGCCAAATCGCCCAGGCCCAGTTGGTCCAGCAGCTCCAGTGCTCGCTTGCGGGCGGCACTCCGCCCCATACCGTTGAGCATTGCGGGCAGCGCCACGTTGTCCACGTTGCTCAGCTCCGGCAGGAGCTGGCCATCTTGGAAGACGAAGCCGAAGTTGCGAAGGCGGAGGCGGGAGCGGTGGGCGTCGGAAAGCGCGGAGAGCTCCTCGTCCCCGTAGCGCACGCTGCCGTGCGTGGGGGTGAGCACGCCGGACATGCAGTGCAGCAGCGTGGACTTGCCGGAGCCGGACGGCCCCATGACGGCCACGAGCTCGCCCGGCGCGATGTCGAGGGAGATTCCAGCGAGCACCGGGCCGCCGCCGAAATCCTTGGTGATGTCTGTCAGGGAAAGTGTTTGTGCCATGTCTCTCATTTCACCGTCTCGAGCCCGCGTTCAGAACAGTCCTAGCGTTGCTTTTTAAGGTAGTGCCAGCACTACCCCTCGCGCGGCCACCGCCCGATATGCTGTGAGGCGTGTTCCGAAGAAAAGCCCAACCGACCACCCACGAGCAGCAGCAGGCGGAGAAAATCGCGCAGCTGACGGCCTCGCGCCGCGCCATCGCGGATGCCTACGAGGTGGAGCGCGCCCGCATCGAGCGCGACTTGCACGACGGCGCGCAGCAGTATCTCGTGGCCGCGAGTATGAAGCTGGGCGAGGCGCTTCTCGACGCCCCCTCTGACCTCACCGAGCTCCTCACCGCCGCCAAGCAGGACGTGGACCGCGGCCTGAATTCCCTGCGTACGACGGTGCACGGCATCCACCCACAGGTCCTGCAGGACCACGGTTTGGTGGCCGCGCTTGCCGACGTCTCCTCTTCCCATGGCCCCCACGTCAGCGTCTTCGCCCCGCATCCGCTGCCGGAGCTCTCCGCCTCCGTGCTGGCGTGTGGCTATTTCTTCGGCACGGAGGCGTTGACCAACGCGGCGAAGTACGCACCGGGTGCCCCGGTTTCTGTTTTGGTGACCGCAGATGCCTCCTTGAAGATTGCGGTGGTGGATGAGGGCCCCGGCGGTGCGCAGGTGGTGCAAGGCCATGGGCTGGCCGGGATGGCCGAGCGCCTCGCCGCTTTTGGCGGGGAGATGACTTTATCTTCTCCCCCGGGCGGGCCCACCAGGGTGGCGTGCTCGATTCCTCTTCTACTCGATCGCGGACAGTCAGGAGTTTAAAGAAATGAGTTTGAGAATTGTGGTGGCGGATGATTCCGCCATTCTGCGCGAGGGCCTCGCCGGCCTTCTGGAGCGCCGCGGGCATTCAATTGTGGGCCAGGCGGACTCTGCCCCTTCGCTCGAAGCGGTGGTGGATACACTCCGCGACGAGCTTCCGGACATCGTCATCACAGATGTGCGCATGCCGCCAGGCATGGGCGACGACGGTTTGAAGGCCGCCGTGAACTTAAGAAACGCATACCCGGGTCTGCCCGTTATGGTGCTCTCTCAGTATGTGGCCCCCGCATACGCGGTGGAGCTCTTCGATTCCCCCGATGCCGGCACCGGCTACCTTTTGAAGGACCGCGTATCTGAAGTGCGGGACTTCCTCTCCAGCCTGGACGTGGTGGCTCAGGGCGGCACCGTCATCGATCCCACCGTGGCGCAGGCGTTAATGAGCTCCGGGCGCAGCGGTCTGGGCGAGCTCACTCCACGCGAGCGCGAGGTTCTCGAATTAATGTCCCGCGGCAAGTCCAACAAGGACATCGCCGCCGAGCTCGTCCTGTCTTCCGCCGCGGTGGCCAAGCACGTTTCCAATATCTTCACCAAGCTGCGGCTGGACCCCAGCGAGGACAACCGCCGCGTGAAAGCCATTCTGGAATACCTCTCAGCACACCGCTAAAGCCCGCGCCCGCCCACCGTCCCACACGAGCGCCCTGACAGAGACCGTCCACAGGATCCCAAGGAAACTGTGACGCAAGACGCATAAGCTTGTCCGTGCCCTTACCCAACCCACTCTGGAAGGACCCCGCTTAATGGACGTGCAGCTCAACATCGTGCGCTTTAACCGAGAAAAGATTGCTGACCATGACTATTTTCTGGAGTTAATTCAGACGGAAGGGCTGGACTCCTTCCGGAAGCCGGATCCAGAAATGGAAGAAGCATCGGCCGCACTCTCCAAACTCTTCGGACAGGACGTGCCCGCGCATTCGGCCGTCACGGTCACGATGGATTCGAGCAATTTAGAACTCCAAGAAAAGCTAGCTTTGCTGGCGTATTACCACGGCTTGGTGGTCTTCATTGGAACCACGGACATCCTCTTTAATGCGACTGGAATCCCCACGAGCAGCAATGGCCTTTCCTCCATCAGGAACTGCATGGGAACTATGTGGCGACAGGTCAGCAGACCGATGCTTGATCGCGCCTTTGAGGACGCCCTGCGCCTGCCGGTGTCCGAGCAAACGTGGCTTCAGGTAGTCAACTATGGCTCGGAAGAACGCAGCTACGGCCTCGATATGTCCATGCACGTGCGCGCAAGCGGGCAGTTCGAACTGATATGGTCCAGCCTCCCTCCAGAGGCCACTGAACCAGTATTCCGCACGCTCACTGTCGATACTTATGAAGAAGCACGAGAGATTCTGCTTTCTTTCAGCGACCACAACCCGTTGATCGAAGAACTTGCGTGGGAACCGTTGCCTCAACGTGAATCTAAGCCAATCCTGGATGCTTCAGTCCGCCACGAAACACCCTGGCGCCGGCTGGACGCAGTGAAGGAGCTCCCCGCAGGCGTGATGGTCCACCTACACAAATGGCCAACGTTTTCCCTGGCCTACGGCCGCAATGCTCAAGGACAGTGGACCGCGAAGGTTTACGATAACCTCGGCACCGACAATGTGCAGACCTTCGACATCGCAGACGAAGTCATCGCAGTGGCGGAGCACTATTTGGACGGCAACGGCGAGATGATTTCCACAGTCTTCCCGGACTCTTCCTTGTCGGACCCGGCGCCGTACACCACGGTCACCGCAATGGAGCTTCCAGAGCGCGAGGAGCAGTGGACAGAAGCATCAGTATGCATGATGCACCGCATCCGTGCTGACCATAATGGCGAGCCCAGCCCTCGGATGCAGAAATATACTGAGAGGATTAACGCAAAGCTCGGAAGCGAAATCCTCCTCGCCGAGGAGCACGTGGAAGCACAAGCACTCACTCGGCTGCTCATCCCTGCTGATGTCAGGTCGGTCACGATAGAGAGGCTTACTCATCTGGCGCAGGATCATGGCATTTCGCTTGTTGTCGATGATTCCCTGGCACTGTACAACCCGTCGGGCAAGCCGCTTCCAGGGGCTGAGAGCTGCCAGTTGAAGCTACTCGCGGATAAGTTGTATGTGAACACCTGGGAGGTGGCCACATCCTCCTCCGTACTCGAAGCAGGGCTTCGCCTCTTCACAGGATGGAGGCTTGAGGTTCGATCCGGGAGTCAGGTGGACTTCCAGGAGCGTTATACCTTGGAAACAACCTATACGGGCGACAACGTTTCGCTTGACCTTGTCACCCCCGACGGGAACCTACACGAAATCCCATCCATCCCACTGCCCCTTGCTCTAGATTTGATGGTTGAATTCACCTACTCCCCGGCGCAGTTGGTGGACAAAGTGAATTGGCAAGATCAGAAGTCGTCCTCAGATATCCCTGAGGATGAGCGCTTCATGGTCAACGCCACGGTCTTCGGCTCAGCTGCGTATCTTTTCAACGATGACCTTCTCGAGGCAGTTCGCCAGGACGGCTTCCCCGAAGTGGGAGCGTGGGTAGCAGCCTTTGACCGAATAGTCCCGGGCGACTACTGCCAGGTCGACCGCGTGCAACCCTCAGAAACAGGAGCGGCACGCTACCTCGTCGAATGGGGCCACAACAACGGTGAGGAAGAAAACTTCCAGATGCTCCTAGAGGACATCGACGAAGCCTTGTCCCTCCTTGAACGGTTTGTGAACGGGGACCGCGCAGAGTTTGAAGCCCTTCCCTGGACGCGGCGAGTGGAGTAACAGCACTAGGCCCTATGCGTGACTAGGGTATGGGGCATGAGAAACGTAACGCCACAGGAAGTACCTGAGAACGCCCAGCTTATCGACGTCCGCGAGGACCACGAGTGGAACACCGAGCACGCCCAGGGCGCCACGCACATCCCGATGGGCGAACTAGTTGATCGCATCGACGAGATTGACCCGGACCAAGACATCTACGTCATCTGCCACCTAGGCGGGCGCAGCATGCAGGTCTGCCAGTACTTGGAGCACACCAAGGGCTGGGACGTCATCAACGTCGAGGGTGGAACGGATGGTTGGAAGGCCCAAGGCTGCCCTATGGTTTACCCAAACCACTAGTGGTACCATTTGCGGTACCATACAGGTGTGGTTTCCAAGATAGAAAAGATCCTCACAAAGATGCGGACCTCACGGACAAACGTCCGCTTCTCAGAGCTGCAACTTGTATGTGACTTCTATTTCGAACGCCAAGAAAGCGCCGGAAAGAAACGGCGTGGAACTTCGCACATCGTTTATAAAACCCCATGGCAGGGAGACCCCCGAGTCAATATCCAAGAGGGCCACAACGGGAAAGCGAAGCCCTTTCAGATTCGCCAAGTTTTAACCGCCATCGACCGCCTCCCCTAGGAGCAGATCATGAATCTCGCAGACAAATACACCTACCAAACCGCTTGGTCAGAAGAAGATGGCGAGTTCGTTGCCACAGTCCTAGAGTTCCCTTCCCTGTCATGGCTGGCCACAACCGCGGCCACCGCAGAAGCCGAATTGCGCAGCGTCGTCGAAGAAACTCTAGAAGATATGCAACGCAACAATGAACGCATCCCGGAACCATTCGGGCAGCGAAGCTTTTCGGGGAAGTTCAACCTCCGCATACCTCAGTCACTTCACCGAGACCTGACCATCGAAGCAGAACGGGAAGGCGTTTCCCTCAACACACTCATCGTGCAGAAGCTAGCCTCTGCCTAAAACTAGTGGGCCGTAACCCATAATTTAGGAATGCCACCGTAGGCGCGTTAGAATCATCGGCATGCCTTCATTGAATTCTGTTTCCATCCCTACCGCGCTCCTGGAGTCCCCTTCCTTCCAGCTGGAGCGCCTCCGCCGCCGCACCCGCGAAGGCGTCGAGGCCGCGCTGCAAACGCAGCGGACCACCCTGCGCGAATACTGGGTTCTCACCTGCCTCGTTGCGGAGACCGCGTCCTCCCAGTCCGCCCTGTCGGAGACCCTGGCCATTGATGCCTCCGACATGGTGCGCCTCCTCGATTCACTGGAGTCCCGCCACTGGGTCAAGCGTGAGCGTGACTCCAAGGACCGCCGCCGCCAGATCATTGCTTCCACCAAGAAAGGCACCAAGGCCCACAAGGAGCTTGCGGTCTTGGTGGCGAAAGCGGAGGACGAGGCCCTCGACGAGTCCACCAACAAGCAGCTCAAGCACCTGCGCAAGCTGGCCACCGCCATCATCGCGGCCGACGCGCCCGGTGATGCAGAAAGCAGTGATGCCTAAATGACGGAGCCCGATAATCTTCCTAGTACCGGAGGCCGCCACGCCCTCCAGGCGGACGAGCCCGAGACCCCAGCAACGCCCGAGGTTCCCGCGCACTACCTCCTAGGCTCCGAGGCCGCCCCCGCGCGCACTCTGTGGGACGTCGTGCGCACCACAGCAGAAAACTATCCAGAGGCTGCCGCCCTGGATGACGGCGAGATCCTGACCTACGCCGAGCTGCTTGCCGACGTCTCCGCCTGGGCCACCGAACTCCACGCCAGCGGTGTGCGGCGCGGGGACCGCATCGGCATCCGCATGACCTCCGGCAAGCGCGAGCTCTACCTGGCCATCCTGTCCACGCTCGCCGCCGGCGCGGCCTACGTACCCGTCGACGCCGACGACCCCGATGAACGCGCCGAGATGGTCTTCGGCGAGGCCGACATCGACGGTGTCTTCACCGACGAGGGCTTCCGCATGCTCCGGGAAACATCAGCCTCCCGTAGCGGCGAAGGCGACACCACCCCCTTCGACGAACCGCGTCCAGAAGACACCGCGTGGATCATCTTTACCTCCGGTTCTACGGGCAAGCCCAAGGGCGTGGCGGTGAGCCACCGTTCCGCGGCCGCCTTCGTTGACGCCGAGGCAGCCCTCTTCCTGGCGGATAACCCGCATGGCCCGCTCGGCCCGGACGACCGCGTTCTCGCGGGACTCTCCGTAGCTTTCGACGCCTCCTGCGAGGAAATGTGGCTGGCCTGGGGCCACGGTGCTTGCCTGGTCCCGGCCCCGCGCTCCCTAGTGCGCTCCGGCATGGACCTAGGCCCCTGGCTCATTCGCCGTGACATCACGGTGGTCTCCACCGTGCCAACCCTGGCTGGCCTGTGGCCCGCCGAGGCCCTGGATAATATCCGCCTCCTCATCGTCGGCGGCGAAGCCTGCTCCCAGGAGCTGGTGGACCGCTTAGCCACCGAGGACCGCGAGATGTGGAATACCTACGGCCCCACCGAGGCCACCGTCGTAGCCTGCGCGCAACGCATGCTGCCGGGCCAGCCCGTGTCGATCGGGCTGCCGTTGAAGGGCTGGGACCTGGTGGTCGTCGACAAGCACGGCGTCCCCGTGAACACCGGTGAGGTGGGCGAGCTCGTCATCGGTGGCGTGGGCCTGGCCGCCTACCTGGACCCGGTCAAGGACGCGGAGAAGTACGCGCCGCTGGAGTCCCTGGGCTGGGAGCGCGCCTACCGCACAGGTGACCACGTGCGTCTTGAAGAGGACGGCCTGTACTTCGTGGGCCGCGTTGATGATCAGGTGAAGATTGGCGGCCGCCGCATCGAGCTCGGTGAGGTGGAGGCCAACGTGGCGGCCCTTCCCAACGTGTATAACTCCGCCGTGGCCGTGCAGAAGACACCGGGCGGCGAGTCCGTGCTCGTCGGTTACGTCTCCCTGGATGACCCGGATGCAGGATTCGACCACGAGGCGGCGCACGTCCGTCTCGCGGAATCCATGCCGGCAGCGCTCGTCCCCCGCATCTGCGTCATGGATGAGCTGCCGATTCGCACCTCCGGCAAGGTAGATAAGAAGGCCCTGCCGTGGCCACTGCCCGGCGTGGGTGTGGAGGCATCCGGCCTCAACCCCACCGAGCAGTGGTTGGCGGAGCTGTGGGTGGACACCCTGGGCGTGTCCGTCGAGGACGTCAACGCCGACTTCTTCTCCCTCGGCGGCACCTCGCTGGCCGCGGCGACCCTGGTCGGCCGCATCCGCGAGCGCTTCCCCACCGTGGCCGTGCGTGACCTCTACGACCACCCTCGCCTGGGCTCGCTCGCGGAGCAGCTTGCCGACGCCGAATCCGTCGAGGACTCCGGCCCCGCCCGCGAGGTAGCGCCCGTGCGCGCCGGCACGCGCATCGCGCAAACGCTCATCCAGATCCCGGTGATGACCATGGCCGCCACGAGCTGGCTGGCGTGGTTGCTCTTGGGCTCCAACGTGGCGAACCTGCTGGGCGTGGACTGGGCCATGACCACCCCGTGGTGGCTGGTGGCCATCCTGCTCGTTGTGTTCGTCACCCCGGTTGGGCGCATCCCGCTGGGTGGTTATGGCGCGCGGCTTATCACCGCCGGCATCACGCCCGGCGAGTACCCGCGCGGCGGTTCAACACACCTTCGCATTTGGGCTGCTGAGCGCTGGGTTAATGCCATAGGCGCCAGCTCCCTGGCGGGCGCCACCCGCGTCAATAACTACGCCCGCACCTTGGGCGTGAAGATTGGCCGCGGCGTGGATCTCCACTCATTGCCACCCGTCACCGGCCTGCTGACCTTGGGCAAGCACGCCGCTATCGAACCGGAAGTGGACCTCACCGGCTACTGGCTGGACGGCGACATCCTCCGCGTCGGTGCCATTGAGGTCAAGGAAGGCGCGCGCGTGGGTGCGCGCTCCACGCTGCTGCCGGGCACCGTCGTGGGCAAGTACGCCCACGTAGAGGCCGGCTCCACCGTGACGGGGCGCAAGAAGGTCAAGGACGGTCAGCGCTGGTCCGGCTCCCCTGCAAAGAAGGTGGGCCGCTCCAAGCACCGCTTCCCGTCCCATGCCCCGAAGCGCCGTCCGCTATGGGTTCCTGTGTATGACTTCACGTCCGTCCTGCTAGCCGTGCAGCCCATTGTGGCGCTGGCGGTCGGCGCGGCTGTCGTCGTTAGCCTCATCGCGCTGACCGATGGCTCCGCCTTCGTCGGCTCCATCTTCTTCGCGCCGCTCGGCGCCCTGGTGGCATTTGCTACCTATATGCTGCAAACCTGGCTGGGCGTGCGCTTGCTTTCCATTGGCATCACGCCCGGTGTTGCACCGGTGCGCTCCGCCAAAGGTTGGCGCTTGTGGACCATCGAGAGGCTCATGGATGAAGCTCGCACTCAGCTCTTCCCCATCTATGCCTCGCAGCTCACCCCGGCGTGGCTGCGTTCGCTGGGTGCGACGATTGGCAAGGACGTGGAGATTTCCACGGCCGTCATGGTGCCCAAACTCACCGAGGTCAAAGACGGCGCCTTCCTGGCGGATGACACCATGATCGGCGGCTACGAGCTCGGCGGCGGTTGGATGCTCACGGGTGAGACCAAGGTGGGCAAGCGTTCCTTCGTGGGCAACTCCGGCATCACGGGTCCGGGCCGCAAGCTGTCGAAGAACTCGCTGGTTGCCGTTCTCTCGTCGACGCCGAAGAAGACTAAGTCCGGCGCCAACTGGTGGGGTTCCCCGCCGGAGCGCATGCGCCGCGTCGAGGCCCACGTGGAGGGCGTGCAGGGCGAGTCCCTCACCTACTCCCCGGGCTTTGGGGTCAAGGCCGCGCGCGGTGCGATTGAGACCATGCGCCTGTTGGCGCCGATGACCTCGGCCATGCTGCTGGCGGGGACCCTGGCATCGCTCTACGCGCTTGCCGACGCCCTCGGCGTCGCCGCCGCCTGGGCCCTCGGCGGCCTCATCCTCATGGTGGCGGGCGCTATCGCGATGACGGTCACAGTAGCCGCGAAGTGGATCTGCGTGGGCACGCAGACCGCCGGCGACCACCCGCTGTGGTCTGCCTTCGTGTGGCTCAACGAGCTGCAAGATACCTTCGTTGAGGCGGTTGCTGCGCCGTGGTTCTTTAGCCACACCTATGGCATGGGTGAGATCAACCTGGGCCTGCGCGCGCTGGGCGTCAGGATTGGCCGCGGCGCGTGGATCGACTCCTACTGGTTCCCGGAGACCGATCTCTGCGTCGTGGGTGACGGCGCGTCCGTCGGCCCGGGCACCGTGGTGCAGACCCACCTGTTCCAGGACCGCGTGATGAGCCTGGACACCGTGACCATTAAGGCCGGCGCGACACTTGCCTCGCATTCGGTGGCGCTGCCCGCCTCAGTCATTGGCAGCGTGGCGACGGTTGGCCCCGGCTCCTTGGTGATGCGCGGCGACCAGGTCCCGGGCAATTCCGTTTGGCAGGGCAACCCGATTGAGCCTTGGAAGAAATAGATAAACAGAAAGGAGGCGGCAGGTTTTCCTGCCGCCTCCTTTTATGCCTGACTCGCTAATGAGCGGTCGGGGTGCCGTGACTAGTCACCGATCTGGTCGCGTCCGCGCTTCACGATCTTGTCATCCACCTGACCAACGACCTCGTGGTCCTTGTTGGTGTATTCAAACTTCGAGAGCACGTAGCGCATAGCGTTGATGCGGGCGCGCTTCTTATCGTTGGACTTAATGGTGATCCACGGCGACTCTTCGGTATCCGTGTATCGGAACTGCTCTTCCTTCGCGCGGGTGTAGTCATCCCACTTATCCAGGGAGGCCAGGTCCATGGGTGACAGCTTCCACTGGCGGACCGGGTCGATCTGGCGGATGGCGAAGCGGGTGCGCTGCTCCTTGCGGGTCACGGAGAACCAAAGCTTGGTCAGCGAAATACCCGAGCCCAAGATCATGTTCTCCAGCATCGGCACCTCACGCAGGAACTCTGCGTGCTGGGACTCCGTGCAAAAGCCCATGACGCGCTCAACACCGGAGCGGTTGTACCAGGAGCGGTCGAAGAAGACGATTTCGCCGCCACACGGGAAGTGTTCGATGTAGCGCTGGAAGTACCACGAGGTGGACTCGCGCGGGGAGGGCTTCTCGAGTGCCACGGTGCGGGCGCCACGCGGGTTGAGGTGCTCGTTGAAGCGCTTGATGGTGCCGCCCTTACCAGCGGCATCGCGGCCTTCGAAGAGAATGATGTGGCGCTGGCCGGTTTCCTTGGTCCAGTTCTGCCACTTCAGCAGCTCAATCTGCAGGGAGCGCTTGATGGACTCGTACTCGTCACGCGTCATGCGCTCCTCGTACGGGTAGTTCTCGCGCCAGGTTTCAACCGGTGAGCCATCCGGCATGATGAGCGAGGGATCGTCCTCATCGGAGTCATCGACGACGTAGCCGTCGGTCTGCGCAAGGTCGATCTCGGGGAGTTCGTCGTCTTTAATGTCAGCCATATCATTAATTCTATCTAGGAAGCAGGCTTCTGGCGCGATAAACGACTCGAGGCCGCTCAATTTACCCCCGTAATGCCCGACAGGTGGCAGCAGCCGCCCAGGATGTACGTTTCTAACAAATAGTGCCCTCAGAATTCGACGATCTGGGGGCTTAAATGATCGTTCCGTACCACGCCACCGCTTCAGCCAGGCTGGGCGGGCGGATTCTGGAAATGAGAAACCCCGCTGCCCACAAGGGGGTCAGCGGGGTTAACGCTTAGTTCTGCGTGAGCAGCGTGCTGTTTAGAGCAGGCCGATCAGCTTGGAAGCGCCGCCAGCCATGTCGCCAAGGCCGTAAAGAATGTCGAGCAGAAGGCCGATGATGCCGGTGGAAGAAAGGGTACCCATTTGAAATCTCCTTGGGATTGAAAGTGTGTGTTTAGTGCTGCCCTAAAGGGAAGCTAGTTTACTTCTTGGAGGACAGGCCCTCGAGAACGGAGGTGTTCGGCTTGACGTCGAAGCTGTCAGAGGTAGCAGCGCCGGCGATCTTATCGAAGACGGTAGCGAAGCCACCGAAGAGCTTCTCGATGCCGCCAGCAAAGGTGGAGAAGTTACCGAGCTGCTCGCCGATGAAAGAAAGATCCATTGTGGTCTCCTCTTGTGAAGTCCGGGTCAAGAGATTGCCCGGAGGGGGTTTGCGGTTTTGCAGACACCCTCAGCGGGCGTCACACGAAACTATTTTGGCACACCACTAAAACATTGCAAGTGGATTCGCGGATGACTTTTCGATCACAGCGCTTCGAAAATCAGATTCACTTTTCAGGTTATTTATTCATCTTTTGTTAACGCAGCCAGCAACAACGCGCCTAACTGCAGAAATAGACAGCGCCCGAAACGAAGGCTCAGGAAATCTTCATTGGAACGTAACGTCAGCCCCCGAAACCACGATTCATAGGCTCGCTTTACAAAGTAAACCCGCGAAATATTTTTCGCAGGAGCGCTCCAAATTACCCCTATTTGGGGTGGCATAAGGACACAAAAGGGTCTCGAGACAAAGAAAGCTCCCCACGGTCAACCGTGGGGAGCTCGTAATTTGCTAGGGGCTGAGGCGACGAAACGCCTCAACCCGGGAAATCGCTTCAGGCTGGGAAGCTAAGGAAGCTAAGGACTAGAAGCCCATACCGCCCATTGCGTCAGCATCCGGCATACCAGCGCCTGCACCAGCCGGTTCCGGCTTATCAGCCACAACCGCCTCGGTGGTCAGGAACAGAGCCGCGATAGAAGCAGCGTTCTGCAGCGCGGAGCGGGTGACCTTAACTGGGTCATTGATGCCCGCAGCCATCAGGTCCACGTACTCGCCAGATGCGGCGTTGAGGCCCTGGCCAGCCGGCAGGGACGCAACCTTGTCGGCAACAACGCCCGGCTCCAGACCAGCGTTCTGAGCAATCTGCTTCAGCGGAGCAGACAGTGCCTCGCGGACAATCTTGACGCCGGTTGCCTCATCACCAGTGAGGTCGGAAAGGGAATCCAGTACCTCGGCTGCCTGCAGCAGAGCCACGCCGCCACCGGCGACGATGCCCTCCTCAACAGCAGCCTTAGCGTTGCGCACGGCATCCTCGATGCGGTGCTTGCGCTCCTTGAGCTCGACCTCGGTAGCGGCACCGACCTTGAGGACTGCCACGCCGCCGGCCAACTTGGCTAGGCGCTCCTGCAGCTTCTCGCGGTCGTAGTCGGAGTCGGAGTTCTCAATCTCGGCGCGGATCTGCTTGATGCGGCCGTCGATCTGCTCCTGGGAACCAGCACCCTGAACGATGGTGGTCTCATCCTTGGTCACAACAACCTTGCGTGCCTGGCCGAGGTACTCGAGCTCGGTGGTCTCCAGGGAGAGGCCGACCTCCTCGGAGATGACCTGGCCGCCGGTGAGGATAGCCACGTCCTGCAGGGTGGCCTTGCGGCGGTCACCGAAGCCCGGAGCCTTCACGGCAACAGACTTAAAGGTGCCGCGGATCTTGTTGACCACGAGGGTGGACAGGGCCTCGCCCTCAACGTCCTCAGCGATAATCAGCAGCGGCTTGCCGGTCTGCATGACCTTCTCCAGCAGCGGGACGAGGTCCTTGATGTTGGAGATCTTGGAGGAAACCAGCAGGATGTACGGATCCTCGAGGACTGCCTCCTGGCGCTCCATGTCGGTAGCGAAGTAACCGGAGATGTATCCCTTGTCGAAGCGCATACCTTCGGTGACCTCGAGGTCAACGCCGAAGGTGTTGGACTCCTCAACCGTGATAACGGAGTCCTTGTTCACGGAACCGTTGCCCACGGTGTACATGGCCTCGGCGATCTTCTCGCCGATTGCCGGGTCAGCGGCGGAGATACCTGCGGTGGTGGCAATCTCTTCCTGGGTCTCTACTTCCTTCGCGGAGGAGAGCAGGGAGTCGACAACCTTCTTGGTGGCGGCCTCGATGCCGCGCTTGATGCCCATTGGGTTGGAACCAGCGGCTACGTTGCGCAGGCCCTCACGCACGAGAGCCTGTGCCAGAACGGTAGCGGTGGTGGTGCCGTCACCGGCGACGTCATCGGTCTTCTTTGCAACTTCCTTGACCAGCTCAGCGCCGATCTTCTCGTACGGGTCCTCGAGTTCGATCTCGCGCGCGATGGAGACACCGTCGTTAGTAATGGTCGGGGCGCCCCAGGACTTCTCCAGGACGACGTTGCGGCCCTTGGGGCCGAGGGTGACCTTGACGGCGTCGGCAAGCGTGTTGAGACCACGCTCGAGGCCGCGACGTGCCTCTTCATCGAAGGCAATGATCTTTGCCATGTGTTTGTGCTCCTTAAGCTTTGTTGAGGACGACACTCACGTCTGATCTATGACGGACGCCCGCGACGGCACGGCTGGCGAGTGTTCTCCAGCCCCAACCACATAGATGACTCTGTTTATTTCTGGCACTTGCCATGTGGAAGTGCTAGCGACCATTCTGGCACTCAGACCTAGCGACTGCAAGGTTCAACACGAACGCTATAAGCGAACGGGCGGTGCTTTCGCACCGCCCGCTAGATCGAACCGTCCGCTAAACCAAAACCCTAGCTCCGCTTAAGCCTCGGCCTTCTTCGCCGTCCACTTGTACGCCGCAGCAATGCCGCCGACGAAGAGGATGACGCCGACGATCTTGGCAGCGGTTCCGCCCTCGAAGATCTCCAGCGGGGACTCGCCGCCCGACGCCGCGATAATGCCAGCGTTGACCACGCCGAAGAGGGACTCACCGACGATGAGGCCGGTGGCCAGCAGCGTGCCCATGCGCTTAGCAAAGTCCGGCTTGGACTGGCGCGCCGCCCAGCGGTTGTAGAAGGCACCCAAGATGGCGCCAATCGGCACCACAATCGTGATGGCCGCTGGCAGGTACATGCCCATGCCCACCGCCAGCGGGGACAGGGAGTACTTGTCGGTGAAGTGACGCAGGCACTCGTCGACGATGATGATGACGGCGCCGATCGCCGCGCCCAGGCCGATGAGATCCCACGGCAGCGAGTTATCAAAAATACCGGATGCCACCGAGGACATCAGCGCGGCCTGCGGTGCAGCCAGTGCGTCCTCACCGGCACCCTCCATGCCCTGAAAGCCAAAGCCGGTGAGCATGACCTGCAGAATCGGTGGAATCACCATGGAGCCGAAGAGGACACCGATGATGAGCGCTACCTGCTGCTTCCACGGCGTCGCGCCAACCAGCTGACCGGTCTTGAGGTCCTGCAAGTTGTCATTGGAAATGGTCGCGATACCGAAGACGATGGCCGCGGTAAACAGCGTGTAGGCCACCAGCGAGAGCGGCTCCGCTTCCGTACCGCGCGTCACGGCGGCAATCAGCAATGCGGCGGCGATGACCGCGATGATGCCGATAGATGAGATCGGCGAGTTGGACGCACCAATAAGGCCAGCCATGTAGCCGCAGACCGACGCGATAACGAGGCCCACAAGCAGAGTGAAGAGCACGGACACGGTGATGAGCACGCCCATGTGCTCATGGATGTCGGTGCCGCGCACGAAGTTCCACAGCAGCAGTCCAATCGGAACCATGAGCAGAAGGATGGTGCCAACGACATACGGTGCCGGAATATCGCGCTCCTCCACCGCCACCTGGTGGCCGTCCTTGCGGTTACGGGAGGACGCGAAGGACTCAGCCATGCCCTTGATAATCGGACCGGAAATCTTAATCAGCGTCCAAATAGCGGCGATGGCCATGGTGCCCACGCCGATGAAGCGGATCCTGTCGGAGAAGACCGTGTCGACGGTGTCCATGATCGTGGCCGGGTCACTCAGTGCCTCCCCACCGGTGAGGATGGGAAGCAGGATGAGGTAGGAAATGACCACGCCGACGAGCATGGCAATACCCACCGCCAAGCCCACGAGGTGGCCCACACCGACCAACGCCAGGGACAGGGAGGTGCCGAGAGTCGTCGCACCCGAGCCCAGCTTGAAATAGGTGGCCACCTCAGAGGCCGCAGCCTTCATCGCGGCAAGCAAAGCCATGACGGCGGAAAGGATGCCACCGAAGACGATGACGCGCAGGCCCTTCGCGTTTTCCTCGTGCGCGGCCTCGCCGTCCTCGCCGGAGCTATCGCCCACCTTGAGAACCTCGGCCGCGGCCACGCCCTCCGGGTAGGGCAGATCGGAGCCCGTCACCAGCGCACGGCGCAGCGGGATGGAGTACATCACGCCGAGCACGCCACCGATGGCGCAGACAGCGGCGGTATCGATGAAGGAGAAGCCCTGCCAGTAGCCCACCATGACCAGGCCGGGGAGCACGAAGATGATGGCGGACAGAGTGCCGGCTGCCGACGCGATGGTTTGCACAATGTTGTTCTCTTTGACGTTGTGCCCGGCGAAGCGGCGCAGCACCGCCATAGAAATCACGGCAGCGGGAATGGACGTGGCAAACGTCAGACCCACTTTGAGGCCCAGATACACGTTGGCGGCGGTAAAAATGAGAGTGATGAGCCCACCAATGATGATGCCCCGGAGCGTAAGCTCGCGGACCGTGGACTGGGAACCTTCGGCGGTGGTAGTCGCCATGTCAGGTCCTTTCTAAAAGAATTTGGACTAGAACCATGAATATATTACTACCTAACGCTCGGCAGGCCGATTCGAGGATGCGAGTAGGTTGGAGGGCATGAGCAACATTTCTGAGTTTGTCAGCAACGACCGCGATACCATTTTCCAGCAACTCAAGGAGCTCGTCTCCTTCAATTCCGTCCACAACGAGCCGGGCCTCGAGGACCAGCCCGCGAAGGCTGCCGAGTGGGTTCAGGCCGCGCTTGTCGACGCCAACTTCACCCCCGAAGCCATCACCACCGCTGATGGTTCCACGGCGATCGTCGCCAAGCGCCCCGGCAAGGAGGGCGCGAAGACGGTGCTGCTGTACTCGCACTACGACGTGGTTCCTGCCGGAAACCCCGACGCGTGGGACTCCGATCCTTTCACCCTGACTGAGCGCGAGGGCCGCTGGTACGGCCGCGGCGCCGCGGACTGCAAGGGCAACGTGGCCATGCACCTCGCCGCGCTGCGCGCGCTCGATGCTCACGGTGGAACCGATCTCAACCTCACCGTGCTCATCGAGGGCTCTGAGGAACGCGGCGGCGAGGGCCTGTCCGCGCTCATCGAGGAGCGCCCGGAGCTCTTCGCCGCCGACGCCATCCTCATCGCCGACGCCGGCAACGCCAAGGCAGGCGTGCCGACTTTGACCACCTCCCTGCGCGGCGGCTCCCAGATCAACGTCAAGGTCTCCACCCTCAACTCTGCTGTGCACTCCGGCCAGTTCGGCGGCGCGACTCCCGACGCCGTCAAGGCCCTCATGCGTGCGCTGGATTCCTTAACGGATGAGTACGGCCGCACGACTATCGACGGCGTCGATTGTGCGGGTTCCTGGCCGCTGGCCGAGGGCCAGGACACCGCCTACCGCGAGGAGAACTTCCGCGCCGACGCGCAGATGCTTGAGGGCACCGAGGTCATGGGCGCGAAGGATCCGGCCGGTGCCACCGCCATCGCGGATATGATTTGGGCCCGCCCCGCCGTGACCGTGACCGGCTTTACCTCCACCCCGGTGGCCGAGGCCGTCAATGCCGTGCCCGCTACCGCCGAGGCCAACATCAACCTGCGCACCCCCGCCACCATGGATCCCCGCACCACCGCGGAGGCCGTGGCCGAGCACCTAAAAAAGCACGTCCCGTGGGGCGCACACATCGAGGTCACCATCCTGGAGGCCAACCTGGGCTTCGAAACCGATCCGTCCAAGCCAGCCGTCGCCCTGCTCGGTGAGTGCCTGGGAGAGGCCTACGGTTCCGAGACCATCACCCAGGGCATGGGCGGCTCCATCCCGCTGACCGTGGAGCTGCAGGAGAAGCACCCGAACGCGGAAATTGCGCTCTTTGGTGTCGAGGAGCCGCAGTGCACCATCCACTCCGCTAACGAGTCGGTCGACCCGACTGAGATTGAGAACATTGC
This sequence comes from Corynebacterium sp. HMSC056E09, assembly GCF_001813425.1. Classification (NCBI taxonomy): domain Bacteria; kingdom Bacillati; phylum Actinomycetota; class Actinomycetes; order Mycobacteriales; family Corynebacteriaceae; genus Corynebacterium; species Corynebacterium sp. HMSC056E09. Next base: position 62,716 of record NZ_KV812482.1, read on the forward strand.
GATCGCTGAGGCCCTCTTCCTCCAGCGTTTCGCTTAAGCGGCACTATCCCGCCCGGCAGAGCCATCCGCCGGGCGCGGGCTCGCTTACTCCTGGATGCGTTGGTGACGACGTGGCGGAACGCCAACAGGAGACACAGATATAACTGTATGAAACGAAAATGTGAAAATTGGGATTTCAGACTGTATCGTGAGCACTAGTGAACGCCCGCCGCTGCGGTGGGGTTTGCCCAGTCCCCGACAAGGAAAGGACGCCACCGCAACCTCGTGCTCACTCTCTTCAGCGCCTTGGTACTTACTACCATCGTCGCTCCATTCCTCCTTTTCTATCTCGGCCGCCGCGCCTTCGGCCTCCTTGCCGTCGTGCCCGCGGTGGGATTCTTCTGGGTGCTCCAACAGCTCACCACCGGAACACTGCGCGACGGCAACCAGCTGGCATACGACCTCAACTGGATGCCCGCCGCGCACCTAACGATTAACCTGCGCATGGACGCGCTTTCCGCGCTGTTCAGCCTCATCATTTTGGGTGTGGGCGCGCTGGTCTTGCTGTATTGCTGGGGTTATTTCGACCACTCCCGGCGCCGCCTTGCCCTCTTCGGTAGCCAGATGGTGGGCTTTGCCACGGCCATGTATGGCCTGGTCATTTCCGATAATTTCCTGCTGCTCTACGTCTTCTGGGAAATCACCTCCCTGCTCTCCTTCCTCCTGGTGAGCTATTACGGCGAGCGCGCCTCATCCCGGCGATCAGCGCAGCAGGCACTCATGGTCACCGTCCTCGGCGGCCTGGCCATGCTCGTGGGCATTACCCTCCTCGGCCGCCAGACCGGTGCGTGGTCCTTCAGCGATATCGCCGCCACCGAGGATCTGGCCAACACGCCTTTCCTCACCGTGGCCATCGTGTTGATTCTCTGCGGTGCGCTCTCCAAATCCGCCATCGCCCCCGCCCACTTTTGGCTGCCCGGCGCCATGGCCGCGCCGACCCCGGTCTCTGCCTACCTACACTCCGCAGCAATGGTGAAGGCCGGCATCTACCTCGTCGCACGCCTAGCACCCTCGGTGCATGACATCCCCACCTGGCACCTCGTGGTCATCCCCTTGGGTGCCTTCACCATGCTGCTCGGCGGCTGGATGGCGCTCAAGCAGCGTGACCTAAAGCTGGTTCTGGCCTACGGCACCGTCTCGCAGCTGGGTTTTATCACCGCCATCATCGCCATCGGCTCCCGCGAGGCCATGCAGGCAGGCCTGGCGCTGACCTTTGCGCACTCCCTCTTCAAAGCAGCGCTCTTCATGATCGTCGGCGCCATTGACCACTCGGCGGGCACGAGGGACATCGACAAGCTGGCAGGCCTGGGCAAGAAGAAACCCGCGCTGTACATCCTGGCCATCCTCCCCGCGATGTCGATGGCCGGTATCCCGCCGCTGCTGGGCTTTGTGTCCAAGGAGGCCACGCTCGAGGCGATCATGCACGAGGAGCTCTTGGTCGGCATGCCACGCAACATGCTGCTCGTAACCGTCGTCGTCGGCTCCGCGCTGACCATGGCCTATGCGCTGCGCTTCCTATGGGGTGCGTTCTCCTCGAAGGGGCAGGAGGAGCCCTCTGAGGCAGTAGCGAATATGCACCACATCGGCCCCTTCCTCTGGGTTCCTCCGACGGCGCTGACTCTGCTGACCATCTTCTTTGGTCTGCTGCCGCTGCCTTTGTCCCACGGCATCACGCAGCACCTAGACAACACATTTGGGGCGGAGCAGACCTCCGAACTAGCGCTGTGGCATGGCTTCACCATCCCGTTGCTGCTCTCCGTGCTCATCATCGTGGCCGGTTCTCTCTTGCACTGGCAGCGCCAGACACTCACGAAGGCCCAGTTCACCTACCCGGCCTTGGGCTCGGCCGACGACTCCTACGACGCCGTCATCAACACCCTGCGCCAACTCTCTCTGCGCATCACCGCCTCCACGCAGCGCGGTTCGCTGCAGTTCAACCTCACGGTCATCTTTGCCACGCTCATGGTGCTGCCCATCGTCATGCTCATCAACGGCGATATCACCAACGTGCACATGATCGTTGCTGAGAACCCCTGGCAGGCTATCGCCGCGGCGATCATCATCATCGCCGCTGTCGCCGCCACGGTGCTGAATAACCGCCTCTCCGGCGTCATCCTGGTGGGCGTGACCGGCTACGCCTTGTCCTTCATCTTCGCGCTTCACGGTGCCCCGGACTTGGCGCTGACGCAGCTCCTCGTGGAGACCATCATCATGGTGCTCTTCATGCTGGTGCTGCGCCGCATGCCGGCGAATACCGAGTGGAAGCAGGACCCCAAATCCGGCCGCCTGCGCGCGTGGCTGGCGGTGGGCGTGGGCCTGGCCGTCACCGTGGTGGGCATGTTCGCCATCAACGCCCGGCGCGAGGAACCCATCTCGCAGTACATGCCGGAATTGGCCAAGGAGATCGGCCACGGCGCCAACACGGTCAACGTCTTGCTCGTGGACCTGCGCGCGTGGGATACCTTCGGCGAAATCACGGTGCTCATCATCGCGGCGACGGGAATCGCCTCACTGATCTACCGCACGCAGAGCTTCACCCGCTCCTCCCGCCGCCCGACTTTGCAGGTCACCGGCCGCCGCTGGCTGGCCGCGGGTGTGGAATCGGAGAAGGCGCTCAACCGCTCGCTCATGGTGGACGTGAGCACCCGCATCCTCTTCCCCTCGATGATGGTGCTCTCCCTCTACTTCTTCTTCGGCGGCCACAACGCCCCCGGCGGCGGTTTTGCCGGCGGCCTCGTGGCGGCCTTGGCGCTGATTCTGCGCTACCTGGCCGGCGGGCGCGCGGAGCTCGATGAGGCGCTGCCTCTCGACGGCGGCCGCACCATGGCGGTCGGCCTGCTGCTCTCCCTCAGCGCAGTCATCACCCCGATGCTCTTGGGCTACCCGCCGCTGACCACCGGGTACACGAAGGTCGGCGTGCCACTCATCGGTGATGTGTCCCTGCCTTCGGCGCTGATTTTCGACGCCGGCGTCTACCTCATCGTCGTCGGCCTCACACTCTACGTCCTGTCCTCCTTGGGCGCCAAGCTCGATGAGGAAGAAGAGATGCGTAAGCAACGCGCCCGCGACCGCGCTCGCTCCTTGGCACGCCGCACGAAAGAAAAAGAGAAAGAAAAAGAGAAAGAAAAAGCTGCCACCGCAGAGAAAGGACACGCCTAATGGATGCCAACCTCATGCTCCTGCTCGCTGCGGGCGTGCTCTGCGGCGCCGGGGCCTACTTGTTGCTGGACCGCGCGATGACCAAGATGCTGCTCGGCATCTTGTTGCTGGGCAATGGCGCGAACCTCTTCGTGCTCATGGCCGGCGGCAAGGCGGGCTCGCCGCCTATCGACGGCCGGACCTCCCTGCCTTATGGCGAAGAAATCGCCGATCCGCTGGCCCAGGCGATGATCCTCACCGCGATCGTCATTTCGATGGCGCTGACCGGCTTCATCCTCACCTTGGCCTACCGCCAATACCGCTACCGCACCGCGGACGTGATTGAGGATGACACCGAGGACACCGCCATCGCGGCGATTGCCTCGCGCCCGGGCAATGCCTCGGCCGCCCCCGACCACGACGCCTCCAATGATCCGACCACCGGCCGCACCACTAAGGAAGGCGATAAGTTTGGCCCCGAGTTCTTCGAGGCTCCCGTGAAGGAGGCCACCGATGAGTGAAACTATCTCACCCCTGGTGAACCTGCTGCTGCCCTACGTCAGCTTTCTGATCCCCCTTCCGATCATCATCCCCGCCCTGGCGGCCGCGCTGGCGATGCTCTTTGCGCGCAATGCTCATGCGCAGCGCCGCATCGCCTTCTTCTCCCTGCTCACGCTGGCCGCGGTCAACGCCGCACTGATCTTCATCGCGGATACCACCGGCATCCAGACCCTCCAGGTGGGCGGCTGGGACGCCCCGGTGGGTATCACGCTCGTGGCGGACCGTTTGTCCACGGTCATGCTCTTTACCTCCTCCGTCGTCCTGTTCTCCGTCATGTGGTACGCCATCTCGCAGGGCGTGCGCGACGGCACCAAGGACGAACCGGTGGCGGTATTCCTGCCTAACTACATGTTGCTGACCATGGGCGTGAACGTGTCCTTCCTGGCCGGTGACTTGTTCAACCTCTACGTAGGCTTCGAGATCTTCCTCGTGTCTTCCTACGTGCTGTTGACCCTCGGCGCATCGCCTGCGCGCGTGCGGGCGGGCGTGGGCTACGTCATGGTCTCCATGGCTTCCTCGCTCATCTTCGTGCTGGCCTTGGCCTATGTGTACGCCGCGGTGGGCACGATGAACATGGCCCAGATCGGCCTCCGGATGGAGGACATCCCGGCCGGTACCCGCTCCGCGGTCTTCTCCGTGTTGCTCATCGCCTTCGGCATCAAAGCGGCCATCTTCCCGCTCGATGCCTGGTTGCCGGACTCCTACCCCACCGCGCCCTCGCTCGTTACCGCGGTCTTCGCGGGCCTGCTCACCAAGGTCGGTGTCTACGCCATCATCCGCGCGCGTACCTCCATCTTCACCGGCGGCGGGCTCGACGGCCTGCTCATGTGGGTCGCACTGGCCACGATGCTCGTGGGTATCTTGGGCGCCATCGCGCAATCGGATATCAAGCGCTTGCTGTCCTTCACCTTGGTCAGCCACATCGGTTACATGGTCTTCGGCGTTGCCCTCGGTACCGCGCAGGGCTTGTCGGGCGCCATCTTCTACGCCGTGCACCACATTCTGGTGCAGACCGCACTCTTCCTGGTGGTAGGTCTCATCGAGCGCCAAGCCGGCACATCCTCGCTGCGGCGCTTGGGCTCGCTGATTTATTCCGCGCCACTCATCGCCATTTTGTACTTCATCCCGGCCATGAACCTGGGCGGCATCCCGCCCTTCTCCGGCTTCCTGGGCAAGATCATGTTGATCCAGGCCGGCGCGAACGAGGGTTCCTGGATGTCGTGGGTGCTCATCGGCGGCGCGGTGGTCACCTCACTGCTGACCCTTTACGTCATGATCCTCGTGTGGACCAAGGGCTTCCTGCGTGACCGCAGGGATGCCCCCGAAGGCAACCTCGCCATGGCGCGGCCCTCCCCGCTCGGGGAGGTCACCGAGTACGTCGAATTGGAGGAGCGCGCCGATGTCGGTCGCGTGCCCTTCGGCATGCTGGCCTCCACGTCCCTGCTCGTCATCGCGTCGGTATCGATGACCTTCCTCGCCGGCCCGATCTCCGGTGTCACCACCCGCGCGGCGACGTCCGCGCAGGATGACTCCATTTACCGCTACGCGGTACTGGGAGATTCCGCCGAGGACCCAACGCGGCACTTGGACCCCGCCGAACGCTACGAGGAGGGCGCCGATTCGCGGAAGAACCGCAGCGAGCCCCTCCCGGATCCGGAGCCGGTGGCGCCGACAACGAGGACGTCGCCAAGCGCCACGCCCACATTGCCCACCTCCGTGGATAAAGAAGAAGAGGAGGTGTCCCGATGAGATTCTCCGGAATTAAGCACCGTTTCCGCCCGTGGTTCATGGTGTGGATCATCGTCATGTGGTGCATGCTCATGGGTGAAGTCACCGTGGCGAACCTGGTGGGCGGGCTGATAGCCAGCCTGTTTATCGTCTTCGCGCTGCCGCTGCCGGCGATGCCCGTGGCGGGGATTTCGGTGAGCTGGGGCAAACTTTTCATCTTTATGGTGCAGTGGTTTGTGGAGCTGATGGAAGCTTCCGTCAAGGTGGGCTGGCTGGCGGTGCGCCCGCAGGAGGTGCCCAAGACGGCGATTGTCAGGCTCCCGATGCGCTTGGAGAATGAGTTTGTTCTGGCGCTGGCGGTCAGCCTGTACAACCTGCAGCCGGGCGGCACCGTGTCTGATATCGACATTGCGAACCGCATGCTCACCATCCACCTGCTCGACGCCGATTCTGAAGCCCACCTGGAGCGTGAGATCGCGGCGGTGCGCAAGCTGGAGGCCGATATGATTGCCATCTTCGAAAGGAGCCACCCCTGATGGATACTGACGTGTATAGCATCCTGCTCACCGTGGCCGCAGGCTTCCTCGTGGTGGCCTTCCTCATCACCACGTGGCGCATCGTCATCGGGCCCAACTCGCTCGACCGGCTCATCGCCATGGACGGGCTCGTGGCCATGTTCCAATGCGCCCTGGCCACCTATATCTGTTGGACGCTGGACACGACGGTCTCCAACGCGATGTTGGTGGTGGCGCTCCTCGGATTCATTTCGACGGTCTCCGTTACTCGCTTTAGGAAGAGGGACTCATGAGTTACGCAGTAGTTGCCGATATCCTCTCCATCATCCTCATCCTCCTTGGCTCAATACTCACCTTGGCGGCCGCGATTGGAGTGGCGCGTTTTAAGGACACGATGGCGCGCGTCCACGCCATTGCCAAACCTCAAACTACCGGGCTCATCTTCACGATTTTGGGTGCCATCATCAAGGTGACGGGTTCGGAGAGCTTCAGCGTGGCTGAGCGCGGCGACTTGGGTATCCTGGTGCTGCTCGTCCTTTTCGCCATGATTACCAGCCCGGTGACTGCACAAAGAACCACGCGTATCGCCCGCCGTGAGGGCCTGTACGGCCCGCCGGAGTCAATGCTGCGCAATGAGGCCCCTGCCGCGCGCTCCATGCGCCGAAAGTAGGGACACGGGCGCCTTCTCCCAGGAAATGAAGGGGAATTAATATAAGCTGCAAAAGGCAATAATTGGTGGTCATCCGAGGAGAGTCGACGTGAAGAAGCTGCAAGGCGTACCAACGATATGCGCTGTCCTCGCGCTGTGCATCGCCGTGATGGCGTACAAGTTCAGCCAGTTCGATGGGCCCCATGCCTTCATCAATATCCTCCCCTTCGACCTCTCCATCTACCGCATGGCGGGCGAAGACCTCAACGCGGGCGGCCTGCTTTACGACGCCCCCTATATCTTCGAGTTTCCCTTCACGTACCCGCCCTTTGCGGGTTTGCTGTTCAAGGTTTTGCCCTTCTTCAGCAAGGGTGCGCTGACCTTTATGTGGCCCTCGCTCATGTTCCTGGCGGTGTTGGCGATCATCATCATGATCTTCCGTGAGCGGGGCATGAAGGTGACCCCGGCGGCCGTCCTGGTAGCGGTGCTGCTCACCGCCCTGACCCCGGCGAATGAGGCGATGCACGGCTCGCTGTACTACGGGCAGGTCAACGTATTCTTGATGCTGCTCGTGGCCCTAGATTTCCTGCCGCTCAAGCGCCGCCTGCCGGGCGTTGGCATCGGCTTGGCCGCGGGAATCAAGCTGACCCCGGCTTATATGGGGTTGGCTTTGCTCTTTGAGAAGCGCTGGTGGGCAGCCCTGGGAGCGGTCATCACCTTCTTGGTGACCGTGGTGCTCGGTTTCCTCTTCGTGCCTGATGCGATGGTTTTTTGGACAGATGCCATGTTCAATTCTTCCCGCGTGGGCGAGCATGCCAACCCGGGGGCGAAGTCGCTGCGCTCGCTTATGTACCGCGTGCTCGGCGTGGACGGCGGCATCTGGTGGATCCTGGCGGTCATCGTGGTCTTTGTGCTGACCTGCCTGGCGCTGCGCACCGCATACCTGCGTGGCAACCGCTCGGCGGCTTTCGCGTTGACGGGACTGAGCACCTGCTTGGTCTCCCCCTTCTCGTGGTATCACCACTTCGTGTGGACCATCCCCTTCGTGGTCATGGTCTTCGTATCGGTCAACCAGGCGCTCAGCGCGCGCCTGTCCGGTAAGTTCGGCGAGCAGCTAGCCGGCCTCGCCTCCGTGGCGGCGCTGTTCGTGGTGTCGCTGCCGTTTATGTCGGTGCCGGTGTGGTTCACCATGTCCACGGCCAATCTCGATGCGATCGAGTCCTTCCAGCCGTGGGCGACCTCGCTGTGGACGCTGTCCTGCGTTGTCTTCATCGCCGTCTACGCGGTGTGGGGATTCGTCGCGCCACGCAAGCGCGCGGTGGCGGAGAGCTAGGGGACGTTTCGATCAAATAAGGGGGCAAAACCCGCCCGTTTTAGCGCACTATTTGATCGAAACGTCCTCGTCGAGGCGAGGCAGCTTCCCAAAAGGACGTTTCGATCAAGTAAGGCCCGGAAAACCATCAGTTTCCGGGCCTTGATTGATCGTTCGGTACTCAGGCTAGAGCGGCAAGAGCTGCTCCATCTCATCCGCGGTGGCCTTGACCACCTTCTGCCAGCTGCCGGTTTCCTCGTACAGGCGGCGCTGGCGCTCATAGCCCGCCCCGGAATCGATGATTTCCTGCACCAGCTGCAGCTCCCGGGCACAGCCCAGCTCCTCGGACAGCGGGGCCAGCTCCACTAAGAGATCCGTCAGCTCATCCTTGAGCCAGCGCTCATCGGTCTCGCGTGAGGTGATGACCAGCGCGTCCATGCCATAGCGCGCACCGCGCCACTTATTCTCCGCCACGTGCCACGGCTGGAGGGTCGGCAGCTTCTCCCCCGCATCGATCATGCGGTCATAGTGCACCACCAGGCAGTGCGTCAGCGCCACAATGGCGGAGAGCTCGCGAAGGTTGGAGGCGGCGTCGGAAATGCGCACCTCCACCGTGCCCCACTTGGAGGCCGGGCGAACATCAAAGTGCATCGATCCCGTGTGGTTGATGACACCCGAAATCGCCTGGTCCCGCATGTAGGATTTCCACTGCTCCCAGTTCTCAAACTGGTAGGGCATGCCCGCAGTGGGCAGCTGTTGGTAGAGCATCGTGCGGTTGGAGGCATAGCCGGTATCGAGCCCTTCCCACCCCGGCGAGCACGCGGAGATGGCCAGCAGGTGAGGGTACTTCGTCATCAGCGCATTAATGATGGGCCACACGCGTTCCTCGTGGCTGATGCCGACGTGCACGTGCGTGCCCCACAGCAGCATCTGCTGGCCCCAGTACTGGGTGCGGTTGATGATTTCGGAATAGCTCTCCTTCGCGGAGACGGGGTTCTTCCGGAAGTCCGTGAAGGGGTGCCCACCCGAGGCCCACAGGCGCACGTCCATGGAATCGGCCGCCTCACGCACTGCGCTGAGCGACGCCCGAAGGTCCCCCATCGCCTCCGGCACCGTCCGGCACACCCCGGTTACCAGCTCCACCGTGTTTTGGAGGAATTCCTTTTCCAGGTGCACGGAGGGGTGGGAGGCGCGGACAACGTCGATAAGCTCGGCGCCGCGCGGCACGAGATCCCAGGTCACGGGGTCAACGAGGGCAACTTCCCACTCGACACCCAGCGTGGGCTCGGGCGAACGGGCGAAGTTCTCTTCCGGAATATTCACCCATTCATCCTATCCACCAACAGGGTGAATTTAATAAGTTTTTATTCCCTAGGCTTGGGGAACGGCGAGGACCACGACGACGGCATCGCCCTTGGTGTAATCCCCGGTCAGCTCGGCCGGGTACGGCGCGATGGCTTCCGCCGGAACGTTGCCGCCGTAGTACTGGGCGGCGACTTCCTTGGCCAGGTTCTCGGCCGCGGCATCACCCTGCGGGAAGAAGATGGTGGTCTTCGGTGCGACGAGGACCTCATCGCTGATGTTTCCTACCTCGGCGACCTTAAACTTTTCGCGCTTGAGGCGCTCAGCCTCATCGGCGGCGTAGTTGACGCGGCCGGAGTTGTTGTAAACGTTGACGGGGATCTCCGCCTGCGGGCGATCGGCATTGCCTGCGGGTGCACCGGCCTCGGCGTTCTCACCATGCTCAGCGCCGGCCTCAGCAGCGTTCTCCGAGTCAGCGTCGGCATCAGCCGGGCGCTCGTTCTCGTCGGCGTCCTTATTCTTGTCGGCTTCGCCCGCAGCGCCGCCGGTATGGGCGTCGCCCTCGGCGCCACCGGTGGCGGGTCCGGACACGGCGGCGTCGTTGGCGGGCGCGTCCTGGGCGGTGTCCTCGGAGCTATCCGAGGTCATGGCGTAGAGAGCCCACATGCCGAGCATGACGGCCACGGCGATGAGCACCATAGCGACACCACGCAGCGGGAGCTTGCTAGCGGAGGCCGGGGCGGCGGCCGAGTCGGACTCGGCGGCGTGGCGCGCGCGGTCAGCGGACGAGGCAGAGTTTTCCGGATTCACATTAGTCACATTGGTCACTCTAGTATCTGTGGGCCCTAGTCCGGCGCATTGTCGCGTGCGGCGCGCCGGATGTCCTCGCGGGCGTCGCGAAGCCGGCGCAAACGGGTGACCAGCAGCGGGTAGGAGGCGTGCGCGGCGGGGTTGTCGAGCAGCACATTGAGGCGCTGGTGATAGCGCACCGGAGTAATGTCCAGCTGCGTGCGGATGGCCTCCTCCTTCGCGCCGATATCGCGCGGGGCGTGGGACTCGAACTCCAAAATCGCGGCGTCTAGGTCTGACAGGGAATGCATGCTTAAACTGTATTCCATGACTATTCGTCCCATCGTTATCCACGGCGACCCGGTCCTCCACAACCCCACCGATCCGGTCACCGAGCCCATCGACTCCCCCGAGCTGCAGGAGCTCATCGCAGACATGCACGAAACCATGGATGCCGCGCACGGGGTCGGTCTAGCCGCAAACCAGATCGGCGTGAACAAGCGCCTCTTTGTCTACCACTGCCCCGACACCGACGGGCCAGATGGCACCGAGCTTCCCGAAGGCGGCATGCGGCGCGGCTGCGTGATCAACCCGGTGCTGGAGACCTCCGAGATTCCGGAAACCATGCCGGCTGACGACGGCTCCGAAGACGAAGGCTGCCTCTCCGTTCCGGGCGAGGGCTTCCCCACCGGCCGCGCCGACTGGGCCCGCGTGACCGGCAAGAATGAAAAGGGCGAGGACATCTCCATCGAGGGCTATGGCTTCTTCGCGCGCATGCTGCAGCACGAAACCGGCCACCTCGACGGCTTCGTTTACACCGACGTGCTTACCGGCCGCTACAAGCGCCAGGCCAAGAAGGCCATTAAGCGCAACGGCTGGACCGAAGCCGGGCTTACCTGGCTGCCGGGCGAGGACGAAGACCCCTTCGGGCACGAGGACTAATGTCCCGCATCTTCCGCTCCGATGCCGTCCAGGTGGGCGAGCGCGTGGTGGCCCGGCGCGATTTCGGCGGCGTGCACAGCGATGTCATCGGCCACGTGCTCAGCGTAGATCCGCTGGTCATCCGTCCACAGGAGGTGGGCGGCTACCCGTCTTCACTCGACGCAGTAGAGATTCCGCCGGAGCAGCTCAAGATTATTAAGCGCCTCTCCCCGCGCACGGTGCGCAATTCCGATATCCGCGCCGTGGAGGTGGCCACCGCAGCCGCCTTCCCGGGCAAGGAGCACACGTGGACCTCCGATGGCCAGTGGCTCATGCGCGCGGGCGATGGCGTGACGGGCCGCTCCAATTCGGCGGTGCCGCTGGGACCTTCTGCGGGTTTCCTGCCGGTGCCTTTCGATGAGATTGAAGCCTACTATGCGCGCCACGATCTTCCGGTGTGCTTGGCCATCCCGGAGCGCATCGGCAAGTCTGCTGAGAAGCTCGTGGCGGCGCAGCCCGAAGCGTGGGAGCTCGAACCGGAAATCCTGGTGATGGTCCGAGACCTGGATGAGCTGCCCGTGCTTTCCGACGTCCACTTCGCCATCGATGAGCAGCCCGATTCCGAGTGGCTCAACCTCTACCACTTCCGCGGCCAAGCTCTGCCACCGCTGGCACTGGAGTACCTACGCAGCCACATCGAGGGCACGATGGGCTTCGGACGTCTCCTCTCCCCTGCGGGCGAAACTATCGCTATTACGCGCGGCACGCTCACCGAATCCGGGGACGGCACCGTGTGGCTGGGTTACTCCGCCGTGGAGGTGGCCGAAGGCTGGCGCCGCAAGGGCCTGGGCACCGCGCTGGGCGCGCACATGCTGGCCTGGGGCAAGGCACAGGGCGCGGAGAAGGCCTACCTGCAGGTCGTAGCGCACAATACGGCAGGCATTCGGCTCTATGAGAAGCTCGGCTTCTTAGAGCAGCACCGCCACCGTTACGCCCGCCGCCTGCCTCAAGTACCCTAAACTACATGCGCATAGCTTCGTGGAACATCAACTCCGTTCGCACCCGCCCGCAGCGCGCGGTGGATCTTCTGGCAAAGCACGACATCGACGTGCTCTGCCTGCAAGAAACCAAGGTGGCGGATGCGAAGTTCCCCCGCGAGCCTTTTGAGGAGGCCGGCTACCACGTCACCTGCCACGGGCTGAACCAGTGGAATGGCGTGGCCATTGTGTCTAAGGAGGAGCCGGAGGAGGTCCAGACCTTCTTCCCCGGTCAGCCGGGGTTCCACAAGGACCCCGCCAAGGAGCAAGCGCGCGAGGCTCGGGCGGTATCGGCCCGCATCCGCGGGATTGAGATCTGGTCCCTCTACGTTCCCAACGGACGCGAGATCACGGACCGCCACTTCGACTACAAGCTGGACTTCCTCTACTCTTTGGCGCGCTATGCGGAGACTCGGGCGCAGTCGAAACTCTTGCTCACGGGTGACTTCAACATTGCGCCGCGCGATGAGGACGTCTGGGATATGTCCCTTTTCCGCGGCAAAACGCACGTCACCGAACCGGAGCGCGCGGCCTTCCAGATGTTGGAGGAAGCCGGGCTTGAGGAGGTCACACGCCGCTTCACCGAGGAAGACCGCTGGACCTACTTTGATTACAAGTCCTTGCGCTTCCAGAAAAACGAGGGCATGCGCATCGATTTCCAGCTGGCCAGCGAGCCGCTTGCACGTCTGGTCCAAGGTGCCCAGGTGGACATGGTTGAGCGCGCCGGCGACAAGACCTCCGACCACGTGCCACTGATCGCGGATTTCGATGTCCCCGATTTCGCGTCGGTGCGCTAGCCTGCCATGAACCTCAACATCGATCTCTCCGTCTGGCAGCTTGTGCTGCTGATCATTGACTACGGCATCAAAATCATCGCCATCGGCGTGGTCCCCGAAGGCCGCCGCCCGTCTAGCTCCACCGCTTGGCTGCTGGCCATTCTGGTGCTGCCGATCGTGGGCCTGCCCCTGTTCTTGCTCATGGGCTCGCCCTATATCAACCGCCGGCGCCACCGCATCCAGCAAGAGGCCAACGCGCTGCTTAACGACGTCACCGCCTCCACCCCCAACCACCCCTCGGGCCGCCTCTCCCCGGAGGTGGAATCCCTCATCCAGCTCAACCGCAACCTCACCGGGCACCCGGCTCTGATTGGGCATAACAAGGGCTTGCACGCCTCCTATGAGGAGGCCATCCTGGCCATGGCGCGGGCCGTGGACCGCGCTGAGAAATACGTGCTCATTGAAATCTACATCCAGTCCTGGGATGAGGTGACCGATGTCTTCTTCCAATCCCTCGCCCGTGCCCGCCAGCGCGGCGTGGAGGTCAAGCTGCTGCTGGATCAGATCGGCAGCCTGAAGTACAAGGGTTACTTCACGCTGGGCAAGCGCCTTACCGAGATTGACGTCGATTGGCGGCTCATGCTTCCGCTGCAGCTGCACAAGGGCCGCTTCCGCCGCCCGGACCTGCGCAATCACCGCAAGATCGTGGTCATTGACGGCCACACGGGTTTCTTGGGCTCGATGAACATGATTAAGCGCGAATACAAGACGAAGGACCGCGCATGGATCGACTACATGGTCGAGATGACCGGCCCTGTGGTGACGTCTTTGGCCTCGGTGTTCGCGGTGGATTGGTACCTGGAATCCGAGGAACAGCTGTCCTTGGACATGCAGCCCTATGACGACGCCATGACCGCGGACTCCAACCACCTCCAGTTGGTCCCCTCTGGCCCCGGCTACACCACGGAGCCCAACCTGCGCATGTTCAATTCGGTGGTGCACCACGCCAAAGAAAGGCTCATCCTTTGCTCGCCCTACTTCATTCCGGACGAGTCCCTCTTGGAAGCGGTCACCACCGCGTGCTACCGCGACGTTGAGGTGGAGCTCCTGGTTTCAGCGAAGGCGGACCAGTTCATGGTCAACCACGCGCAGTCCTCCTACTACCAAGCGCTTTTAGAGGCTGGCGTGCGGATCTTCCAATTCCCCGAGCCCTTCGTGCTGCACTCCAAGTTCATCCTGGCGGACCCGAATCTTCCGGAGCGCGATCCACTGTGCATGTTTGGTTCCTCCAACATGGACATGCGTTCCTTCGGCCTCAACTATGAATCAACGATGCTGGTGGCCAAGGGCGACCTCATCGAGAATTTCACCCAGCTGGCCAGGAATTACAAGAAGGTCTGCCACGAGCTCACCCTCGAGGAGTGGAACGAGCGCGGCCTGCTGCGCCGCTACGTGGACAACGTCATGCGCCTGACCTCGGCGCTGCAGTAGCAAGCATATGCGGGCCCACACCTTGCTGCGGTAGGGCAGCATGGACCTGCAGATGGTTCCAGCCAGAAGTCTCCAGTCAAACGGTTCCAGTCAAACGGTTCCTCTGAACCTTCTGCGAGGCGGTAGATGGTTCGTTTGGGGGCAAACGAACCATATGACTAGAACCATCTCTGAGAATGACAAGGCGCCATCTGGGAGATGCCTTATGCTCAATGGCGTACGCTAGGCGGCGCCGCGGGCCAGCCGCGTGGACACTGCAAGGCCGAACAGCGAGATGAAGCTGCAGCACACCATTCCGGTGGCCATGGTCAGGGCCGCATTTGAGCCCCAACCCATGAGCGGGCTGATGGCGCTGGCCAGCAGGGACTGCCCAAAGCCCATGATGGCGGACACGCTGCCCGCGCGCGGGCGCATCAGACCAGTGGCCAGCGCGGTGGCGTTGCCCATGATGAAGCCGGTCGGCGCCACACACGCAAAGAGCACGAGGAGGCACACCCACACCGGGGCGCCGAGCAGCACCGACAGCAACAAGAGCACCCCACACGCAAGAACGCCACAAACACCAATGCGCAGCATGACCGCCGGGGAGACCGAATCCATGGCTCGCGAATTCACCAGCGTGGCCATAAAGAGGCCCACGGAGTTGATGCCGAAAACCAGCGAATAGCCCAGCGGCGAAAAGCCCCACTGGTCTTGCACCACGAAGGCCGAGGCCGCGATGTAGCAGAACATCGAGCAGAAACCGAAGGCCATGGTCACCAGGTAGCCCCACACCCGGGCATTGGTCAGGACCGCCCAGTAGTTGCCCGCCACCGTGCGGAACAGCCCGGCGCGGGAGCGCCCACCCGCGGTTTCCGGGACGATGGCAATCGCCAGCACCAACTGCACCGCATGCAGCCCGGCGAGCACCCAAAAGATGCCGCGCCAGCCCAGCGGCTCCGCCAGGACACCGCCGAGCACCGGGGCCACCGCCGGCGCGATGCCCTGCAGCGCCATGAGCAGCGAATAAGCCTTCGCGGCAGCCGCGCCGTGCACGAGGTCAGGTACCACCGCGCGGGCGAGCACCACGCACGCGCCGCCGCCGAGGCCCTGCAGCACGCGGGCGGCCACGAGCACGGTGGCGGTCGGAGCCAGCGCCGCCAGCACGGAGGCCACCAGAGCGAGGGAGGCACCGGCGATGAGGAGGCGTTTGCGCCCGATGGCGTCGGAAAGCGGGCCCATCACCAGCTGTCCCACGCCCATGCCGATGAAGAAGCCCGAAATGGTCAGCTGGACCATCGCCCGGGTGGTGCCCAGATCGGAGAGGATCTCCGGCATCACCGGCAAGTACATATCAGTGGCAAAAGGCGCTGTTGCGGACAACAGCGCCAAGGTAGCCAGGAGTGGAAAAGGAATCACGCGTCGCGCTGCTCCAGCACGATGACGCCGAAAATCCACAGCACCGCGGCCCAACCGAAGAAGACGAGGGCCTCAAATCCTACCGATGACCACGGCGCGTTCTCATCGACATAGTTCACCGCCCAGTTTTGGAAGGCGGTAAAGGGCATGAAGTGAATGGCCTTATCGCCCACCGTCGGCAGCACACGCACGATGTTTTCCAAGCCCAAGTACAAGATGAGGGAAATCGCCACCGTGCCGGCGGTCTGCCGCAACAGCATGCCCAGGCCCTGCACGAAGGCAACCACGCCGAAGGCCGCGAGCGGGAAGGACCACAGCATGTATTTGCCGTCCTCGCTGGCAAAGGGCTGGAAAGCCTCCGCCGCCGATTCATTCGTCGTCATATCCGCCAACGCGAAGATGTACACCAGGCTCAAGAAAGCAATAATGGCCGCGATGACGCCGTAGAGCAGCAGCTTGGCGCAGGCCACTGTCCAGCGCTTCGGGTTGGTCATGAAGGTCAAGGATTGCGTCTTATAGCGGTATTCCGTGGTCACCACCATCGCGCCCTGGATCATTATGATCGGCATGCCCATGAGCAAGAGGATGGAGGCCAAGGCCCGCTCCTGCAGCGGGCTAATGCCCAGCACCGCCTCGCCCGCGTTCAGCGAGTTCAGCAGTGTCCAGCCCGTCACGATGAGAATGATGAGGGCCGTGGTCCACCAGAAGGACTTCGTCGTGCGCAGCTTCGTCCACTCCGCATGCACAGTGTTGAAAAACATTAGCGCTGTACCCCTTCCTTCGGTGCCGCCGCCTGGTACTGCACCGCGCGTTCCGTCATAGTCACGTAGGCCTCTTCCAGCGAGGCGCGGTGGAGCGTCAATTCCGTCAGCGGCACACCCGTGGAGTAGGCCAGCTGACCCACGTAATCCGTGGTTTGGTTCGGAATAACCAAGGTGCGGCGCTGCTCCTCATCGACCGACTCGCTATACGTGATGCCGGCCTCCTTCAGCGCCGAGCCGAACTCGCGCAAGTGCTCCGAGCGCACGATAACCGAGGCACTGGAGTTTTCCTTGACAAAGTCATAGGTGCGTTGATTAGCCAAGAGCCTGCCGCGGCCAATCACCACGAGGTGGTCCGCCGTCTGTGCCATCTCCGCCAGCAGGTGGGAGGAGATGAGCACCGTGCGGCCCTCCGCGGCCAGCGCGCGCACGAGCGAGCGCACCCAGCGAATACCTTCCGGGTCTAGGCCGTTGACCGGCTCATCCAGGATCAGCACGCCCGGATCCCCCAACAGGGCGGCCGCCAAGCCGAGGCGCTGGCCCATACCGAGGGAGAAGCCGCCGGCCTTCTTGCCGGCAACATCGGCCAGGCCCACAAGACCCAGCACCTCGTCGACGCGGGAAGTAGGAATGCCATTAGCCTGCGCCATCCACGTCAGGTGGTTGGCGGCGGTGCGGTTGGCGTGGACCGCTTTGGCGTCGAGAAGCGCGCCCACCTCACGCAGCGGGTTCTTCAGCTCGCGGTAGGGCTTGCCGTGCACCAGAGCAGTGCCAGCGGTGGGCTTGTCCAAACCCAGGATCATGCGCATCGTCGTTGATTTTCCAGCGCCGTTAGGCCCCAGAAAGCCGGTCACTTGTCCCGGCTTCACCTGGAAGGTGAGGTCATCGACGGCGCGGACAGACTTGTACTGTTTGGTCAGTCCGGCTACTTCAATCATGCCCTACAGCGTGCCACAGGTTCCCGCCGCGCGCCTGTATCAGCTGCTGATTTCCTCCCAGCGCTCCAGCAGCCGCGGCAGCGCTTCCCGGAAGGGAGCCAAGAGATCTAGCTCTTCTACCTGGTTAAACGGCACCCAGCGCAGCTCGGCGGATTCCGCATTGGCGGTCGTCTCCAGCCGCTGGCCCGAGACAGTCCGCGCCAACACCGTGGTATAGGTCCAGCCTTCCTCGAAGGGCCCGGAGGTGACCAGCGCATCCAGCACCTCGACGTCTGAGGCCGAGATTCCGGTTTCCTCCGCCGTCTCCCTCAGCGCTGCCTGCTCCGGGGACTCCGGCTTATCCCGCGCCCCGCCCGGGATTCCCCAGGTCCCGCCATTATTCGTCCACGTGGCGCGGTGCTGGAGCAACACCTCATCCCCCGCCACCAAGAAAAGGCCAGCAGCTCCAAACTTGCCCCATACCGGCACCCCGCCCGGCCCCTTAGACCAGCCATCACCGGAGAGTTCTGGGTTTACGCGTGTACACATGCCTTCCACGATACGTCAGAAGCAGCCCGCGCCACCCTGCCCCAAATCATCGCGCGACGCGGTCGAGGGCGCTATCCTAAGGGAATGACCGGCCCGGCCACCGAACTGCGCGAGCACTCCCCCGAATCATGGGGCGATCACTGGCTCGATGAAGTCACCGAGCCCGCCAGACCCGCGTTTAGCCGCCCGACGCAGCTGGCCATGAGCTCCTTCGCCGGCCCCGCGCGCGTCATCCGGCGCCTCTATGGCTTCGCGGCCACCACGCCCGGCAAGCTTTTTACGGTCACCGTCATCCTCACCGTCGCGCTCGCGGCAGCCGGCTTTTCTATGTCCTCTTCCTCAGCCGCCCGGCACGATGACCTGGATACCTTGCTGACCTCCACCGAGCCGATGTCGAATGCGGCGCACCACCTCTACACCAACCTATCCCTGGCGGATACCGTGGCCACCACCGGCTTCGTGCAGGCGGGTGTGGAGCCGGAGGTGAACCGCAACCGCTATAACGAGGCCATCGATGCCGCCTCCGTCGCCGCCACGCAGGCCATCGTGGGCACCTCCGCGGAGGATGAGCGCGTGCGCGAGCTCGTCACGTTTATCCAACGCAAGCTGCCGGTGTATACCGCGCTCGTGGAAAAGGCCCGCGTCAATCACCGCGCGGGCCACGCCGTGGCGAACTCCTATATGTCCAATGCCTCGGCGCTCATGCGGACCCAGATCCTCCCCGCCGCCGCGGAGCTGTTCACCTTGACGTCGGAAAAGGTGAGCCAACAGCAGCAGCGCCTGACCCGCCCGCAGTGGGTGCCACTATCTGGTCTGGTCGCCGCTCTCATCTTCCTCGGCCTGGCGCAGTGGTGGCTGTGGCGGCTGACCCGCCGGCGCTTCAACCGCGGTTTCGTGGTGGCCACGGGCCTGTTGTTCCTGGCGCTGGTGTGGGCCTCCGCCTCCAACTTCGCCACGTGGGCCTCGGGCCACCAGGGTTTCGAGACGGTATCGCGCCCCTGGGACTCGCTGACCGCCTCCCGCATCGAGGCCCAGCAGATGCGCACCTCGGAGACCCTCGCCCTGGTCCTGCGCTCCTCCCAGCAGGACATGTCCGTGCACTTTAATTCCACGGTGTACTCCGTCAACCAGGCCCTGCGGGACTATGAGCAGGCGCTTGACGACGACGACTTCCCCTCCTCCGATCCCACCCTCATTCCCCGCGCGAAGCAGGCAGTGGAAGATTGGACGACCACGCACGAGAACTTCATGGAGGATCTCTCCATGGGTGACTACGATGCCGCGCTGTATCAGGCCACCGCCATCGATCCGGATGGTGACCCCACCGCCGCCAGTGCTTTCAACGCCGTGGATAATTCCTTGGCCGCGCTCATTGACCAGGCCCGCGACGCCATGCGCACCTACCTGGTCCAGGGGCTCAACGCCATGACAATGGTGTCCACTGGCGTGCTCCTGGCTACCTTCGGCGCGATTATCGCCGTGTGGTTGGGAATCCGCCCCCGTCTGCAGGAGTACCTGTGATGCGCCGCCCTACCACGAAACGCCCAGCCTGGACCGTGTCCCTGCTCGTGCTCAGCAGCGCCGTGGCACTCAGCGCTTGCGAGCCGGAGCCGCCCAGCGCGCCGGATCCCATCCTGCCGTCTACCGCGAACCTCGATTCCACGCCGGGCCCGCCGCTGCCGGAGGACGCCATCATCGAGCCCGCAGGCAGCGGTGAGGTGTCCAAGCAAAGCGATGCCGAAGCCTACGGCTCCTACCGCCCGGACGATAAGACGCCGAAGGAGCGCGTGCCCGAGATCCTGGAGCGCGGCCGGCTCATCGTGGGCGTGGACCGCTCCAATAACCTGCTCAGCTACCGCGATACCGCCACCGGCGAGGTCCGCGGCTTCGAGGTCGACATCGCCCGCGAAATTGCACGCGATATCTTTGGGGATCCCAACAAGGTGGACTTCCGCTTCGTGGAAGCTTCCGAGCGCGCGCGTGCCCTCAACGACCGCACGGTGGACATCGTCATCCGCACCATGACGATCAGCCCCACACGCCAGCGCGAAGTCGCCTTCTCCATTCCCTATATGCAAACGGATGCCCGCTTGCTGGTGCTGAAGAACTCCGGCATTCACTCCATCGCGGATACCGCCGGGTTGACCTTGTGCGCGACAAAGGGCTCCACCATGGTGGACGCGATACGCAAGCACGCGCCCACCTCCGACATCTTGGAGACCCGCGCCTGGGGCGATTGCCTCATGGCGCTGCAGCTGGGGCAAACGGACGGCATCGTGGTGGATGATGCCCTGCTCTCCGGCATGCTGGCCCAGGATCGCTACACGGAGATCGTCGGCGATCCCCTCGAAAGCCAAAGCTACGGCGTAGCCGTGCGCAAGCCCGATGGCTCTTATGACTCGCGCCCGCTCATCCGCCAGGTCAACTCCACGCTGGAGCGCATCCGCAAGGACGGGACCTGGCAGCAGCTCTTTAACGAGTGGCTCGGGGATTACATGGATCAGCCCGTGCTCCCGGCGCCAAAGTACCTCGACGAAACCCCGCCCGCGACGGAATCGCAGCCGAGTTCCCCAACCAGCAATCAGCCCGGCGAGAAGAAGGAGGGGCACTAATGTCGCACCGCTTCAGCGAGGATGAGCTCGACCACCTCACGCCCGAAGAGCACGAGACTGCGCAGCCCGAAGCCACAGATCCCGGAGCCGTGGAGCCCGAAGCTGCTGCCGACGCCACCCAGGCCGTGCGCTTCGATCCCTTCGCCGATGAGGAGGACGATTTTTCGGAGGACCACCACCTCACCACCTCGCCTGCGGAACCAGGTGATCCGGGAACAACGGCTTCCGGCGCCGACAACACGGATGCCTCCGACCGCACCGCGGCCGTACCTTTCGATCCTTTCGCCGATGACTACGAGGAAGATGACCCCACTGCCACCGGCGCCGTCCTATCCCCTTCCGGTCAGCCCGGCACGCACGGCACCGCGACGGGCAAACCCGACGACGGCGAATACGTCGATTCGGATAACATCGCGGCACTCATCGAGGAGCTGGGGCAGCTACGAGACCGCCGCAAAGCAGAGGACCCCTCGCGGGCCTCGCGACGCCGCGCGCTCGATACCTTCCGCCAGCGCCGCGCCACCAAGCGCACCGACCGCGAGGTGGCCGATGGCATGGCCACCTTGCCCTTCGTGGTCCCGGTAGATCCCAGCGAGGCGCTCATCGATCCGCAGGATGCGCCCCGCGCCGCCCCGCCGCAGCTCAAGCCGGGCGACATGGTGGCCGGGCAGTATGAAATCCTCGGCGTGCTCGCGCATGGCGGGTTGGGGTGGATCTACCTGGCCAATGACCACTTCGTCTCCGGGCGCATCGTGGTGCTCAAGGGCATGCAATCCACCAATTCCGCGGAGGAAACCGCCACCGCGGAGGCGGAGCGCGAGTTCCTCGCGGACATCACGCACCCGAATATCGTGAAGATTTTCAACTTCATCGATGACCCCCGCGTCCCCGGCGGCTTCATCGTCATGGAATATGTGGGCGGCCCCTCGCTCAAGCAGCGCCGCAACGACCAGGTCAATGACCGCTTCCCGGTCGACACCGCGATTGCCTACATCCTGGAAATCCTGCCCGCCCTGGACTACCTGCACGCCCGCGGCGTGGTCTACAACGATTTGAAACCCTCCAACATCATCGTCACCGAGGACCAGGTCAAGCTCATCGATCTGGGGGCTGTCTCCGGCATCGGCGCCTTCGGCCACATCTACGGCACACAGGGTTTCCAGGCCCCGGAGATCGCCACTCAGGGCCCCTCGGTGGCCAGCGATATTTACTCGATCGGCCGCACACTGGCCTGTTTGACGTTGAAGCTGCCGGTGGAGGATGGCGTCTACAAACCCGGCCTGCCCTCCCCCACCGAGGAGCCGCTGCTGCGCCGCTACCTCTCCTTCTACCGCCTGTTGTTGCGCGCTACCGATCCGGACCCGGAGCAGCGCTTCGCGTCCGTGTCCGAGCTACGCAACCAGCTCTTCGGAGTACTGCGTGAGGTCATCGCGCTGCGCGACGGCATCCAGCACCCAGCCCAGCACTCTGTCTTCTCCCCGCAGCGTACGACCTTCGGCACGAAGCACCTGGTCTTCCGCACCGACCAGCTCATCGATGGCATCGACCGCACCGTGCGCATCACCGCCCCCGAGGTTGTCTCCGCGCTGCCCATCCCGCTCATCGTCCGCTCCGATATCGGAGCACCGCTGCTGCAGGGTTCCTCCTACACCGAACCGCAGGAAGCGCTGGAGACCCTGCGCCAAGCCATGCAGACCCCGGAGTACGAGGAGTCCGCGGAGATTCCCCTCGGCGTGGTGCGCGCCATGATTGATCTGGGATACATCGGCCAGGCCCGCGAGTGGCTGACCTCCATCGAGGAGCGCTTGGGCAAGGACTGGCGCTTCCACTGGTACTCGGGCGTGACCGAGCTGCTGCTGGATAAGTACCGCGAGGCTCAGGCCCATTTCGCCCACGTCCTCGACGTGCTGCCCGGTGAGGCCGCCCCGAAGCTGGCCATCGGCGCGGTCAACGAGCTCATCCTGCAGCAGCTGGGTTTTTCGGAAGCCGCGCTTATCGACGCCTCCGTCGCCCGCGCCTGCGCCAACCTCACTACGTCGCTGGCGGATCTGCCCAACGATGCTTTCGAGGATCAGCCCGGCATCTGGGATCACGTCACCGATGATCCGGCCCACCTGCGCTTCAACTCTCTGCGCCTCTACGGCATCGTGTGGGCCACGAACCCGACGACGGTCTCCTCCGCCTTCGGCCTGGCCCGCCAGCTGCGCGCCGAGCACCAGGTTGAGCTCGCCGTGGCCACCTTGGATAAGGTGCCCAATGCGTCGCGCCATCACCGCATGGCCCGCTTGACCACGGTCCTGCAGCTCATCGTGCACGATCTCTCCGAGTCCCGCATCCGCCGTGCCGCCCGCCGCTTGGAGGAGATTCCGCAGAACGAGCCGCGCTTCTTGCAGATCAAGATTGCGGTCATCTCCGCCGGGCTGACCTTCCTGCGCGAGGCAGACCTCGACGCCGCTGCCTCCCCCAACGATCTCTTCGAGTTCCCCTTTACCCAGCGCGGCCTGCGCTATGGCCTGGCGGATACCCTGCGGGCACTAGCCCGCCAGGCACCGTTCGCCCGCCACCGCTACGCGCTGGTGGACTTGGCCAATAAGGTCCGCCCGGTCACGATGTTCTAGGTGCCGGCTTTCGCCGGCACGTAGAACTAGTACAGGCCCGCCTCCCGGGCCATGGCCGCGATGCCCGCGGACTTCTGCGCGATGGCCAGTTCCTCGTTGGTCGGCACCACGAAGACCTTGACCTGGGATTCCGCGGTCGAAATCATGCGCGGCTCCTTCGAGCGCACGAGGTTGGCTTCCTTGTCGAAGTCAATGCCGTACATGTCCAGGTTGTACAGCGAATCCTGGCGGACCTCGGTATCGTTCTCGCCCACGCCGGCGGTAAACGTAATCGCGTCCACGCGGCCCAGCGCAATCATGTATGCACCGATGAAGCGGCGCAGCTGGTGGATGTAGATGTTATAGGCCAGCCAGGCGTCCTGGTCCTCGTTGTTGATGCGCTCGCGCAGCACGCGGAAATCGTTGACACCCGCAATGCCCTTCACACCGGAGCGCTTGTTCAGAAGGTTATCGATCTCATCGATCGACATCCCTGCCTCACGGGAGAGGTGGAAGATAATACCCGGGTCAATATCGCCCGAGCGCGTGCCCATGGCCAGACCCGCCAGCGGGGTCAGGCCCATCGAGGTATCGATCGGGCGGCCGTTGCGAATCGCCGCCGCCGAGGCACCGTTGCCCAGGTGCAGCGTGATCTGGTGGACGTGCCCCGGGTCACGGTCCAAGAGCTTCGGCACCTGCTGCGAGACGAACTCGTGGGAGGTTCCGTGGAAGCCGTAGCGGCGGATATCGTACTGCGAGGCCACATCGTTATTGATGGCATAGAGCGCGGCCGCCGGCGGCATGTGGTTGAAGAAGGCCGTATCGAAGACCGCCACGTGCGGGATATCCGGCAGCAGCTTGCGCGCCACGCGGATGCCGTCCAGGTTCGCCGGGTTGTGCAGCGGCGCGAGCGGGATGAGGTCCTCAATCATGGACTCGATCTGATCCACGATGAGCTGCGGCTCGCTGAACAAGCGCCCGCCGTGCACAACGCGGTGACCCACGGCGATGACCTCCACATCCGTCGGGCCCACGCCGTGCTCGTGCATGATGCTGAAGGCGCGGTCGAGGCCGAAGGAGTGGGTGGGAATCTCCAGCTCTTCCTTGTATTCCTCCCCGCCCGTCTTGACGGTCACCGCCCCCTGCGGCTCACCGACCTGCTCCACCAAGCCGGAGACCAGCGGGGTATCCGTGGCCGAGCTTTCCGGGTCCACCAGCTGGAACTTAACCGAGGAGGAACCCGAGTTGAGAACGAGTACGTACGCCATCTACTTCACCCCTGCCTGGATAGCGGTGATAGCCACCGTGTTGATGATGTCCGGAACGGTCGCGCCACGCGAGAGGTCATTGACCGGCTTGTTCAGGCCCTGCAGAATCGGGCCCACCGCCAGCGCGCCACCGGTGCGCTGCGCCGTCTTATAACCAATGTTGCCGGCCTCCAGGTCCGGGAAGACGAAGACCGTGGCCTTACCCGCAACGTCGGATTCCGGTGCCTTCTTGGCGGCCACGCCGGGGTCACAGGCAGCGTCGAACTGCAGCGGGCCGTCCACCGCCACGGGGGAATCGATGCCGCGAGCTACCTCGACGGCCTGCGTCACCTTCTCCACGTCCGGGCCAGCGCCCGAGGTACCCGTGGAGTAGGACAGCAGCGCCACGCGCGGGTCCAGGCCGAACTGTGCTGCGGTCTGCGCGGAGACGATGGCGATCTCGCCGAGCTGCTCCGGGGTCGGGTTCGGGTTCACCGCGCAATCACCGAACGCCCACAGGCGGCCCGGCATCACCATGAGGAAGATGGAGGAAACCACGGAAGCCTCCGGCTTGGTCTTGATGATCTGGAAGGAAGGCTTAATGGTGTGCGCCGTGGTGTGCGCCGCACCGGAGACCATGCCATCGGCCAAGCCCTTGTGCACCATCATCGTGGCGAAGTAGGACACGTCCTTCATGGTCTCGCGCGCCTGCTCCAGCGTCACGCCCTTCTTCTTACGCAGCTCCGCAAAGTCCGCAGCGAATTCCTCCGCCAACGGGGATTCGAGGTGGTTGATGATCTCCACACCGCTCAGGTCGATCCCGAGTTCCTGGGCGCGCTTTTCGACGCCCCCGTCACCCAGAATCGTCAGCTTCGCCACCTTGCCCTTGATGAGCTCCCCCGCGGCCTGAAGGATGCGGTCATCCTCGCCCTCCGGCAGCACGATGTGCGCCCCGATTTCGCGGGCCTGATCCAGAAGCTGCTTCTGGAAGAGCTCGGCGCACATATAGGGCTCGATGTCCTCCAGGGAAGAAATCGCACTGGGAACGGAGGAGACGTCTCCCACCGCGCCCACCACGGTGGCGCCTACCGAGCGCGCGTGCTCCAGCGCCAGCTCCGCGGCGCGGTCAGGCGCATCGGAAACCAGCACGAAGGGCAGGCCCAGAGCGGCCGCGGCCTTGGCGTCAAAGTCCATAACACCTGTGCCCTGAAGGACCAGGTTGCCCGCGGGGGCGTTGTCCAAAACCTCGCTGAGCGTGGTTCCCAAGTCATCGACCTGGGCGAAGGTGGCTCCTAGTTCCTGAGCCACAGCAGCAACGTCCAAGCCGTCGAAGCCGCGCCCGATGACGCTGATAAAGGCAGAATTGCGTGAGGACTTGGCGGTCATGACCAACCTTTCTCTGCATAGAAGGTGTGTACCCGGGGTCACAATTTGGGACACACAGTGACACTACGACACTTTCACAGTACGGGAACACATCCCTGCTCGCCGCCCGCTTGACGCTTTTCCTCATCAACTTCCCAGGCCACCGACACCTAAGCCGGGGCCACAGTGTGCTATCCCACAGTAACTTGTCTCCCGTGAGCACCCCGGAGTAGGCTCCTAACCAGGATTGTTACTTCGGGCAAGACCTAGGCTCCCCACTCTTAGCCGCGTGGGGATGGTTCGCTATGAACCATTGTGGCCTAGGTCTTTTGTGGTTTTCACAGGCCCTTAACTCGCGAAAGGATTCTCATGTCGACTGACATTCGCTCGGCAGCCGAGGCCATCCTGGATGGCATCGGCGGGGCGGAGAACATCACCTCTCTCACGCACTGCGCCACCCGCCTGCGCTTTGAGCTGGCTGATGCCTCCAAGGCAGACAAGGAAGCACTCGAGGCCATCCCCAAGGTTATGGGTGCCGTGCCCCAGGGCGGCCGCAACTACCAGGTTGTCATCGGCGGTGACGTGGCCACGGTCTATGACGAGATCAAGGCCCTCCCGCAGATGAAGAACCGCAACCAGTCCGGCGGCCAATCTAATGACGATGTCAAGGCCGCCGCCCGCGCCAAGTCCAAGGGCAAGCTGCCGTGGATGGACGCCTTCTTCGAGTACCTCTCGGATTCCTTCCGCCCGATTCTGGGCGTGCTGCTGGGCGCTTCCCTCATCATCGCCTTCGCCTCCGTCCTGGACGCTTTCGGCGTCGTGGACTTCCGTTCCCCGGACAAGCCGGCCTCCTGGTTCTTCGTGGACGCCATGTGGCGCTCCGTGTTCTACTTCCTGCCGGTGATGGTGGCCTACAACGCTGGTAAGAAGCTGCGCATCGACCCGTGGGTCCCAGCCACCATCATGGCGGCGCTCTTCACCCCGGAGTTCCTGAACCTCTCGGAAAACCCCGCCGTCCAGTGCGTCACCAACGACACCCTCGGCGCTGAGCAGTGCTCCATTGAGATCTTCGGCATGACCATGCAGCTGCAGGACTACGGCGGAAACGTCTTCGTCCCGCTCATCATGGCGGCCGTCGCCGCGCTCTTCTACAAGGGCTTCCAGAAGATCATCCCGTCCGCGGTGCACATGGTCTTCGTTCCCTTCCTGACCCTGCTCTTCCTCATCCCGCTGACCGCCTTCATCATTGGCCCGTTCGGCGTGTGGGCCGGTAACGGCATTGGCGCTGGCCTGTCCTGGATGAATGACAACGCCCCGTTCGTCTTCGCCCTGGCCATCCCGATGCTCTACCCGTTCCTCGTCCCGCTGGGCCTGCACTGGCCGCTCAACGCCCTCATGCTGGTCAACATCCAGACCTTGGGCTATGACTTCATCCAGGGCCCGATGGGCGCATGGAACTTCGCCTGCTTCGGCGCCACCGCTGGCGTGCTGGCACTGTCCATCCGTGACCACGACACCGTGATGCGCCAGACCTCCGGATCCGCCCTCCTGGCTGGCCTGCTCGGCGGCGTGTCTGAGCCTTCCCTCTACGGTATCCACCTGCGCTACAAGAGGATTTACCCGCGCATGCTGGTGGGCTGCTTCGCTGGTGGCCTGACCGTGGCCCTGTTGACCCTGGGCACGAACGGCATTACTACCGACGCCTTCGTCTTCACCTCCCTGCTGACCATCCCGGTCTTCACCCCGATGGCCAAGTACGCCATCGCCATTGCAGTGGCCTTCTTCGTGGCCTTCTTCCTCATCCTCTTCACCGACTACCGCACCCCGGAGGAGCGCGCTGAGGCTAAGGCCGCCCGCGAGGCCGCCGAGAAGGCCGAGCTCGACAACGCCAACGCCGCCGACAACGCCGCGCTTGCCGACGCCCCCGCAGCAACCGCCGCTGCCGGCGCTGGCGCCGGTGCCGCCACCGCAACCTCCACCAAGGCTGACGCCCCGGCCAAGGCCGCTGAGCCTGCCGCTGGCACCACCACCGACATCGCCTCCCCGGCTGCCGGCAAGGTTGTCCCCATGGCTGAGATCAATGACCCGGTCTTCTCCGCCGGCACCCTGGGCGACGGTGTGGGCATCGTCCCCGAGAACAACGAGGTCTACGCCCCCGTCAGCGGCACCGTGATGAGTGCCATGAAGTCCGGCCACGCCTACGGCATCAAGACTGAAGACGGCGTGGAGGTCCTCGTCCACATCGGCATCAACACCGTGAAGATGAAGGGCGAAGGTTTCGCCCCAGCCGTCAAGAAGGGCGACACGGTCAAGCAGGGCGAGCTGCTTGCCACCGTTGACTTTGCCAAGGTCACCGAAGCCGGCTACGACACCACCATCGTCTTGGCCGTCACCAACACCAAGGCGCTGTCCGCCGTCACCCCGGCTGGTCTGAACCACGCCGCCGCTGGCGATACGGTCATCACCACGACCCGCTAAAGGACCCACTAGGGAACCTTTAGCACGCCTCTAACGAACCCTGACTAAGCTGGCTCGATGGAACCACCATCGTGGCCGGCTTTAGTCGTTTTAGCCCCAACCGGCTAGCCTTAACCGGTTAACCCCAACCAGAAAGGTGCCTTGTGCAACTGTTGCGAGTGTTCAATAACAACGTCGTGCTCGCACGCCGCGGCGCGGAGGACGTCATCGTCACCGGCCGCGGAATCGGCTTCCAGGCTCACCCCGGCACTGAGGTTGACCCGGCGAAAGTGGTCAAGGTCTTCGTCCCGGATTCTGGCCGCGACCCGGACCACCTGGCCGCCATGATCGCCGGCATCCCCGGCGAATACGTTCAGCTGGTCATCGACGCCATGCACTCCGTCGACATGTCTGAGGCGCTGCGCAGCAAACTCACTTTGGTCGTCGCGATTGCGGACCACATCCATGGTGCCGTCAACCGCGGCAACGCCGTGTCTTATCCCCTCGAAGCCGAGGTGCGCCACCTCTACGCCGAGGACTTCGCCCTCGCGCAGCAGCTACTCACGGCCATCAACGGCGGGCTCCATAAGCCCCTGGCTCCCGACGAAGCCGTGGCCATCACACTGCACTTGGTCAACGCCGGCTTCGCAGTGGGGGATCTCTCCGGCACCTACCGCATGACGGGTCTGATCCAGCAGATCCTGGCCGTTATCGGCTCGCACATCGATACGGAGCTCATTAGCGAGGACATCTCCGTCGCCCGCTTCATCACGCACCTGCGCTACCTCTTCGTGCGCATGGCGGAGCACCAGCAGCTGGACTCGGACGACCGCCAAGTAGCCACCGCCATCTCCGCGCGCTACCCCGATGCCGTCGAGACCGCCCAAATGGTAGCTAACCTCATTGAGCTGCGCCTCGACAGCGCTCTAACCCCCGATGAGGTCTCCTACCTGACGCTGCACATCGCGCGCCTGGAGGAGGCCTCCGCCTAAGCCATCACCCCGCTTAGGCGATTCACCAACCAACCTAAGCCGCCGGCGCCTCAACAGCGCCCTCAGCGGGCGCGTCAACAGCACCATCGACCGGTGCCTCAGCGCCGCCTTCCACTGGCGCCACCGGCTCTGCCACGGTGATGATGTTGTCCTCGTAGCCCAGCTCGCCGCCGACGAACTTGCCGCCGCAGGTGATGAGGACCAGGCGGTTCTCTCCCTGGGCGTCATTGACCACGTCCGGGAAACCTGAGCCCTTCGGCAGACGGTACGGCGCCTCCGTCACGCGGAACTGGCGCTCCTCGCCGTCGATGAAGACGGTGAATTCCTGGCCCTGCTCCAGGGTGGTGAACTTCTCTGCAAAGCCCGTGCCCTGACCCTGGTAGTTGATGTGGCCGGTGATAACGCTGGAGCCAACCGGGCCAGCCTCGCCCGGTACTGCGGAGGCGGAGTACCAACCCAGGCGCTGCACATCGCGCGGCGGAATCAGCATGCCGGTATCCGTAACCTGAATCGGGTCCACGGCGGCGAACTCATCGTTGATGCCCAAGGACATAGCACCGAAGCCACGGAACTCACCCGGTGCCGCATCAATCTCCTGATCCTGCTCACCGGAGTCATCCACGAAAGGATCATTGTTCGTCGTCGGGGCGGCAGACTCAGCGCTTTGCGACGTCTCCGCCGAATCCCCCGCATTGTCTTCCGCGGAATCATCGCCATTGCGGCCTGCATAGATCACCAGCTGCACGATGACCAAGATGACCGCGATGAGCGCCACCAGACCAATGAGGAGCTTCTTATTGCCCTTCTTCGATTCGCCCGCTGACTGCTCCTCACCGGCACGGTGCTTCGCCCCGGCGGCCTCCCCGGCAGTCTCACCCGTGGAATCGGCGGGGTATTCCGGAAAATCGTTCTGTTGGCTTTCGTCAGCCATAATCTCTGCTCCTTGTTCCTGTCTTCTAATTATGGGCGTCTAGCTTCTAAAAGTCTTCGCTATGGGGTTTCGAAGTAAACAATAGTCTAAGGATCATATGACGAATCCCCTCCAGCGTTTTCACCCTGGAGGGGATTGTCCTAATCATTGTCTGCCCCTACCACGCCCGGCCGGTGAGGGCCGGGATGGTGTTGCAGTGCGGACTACTTGATGAAGTCCTGCATGCCTGGGTCAAGCTGGGTTGCACCGGAAGGTACGTGCTTGATCTCCACGCGGTGCGTGTTGGACGGCACCGGCTGACCGAAGTCCTGCGGCTGGTTAGCAGCATCCTCCGGCGGGGTTGCGTCCAGGACGGTAACCTCGCGGTCATCGCGGCCGGTGTTGTCGTGGGACTCACCGTGGTTGTTGCCACCATCGTGGCCACCGTTGCCACCATCATGTCCGCCGTTGCCACCGTTGTGGCCACCGTCGGTGATGATCTTGATCAGGCCCAGACCCGGGATGAGCAGCAGCCACCACGGCAGGTCCTTCTTCGAGCTGCCCTTGTCTCCATCATTGTCCTTGCCGTCGCCCTTATCCGGGGTATCGGAAGGCTTGTCGGAGTCAGAGGTAACCGTCTGGTTCTTGTCGTTGATGTCCTTGTGCTCAGCGATGTGGTTCGGGTTCTCCGGATCAGTATCCGGAGTGTCCTCGCCCTTGTCGTTGACCTCAACGGAGGTCAACTCCTCGAAAGCAACCGCAGCCTCAACCG
>NZ_KV812483.1:0-37177 GCF_001813425.1 Corynebacterium sp. HMSC056E09
CACACCGCTACCATTTCAGTCTTCTGAACACACCTCTCTAATCACAACTTTCCGCCAGGGTATAGACTTGCCAAACGGTACAGAATAAACTCATTTTTCGAAAAGGGATTCGGACAGTGGGGGTTCGGTCCTTCTCAATATCTCTAACGAAAGAGGGGGTTGAATTGTCTTCCACTACAGAAGCCGTTGTTTTCTATTTCTCTCATTCCAATCCGAACGACCCGGTCTGCATGAAAGGTAAAGCCATACGCCAAGCAGACTACGAGTTTTGGTCTAGCGTCCTTCCCGCCTTGGACGAGGACTCAGATACAGCGTGCATGCGCCTTGGGCTAAAGACCGGCAAGGCGGCCGGGACGGTTGCTCGCATAATCATGGGGATTTACCGCCTGAAAGAGCTACCCCAGCTCAAGGCCCTGCAAGATGCAGATTTTTTGCTGGACTTACCCGCTTTGATTGCCATCGACCAGGTCATGGCTAAACTCGGCCAACCTTCCACTGAGGTAGTAGCCGCCATTGACGCTGCGTTGGCCCGTTGGCTTACGCCTACGAAGCCAAATCAGGTATTTCCCACCACGTCGCAGATTCGTCGCCGCATGCGTGACCTTGTCAAGGTCCATGATGACTCCATCGCAGTGGAGGATAAGCGCACAAAGAATCGATATTCCATTCTCACCCGCGACCAACGCGCCACCATAGAACTAGAGGTGGATAGCAGCGTTGGAATCATCATCCATGAGGCCATTAAGGCAGCTGCTGAAAAGCATGAAGTCTCGATGGCAGAAGCACTAATCCTTTTAACGACTGGAAAGGTAGAACCAGAAGCTGCCCGAGTAGTGCTCCACACTTATCAAGCGAGTGATGTCGAAGACGCGCCAGTGTATGTAGAAGGGCACGGCTGGCAGGTAGAGAATATCCCAGCACAAGCCGTAACGAAAAGGGACTTGAGCACCAAGCCGAAAGCCACTAATGGCTACGGACCAGCCACGTTGGTTCGCAAATATGTTGAAGGGCGCGATGGCACCTGCCGTGCAGCTGGCTGCGGAATGCCGGCGTGGCTGTGTCAATTAGACCACCGTATTAACTATGCCGATGGTGGGCCAACGCATCCGGACAACATGGTGGCGTTGTGCCAGCATCACCACAACATGAAGACCGATGGGCGGGCGTTCTATTTTTTGGACCCCGATACCGGGGATGTGGTCTGGCTCTTTGAGGATGGAACCTGGGCAATCACGGAACCTTCCGGGCCACTAGCACCAAAGAACAAACGCTGGGCGCGAAGCGTTGCGCAAGATATTGAAGGTTACCGCGCTAGGAAGCACCGGGAAGCTCAGGAGCTGAAAGCCGAGCTAGACCAAGAACAGCAAGCAAACACAAATAAGAAGACCGCTTATGGCAAGGGAGATGAAGAAATCCCCTTCTAGATAACTAGGTTCGTCGCTTAAAACGACGAAACACATTGGTGCTCGGCTTAGAGGAGGTAATTGAGGTCCGCCGCATCCAGCCCACATTCAGCGAGCACCACACTGTCGCCGCGGTGTGGAATGCCTTCGGCATCCCAATGGGCTTGGGCAGCGGAGGTGTGCGCGCGGCCGGTACTGTTGACCACACGCCACCAGGGCAGATCTTCGCTTTTCGCCATCACCCAGCCCACATAGCGCGCCCCGACCCCTACGACTTTGGCGATCTCTCCGTAGGTGGAGACGTTGCCAGGCGGAATGCGGAGAACGACCTCCGTAACCCTAGAGCTCGACGGGTTCTTCAGGGGCATCCTCGACCTCGCACAAGGTAAGCGTCGCACCCGTGGAATCCTCAATCAGGCACAATCGGCCGAATGGTGAGTCGTGGGGCTCGCGGATAACCTGCCCGCCATTCTCCACAACAGCCTTCGCTGCTTGGTCGATGTCCCGCACACCCAAGTATGTTTGCCAGAAACTCGGCAAACCTTCCGCATGCCAGAACCCAGCGAAGGCAGCGCCTTCTTCCTCCGCAACTGCATAATGCTCATCACCACGGATTTCCCAATCGAAGAGCTCACCATAAAAGTCCAGCGCTGAGTGAAAATCCTCCGAGACCGTCAGCTCGTGCCACACCGGGGTGCCAGGCTCACCGCCGGCGACGAAGCGGTCGAGCTCCGGCTGCGTCAAGCCAAACATGGCACCGGACTTGTCGAGTACGAGCGCCAGCGGGGCACCTAAAGCGAGGATTTTTCCGCCGAGTTGTTCTACTCGGGCGCAATCGGCTTCCAAGTCGCGGGAGAGGAAATAGGTAGCCCAGGTGTCCTGGCCCGGAACAATTTCTGCAATCGGCAGACCTTGAAGACGGGCGATGCCATCTTCGAATTCCCAGCCCAGCACGGCCGAGTAAAACTTCTCGGAGGCCTTCACATCAGAACTGGCCAGAGTAATCCAGTAGGGCATTCCTACTTCAGCTTCAAAGGCGGGCATTAAAGGTTCCTCCACTTCTCCGGGTCGAAGTCATCATCGGCGGTAGCCTCATCAAAATAATCGTCGTCGTCTTCGACGACGCGGGCGCAAGTGTCGGAGACGCAGATGACGTCGCCAAGCGCCAGCGTTGCTCCGCGCTGCTTAGTCACTTCCCCATTGACGGTAACCTGCCCCTGCTCGATGAGTTCTTTGGCCTCTCCCCCGGTGGCGACCAAGGAGGCCAGTTTAAGGAACTGGCCGAGCTTAATGGATTCTCCCTTAATTGAGACTTCTAGCATGTTGACCAGCATACCCAGCTCAAAGCGCAAGAATTCCCTCTGCCAGAATGATGACGCCAAGCAGGGCAAACACGACTCCGCTGAAGATATCTACCCCGGCGGAGTTCTTTGCCATCCACTTCGCCACCGCACGGGTGCACAACGCAACGCCGACAAAAATAATGAGGCTTTCAATAATCAGCACAGAACCAACCGTGGCATTCGCGCTCAAGCCCATGCCCGGATCGATGAAGTTGGCGAAGATAGCGCCGAAGAAGATGAGCACCTTGGGATTAGAAAGATCGCTGACCAGGCCCATGCGGTACGCCGTGCCGAGTCTGATTATGCCGTCCGGGGTGAACCCGCGCGGTTGAGGATTCATGGTTGCTGGAGCACGACGCTCTTTAATGCCGCTGCTTATTGCAGAAAATGCCATCCATAGCAGATAGCTACCGCCGGCAATCTGCAGCGCCACAAGGATTTCAGGATGGGCCGAAATCAGCGCGGTAAGCCCCGCCAGCGAAGCAACGGTCCATATCATCAAGCCAGTCGTGCTACCTATTGCGGCCCACACCGCTGCACGCGTGGAACGCGCACCCAAACGAATAATCTGAACCACATCTGGCCCCGGCGAAGCCATCGCCGCGAACCACACACCCATCAAGGCCACTATGGCGCTGAAAGCCACCTAACACCCCCATACTCACATGCGTTTTCACTAACACATGCCACTATAAGAGGCGTCTCACCTGCAGCGAAACAGGTAAATTAGCTTTGCGTACGCGGCTTAATAGTCATGGTGTCAATGTTGACGTGCTCCGGCAGGGACGCCACCCAACGCACTGCCTCAGCGATGTCTTCTGCGGTGAGGTTGAGCTCGCCGTCATAAACTTGTGCGGCACGTTTGGCGTCACCCCGAAAACGATTGAGGGAAAACTCCTCCGTGGCTACACGGCCCGGGTCAAGTTCGGTAACGCGAACGCCGTGCTCTTCAATACGCAGTGCACGAGAAATCACGCGGACGCCATGCTTGGCGGCGTTGTAACCGGAACCGCCCTCGTAGACGTTCCACCCGGCCACGGATCCCATGTTGATAATGAGCCCGCCCCGCAGCTTCGGCATGAGAGCCTGGATCATCCGAACGGTGCCAAGGACGTTGACGTCATACATCCACTGCCAATCCTCGATGGTGGTGTCCACGAGGGGCTCCAGGCCCTTAGCGCCACCGGCGTTGTTGACCAAGAGGTCAATGCGGTCGAGGTGGGAGACGAACTCGGCCACGGACTCGTCCGAGGTTACGTCGAGGGCATATGCCTCGCCGCCGATGTCGTTCGCGAGGGCCTCAAGGCGCTCGACGCGCCGCGCGCCGACGACGACACGCCAGCCGTCAGCCGCCAACGCTCTTGCCGACGCCTCCCCAATCCCCGAAGACGCTCCTGTAACGACTGCCACTTTTTCCATGCGCCCTAGGATAGGGCTTCTTCCAGCTCGGCGCAGATGTTTTCGACGATTCCACTCTTGAAATCAGCCGGGGTGAAGGTGCCATCCTTCATGTCGGTATTTAGCGAGATATCCAACTGAGTGCGCAGCTGCGGCATGGAGAAGTTCGCCATGATAAGGCGCCACGCCTCTACCGCGCGGATGCCGCCGCTGAAGCTGTAGCCCACGTAAGCAATCGGCTTGCCTACCCACTCGGCACCGAGGGAATCAACGGCGTTCTTGAACGCGCCCGGCACGGAGTGGTTGTACTCCGGGGTGACGAAGATAAAGGCATCGCAGGAATCGATAGCATCGGACCAGGCCTGCACATTCGGGTCCTCGTAGTTTTTGTTTGCCGCCATAGGAATGACAGAGGTGGTGAGGATCGGGACATCGAAAGCCTTGAGGTCAATGAGCTCGTAGTCCACGTCGCGGCCCTGAGCGAGGTCGGTGACCCACTGGGCGATGGCCAGCCCGGCGCGGTCGTCGCGGGTAGAGCCGAGGATGATGCCGATTTTCGCCATTAAAGTACCTTTCTTAATTTGTTAACGCGTCAACGTCTGAGGGTACGCCGATATGTCGACGCAATCGACAAGTCACCCAGATATGTCGAAAATTCTAGAAAAAATCGACATATCCGCTCAACATGTCTATTCTTTTACCATGCCAACCTATAGCCCGGACACCCCCTACAATGGGCTTCCGCCCCTCCCACCAGCAGAAGTGGTGGAAACCGTTCCCGTGCTTAAGGCCATCATCGATGCTAAGGAAAAACTGGCTGAACTGCGTACGGCCTGCCAGCTCATTCCCAACCCGGAGATCATCACCTCAACGATTCCACTGCGTGAGGCTCGTGCTTCCTCCGAGATTGAGAACATCGTCACCACTAATGACGAGCTCTTCCGTGCGGCGTGGCACGTCGATGCTGAGCCGACTCCTGCCACCAAGGAGGCTCTTCGCTATAACGCCGCGCTCCACGCTGGACTTTCCTCGCTATCGCAGCGACCTCTATCCGAGAAGACGGCAAAAATCGTATGCAGCACCCTTCTAGATACTCAGGCCGAGGTGCGTTCACTTCCGGGCACATTTATCGGTAACCCTGTAACGAAGGAGCGGCTCTACACCCCACCTGAAGGAAAGGAGATTATCGAGGGCCATCTCGCAGCGTGGGAGGACTATATATATTGCAGCCACGACGTTGATTCCCTCGTAAAGATGGCACTGCTTCACTATCAATTTGAAGCAATCCATCCTTTCTACGATGGCAATGGGCGCACTGGACGAATCCTTAACGTCCTCTACCTCATTCAAGAAGATCTTCTTGAGCTGCCGGTTTTATACCTGTCCGGGTATATCGTCGACAACAAAGCAGACTACTATCGCTATCTCAACGCTGTTACAGCCAAGGGAGCATGGCAAGACTGGCTTCTCTTTATGATCCGCGGCGTTCACGCAGCGGCTGCCGACGCCTCCTCGATGATTACCCAGCTTCGGGCTATCCAGGAAAACACTGCGCAACGAATACGTTCTGCGGGCGTGATTAACCATCCCCTCGAGATGGCCGAGCTCATTCTTATCAAGCCCTATGTACGCATTACTGACGTGGTAGAGATGGGCTTCGTCAAACGCCAAACTGCCAGCGCGTGGCTGGCACATCTCGTAGATTTAGGAATCCTCGAAGAAATCCAACAAGGCCGCTCCAAGGTTTTCCTTCACCGTGCCGCTCTCGATGTTCTGACTCGAGACTAAGACGAGGGAATAGGATGGCTGACATGCATCACCCAGACGAAGGATCCTTTGAGCGCATGACCAGCGGGCAGTGGTTCATGCCCGGTGTCAACGAGGAGGTCAGCGCCGAACATCGACGCGGCTTCCTGCTGGTCAAGGAGCTCAATGAGCTGCACAACACCAACCCAGAGCGCGCGAAGGAGATCTTGCGAGAGCTGCTTTCGCCCGAGTCCGAGGTTCCCGGGCTGCACGTCCCGCTCAACTTGGAGTATGGCTGCAATGTGACCATCGGAAAGGGCGTCTTCATCAACTTTGGTGCGACGATCCTGGCGCAGGCGCCTGTAACCCTCGGAAATCACGTCATGATCGGTCCGAACTGCTCGCTTATTACCGTGGGGCATCCTGTCAACGATCATGAGATGCGAGCAAACGGTTGGGAGATTGCGAAGCCTATCAGCGTCGGCGATAACACGTGGTTCGGCGCCAATGTCACTGTGTTGCCGGGCGTGACCGTGGGCAAGAACTGCGTCGTGGGAGCGGGCACGCTGGTGACTAAGGATATCCCGGATAACTCGCTGGTCTTGGGCTCACCGGGACGTGTGGTGCGCAAGCTGGAGGACAACGAAGATAGGTGGGAGCGCCAAGATCTCGATGTTTGATCTCAAGGCGATCGGCAAAGGACTCCCCGTCCTAGAGACTATTGATTCGCTTCCGTCCGCCGGTCACGTCGTCGTCCAGGCCCCGCCCGGCACGGGTAAGACCACGCTCGTTCCGCCGGCGCTGGCTAACCAAGTAGAGGGCAAGGTTCTCGTCACCGCGCCGCGCCGAGTAGCTGTGCGTGCGGCGGCAAACCGCCTTCAAGAGTTGTCAGGCCAGCGCATCGGCTATGCGGTGCGCGGTGATTCCCGCAAAGGTCAGGACGTCGAGTTTGTTACCCCCGGCGTGCTGTTGCGCCGACTGTTGCGGGATCCGGAACTCACTGGTGTTGATGCCGTAGCCATCGACGAGGTGCATGAACGCCAGCTCGATACCGATTTGGTGCTGGGCATGTGCTTGGAGTTGGCGCAGCTCCGCGATGATTTCCGGGTCATTGCCATGTCCGCGACTGTCGACGCCTCCCGCTTCTCCCAGCTCATGGGAGGGGCGCCGATCCATTCCACTGAGGCAGTGACGTACCCGCTCGACATTTCCTATGAACCGATTCCGGGACGTGCCGCGGGCGATCGGGAGTTTTGGAAAGGCGTGGCCAAGGTTGCCGCGCGGCAGCACGAGTCCACGCTGGTCTTTGTTCCCGGCGTGCGCGAGGTCAACCTGGTGTGTGATGCATTGAGCGGCCACAACGTTTTTCCGCTCCACGGCCGCCAAACCACGCAGGAGCAGGACGCGGCCCTGTATACGCGAGAACAGCGCATCGTGGTGGCGACGTCTATTGCGGAGTCCTCGCTGACCGTGCCGGGCGTGCGCACCGTCATCGATGCTGGATTGTCCCGCGTTCCCAAGCGGGATGCGCAGCGCGGGATGAGTGGGTTGGTGACAGTGTCGACGTCGAAAAGCAGCGCCGACCAACGCGCCGGACGTGCCGGGCGTGAGGCGCCGGGTACCGTCGTCCGTTGCTATTCGCAGGAGGATTACCAGCACTTTTCTCCGCACGTAATTCCAGAAATCCTTTCCGCAGACCTCACGCAGGCGGCGCTGTTCATGGACTGTTGGGGCGCGGGACCGGACTTCCCCTTGCTTGATCAACCGCCGAAGGCCGCGCTTGCCGACGCCCACCGCACCCTGGAATTGCTTAACGCTGGCGAGGAATTGGCGTTGCTGCCGGTGCACCCGCGATGGGGCGCGGCACTGTTGAAGTACGGTGCGGGGGCAGCACGCACGATTGCCCGCCTGGATGATTCGGACCCGAAGCGGCTGGCCCGCCTGGTGCCCGACAAGGGGCCGGTGGACCCAGGCGTGGTGGTCGCTACTGCCTTCCCGGAGTTCGTGGCTAAGCGCGTGGGTGACAAGGAGTACTTGTTAGCGAGCGGTACCCGCGCGCGGCTACTCAACGGTGAACAGGGAGCTGACTGGTTGGCGGTGGCGGAGGTGTCGTTGGCGCAATCTGGTAACGCCATCATTCGTGAAGCCGTGCCCATCGCGGAAAAGGATGCGCTCAGCATTATCGGCGTGACCGAAGAGACGCGAGCGTTTCTCGACGGATCCAAGGTCCGCGGCGTGCGCGTGCGTGCGGCAGGTGCCATCGTGTTGTCGGAGACGCCCGTGAAGGTCTCTGGCGATGAGGCGGTGGAGGCACTGCGTAAGTCCGGACAGGGCTTAAGCTTGTTCCACTTCAGCGAGAAGGCCCAGAACCTGCGGGAACGTCTGCGGCATCTGTATCGGGCCTACGGAGAGCCCTGGCCAGATATCGACAATGCCAACCTTGAGTGGCTGGATCCGGAGCTGCATGAGTTGGCGATTGGCGGGCGCCCAGACATGTATCCGGCGCTGCAACGATTGCTGCCGTGGCCCGAAGCCAGCCGCTTGGACGAGCTCGCGCCGGAGCGTTTGCCGGTGCCGTCCGGGCGTGATGCAAAGATTGATTGGTCCGGCGAGCGCCCGGTGGTTTCCATCAAGTTGCAGGAGTGTTTTGGTTTAGCGGAGTCCCCCGAATACTGCGGCCACCACGTGCAATTCCATCTACTGTCTCCCGCCGGGCGGCCGCTTGCTGTGACCGATGACTTGGCCAGCTTCTGGTCCGGGCCCTATGCCGGGGTGCGCGCCGACATGCGCGGGCGCTACCCAAAACACCCGTGGCCCGAGGACCCGTGGAATGCGGTAGCAACCGCAAAGACGAAGAACAGGATTTAACCCCACTGCTGCCAGGCCAGGTACACGCTCATCACCACGACGAGAGTGAGCAGCGCATAACGGATGAGCTTCGCACCGCCGCCGAGCACTGTTCGCGCGCCCAGCTGCGCACCAATGATATTTGCCGCTGCGAGAACAAGTGCTAGGCCCCATACCACGTGCCCGCCCAGAATGAAGGCGATGAGCGCGCCAACGTTGGTGCACGTGTTGACCACCTTGGACATCGCGGCGGAAGTAAGGAAGTTCTGGGAGAAGATGGCTGTAAATGCCATGATGAGGAACATGCCGGTGCCGGGGCCAAAGACGCCATCGTAGAAGGCAATGGCCGCCACGGCGGCTAACCCCGCCCACGTGCGCCAACCGCCGCGGATTCCCTCTCCTTCGCCGCTTCCGAAGCTTGGACGGAAAGCAACGAAGGTACCCACCGCCACCATGAGCACGATGATGACTGGGCGCATGATGTCTTTGTCGATGAGCGCGACCGCCGTGGCGCCGAGGCTGGAGCATACAAGGGCGATAAGACCCATACGGATGAGCTCGCCCTTCGGCGGGCGGACTTTCTTGACGAGCGTAATGGCCGCTGACGCTGTGCCAGATACCGCCGCCACCTTGTTTGTGGCTAGGGCGGCGGCGGGAGCAAGCTGCGGTGCCACCGCCATGATGAGCGGAATAAGGACGAGGCCGCCGCCACCAATAACGGCGTCGATCCATCCGGCCACGGCAGCTCCAATAGTGAGAATCGCCCAACCACTCAATCCAAAGCCCATGACCATCATTAAACTCGATTGCATGTCTGTGCGTGCAAGGTGGGCCATCGTTGCCCCGGGATCTGTTGCTCTCGGGGCAGTATTCAGCTACCTGCACGTGCCCGCCGCCTGGATTCTGGGCGCCATCGTGGTCTCCGGCGCCATGGCACTGACGACGGGCAAGGAGCTTTCCGTCAACGATCGCTTCTATGCTGTCGCTCGCGGTTTCATCGGAATGATGGCGGGGATACCGCTGACCCTTGTGCCTGCCTCCACGCTCATTGGCTTTGTGCCGGCTGCGGTGACGATGTCCCTCATCACCGTGCTTATCGGTGTCGCTGGCGGTGTTCTGCTACACCGCTCACAGCCGAAGGATATTTCCTGGGAGACGGGCATTTTATCCATGCTGCCCGGCGGAGCCTCGCTCATGCCCGCGCTGGCTAGCGAGCTGGGTGCGGACTACCGCTACGTGGCGCTGACGCAATATCTGCGCCTCCTGGCGGTGTCGGTATCGCTCCCTTTGGTGGTTTCTTTGTTAGATGCTCCTGCGGGCGAAGGCGTCGACATGAGCGTTGACGGCGAGGTCACGTGGTGGATTGTGCTGCTGACCCTCGCTATCGCCGTGGTTGGTGAGAAGCTAGGCAAGCTCGTGCGTTTGCCTGCGGCTGCGGTGCTAGGTCCGCTCATCTTGACGGTGCTGGTCGCTCAGGTTATCCCAGCCGGCCACACCTTGGAGCCGCTCTACGTGTTCAAGATCATGGCATTCATGTCCATCGGCTGGGTCTGCGGTGGCGGGCTTTCCGTGCCGGCCTTGCGGGCCTTCGCCAAGCAGCTACCCGCGACGATCCTCTTCATTGTCGTGGTCATCGGCGTGTGTGCGCTGACCGCCCTGCCATTGACCGCATGGCTGGACATCACCTACTTTGAGGCTTACCTCGCCACCTCGCCCGGCGCGCTGGAGACGGTTCTCGCGCTGTCCGCAGAAGGAGGGGCGGGTCCCGCCGTGGTGGCCGTGCAGATTATCCGACTCATCATCGTGCTGGTCATCGCCGGCTACCTGCCGCAGATTCTGGGGCTATTCCGCAAGCGCCGCTAGTGGTACCACCCAGACCCCATCCGGACGTTGGAAAGCTGGACCGCTGGGAATCACAACTATCAGCGCTGCTGGAGGCGAAGAAAGCTTAGCGGCTACGTGCTTAAGGTGTGCTGCCGCTGCATCGACCTCGTTGTGCGAAAGTTTCGCCTCAAATCCCACCCACGAACCATCTCGAAGCTCCACTACTGCATCAATTTCTTCGCGCCCCTTCATATCCCTCAGGTGGAATACTCCGCGCGCACGCAGTGCCTGCGCATAGACGCGCAGATCGTGCACAAGTTGCGCCTCGAAGAGGATGCCTAATGTCTCTAAATCTCCAAGCAGTTTATCTGGACCCGTTCCCAACAAAGCAGCAGCCAAACCAGGATCGGCAAGCTGGCGTTTAGGCATTTGGACCATGGAAGTCTTCGACCTCGTACGCGGTGACCAAGCTGGTTGATCCTCAATAAGGAAGAGGCGAGTAGCAAAATCGTGAATGACGTTCACAGTTTCTGCGGCTGGTGTCGAGGTAGCGCTGCTGAGTTCTCCTATGCGTTTACGAATCGCTGCAGCGGTGGCCGGCTGGGCAACTAGTCCGGCATAGGCATGAAGGAAAGACTGGAAGCGGCGCGGATCGCGGCGCGGTCCGCCAAGCTCCGGGTAGTCGTGCTCGCTCATCTCCGTGAGGTAGGACTCCATCCCTTCCTGCGCGTCGAGCGGATCAAGGTCAAAGAATTCCGGAAAACCACCAGCAACGATCCAGCGGGCATAATCCGCCACGGTGGCGTCCGTCCCAGCTGTAGGATCTTGATTGCCAGCAATGATGGCGCCCAGTGATACCCGCTCAGCAGCAAGTTCTCGCTCTGCCAAACTCAACGTGCGCAATTGAATCGAACGAATACGGCCTGCGCCCGAATGCCTGGTGGCATCGTCATTGGGCGTGGAGGAGCCTGTAAGGAGAAACTGTCCTTTCTCCGGTGAGTCATCAACTGCATGGCGCACTTCATTCC
Organism: Corynebacterium sp. HMSC056E09; assembly: GCF_001813425.1. NCBI lineage: Bacteria > Bacillati > Actinomycetota > Actinomycetes > Mycobacteriales > Corynebacteriaceae > Corynebacterium > Corynebacterium sp. HMSC056E09. The sequence continues at coordinate 11,590 of NZ_KV812483.1, forward strand.
AGATAGCAGGGACAACCTGCCACTCATCAATAAGCCGCGGCCGCGCCCCTTGAAGCCCCAAAGCCGGTTGCATGCGCGCAAGGTTTGCTTCTGGGGAGTCACGGTCAAGTTGAATGACGGACTTTGCGAATTGGCGTGCTGTTGATGTTTTCCCACTTGCACGGGGGCCTTTGAGGAAGAGGGCTCCCGAAACACGGAGCCCTCTCTCGACTTCTGCATCAACGATTCGGGGCAGGTACATACCACGCATGTTAGCCCGACAAGTGGATAAATCACAGAGTCACTAGTGGATAAATCCAAGAGTCAGGTGTGGATAAATCCAAGAGTCTAAGAAGCGACCTGGGGTTTTAGTCCAGAATTGTCTCACGCAGGATCGACATCGGCACAGAGCCTAGGGCCAATGCCTGGGAGTGGAAATCGCGTACGTCCATGCCCTGCTCCACCGCAGCGTCGCGGGTTTGCTGCCACAGGCGCTGGCCCAAGGCATAAGACGGAGCCTGACCCGGCCAACCCAGGTAGCGGGTGACCTCGAAGGAGAGGTTGGCATCATCCATCGCGGTGTTCTCACGCATGAAGGTCTTGACGTGGGACTTATCCCAGACACCGGACGTGTTGCAATCCGGCAAAGGCTTACCCAAGTGGAGTCCGATGTCCACCACGACGCGGGCGGCGCGGAAACGTTGGGCGTCGAGAAGCCCCATGCGGAAACCTGGGTCATCCATGTAACCCAGCTCCGCCATGAGTGCTTCCGCGTAGAGAGCCCAGCCTTCACCATGGCCGGAGTTCCAGGTCACCGCGCGGCGCCACAGATTGAGGTCAGGCTGGGTCAGCGCGGCACCAATCTGCAGGTGGTGGCCCGGCGCGCCCTCATGGTGGACAGTGGTCAGCTCCTGCCAGGTGTGGAAAAGCTCCTGACCAGACGGTACGGACCACCACATGCGGCCGGGGCGGGAGAAGTCATCCGACGGCGAGGTGTAGAAGATACCGCCGGTGCCGGCCGGGTCGATGCAGCACTCGATTTCTTTAACGGCCTCCGGGATATCGAAGGCGGTGCCGTCGAGGTCCTTAATGACGCGATCCGCGGTGGACTGCATCCACTCCACCAGCGCGTCGGTGCCATGGAGCTGGTAGCGCTCCTCCTCGTTGAGCTTGCGCATCGCGGCGCGGACCGTCACGTCGGAGCCATAGAGCTCGTGGGCGATCTTTTCTTGTTCCGCCTTGATGGAACGCACCTGATCCAGGCCCCACTCATAGGCCTCATCGAGGTCCACGGCATCCCCGACGAAAAGCCTGGAGAAGCGCTCGTAGCGCTCCCGGCCCACCGCGTCCTGGGACGGAGCCTGCGGTTGCAGCTCGTTGGAAAGCCAATCGGCGAATTCGCCGAAGGCTTCCTTGGCCGCGTCCACCTCGGGGCCCTCCACGCCAAGGTCCTCGAGCATGGAGCCGGCGTCGGCAAGCCGCTCACTCTGCACGAATACTTCCGAGATCTGGCGTTGGGGCGCCACCATGCCACGCGACGCCGCCTCGGTGAGGGACTCCTTGTAGCCGCTGAGGGATGCCGGCACCTTCGACAGGCGCGAACGCAGGGCGTCGAGCTGTTCCGGAGTGTCCTTCGGCATGAGCATCAGGGTGTCGCGGATGGTCTGCACCGGCGAGGCAATGTTGTTAAGACAACGGATGTCCTCACCAGCATGGTGCAGGTCAAGATCCAGGCAGAGACGGTCGCGCAGGACGGCGGCGGTGACGTAGTCCACCTCGTCGAAATCGTCGTCATCGTCGGATTCGTCGGTGGTGTCATCGAGTGCATCGAGATCCGCCATCATCTCACGGGTGCGATCCGCCACGGAGGAGTAGTACTCCGGGGAGAAATCTTCCAGCTCCCCATCGAAGCCGGGGATTCCCCACGCGGTGGCATCGGTGGGCGTGAGCTGCGCGAGGTCGTGGACGAAGTTATCGCACGACGCGTCCAGCAGCGAAGGCTGGCGCTCTGCGTTCTGGTCAAAACTCATAAGGGCGAAGTCTAACGAAGATCTGGGGCTTTGGGCCAACCCGGCGCCGCCTTATTTACCAGGTTGTTAGCTAATTGTTGCTCCACTTGCTACCCGGGCTCACCCAGGATGCGAATTCGTTCAGCACTTCAGCTGGATCGGCATTGACCACGAGCGCATCGAGGAAGCGTTTTTGGACAAACCCCTCCTGCACCATTGCGGAGTACATTTTTCTAAACGGCTGCCAGTAGCCGTTCACGTCTACGAGTCCCACCGGCCCATCGATGTTGCCCAACTGCTGCAAGGTGAGGACCTCGGTGAGCTCCTCCAGGGTCCCCACGCCACCCGGCAGGCACACGAAGGCATCGGCGAGCTCCTCCATGCGCGTCTTGCGCTGGGCCATGGTGTCGACCACCTCGAGCTGGGTTACCCGCTGGTGGGAAAGCTCGTAATCGACGAGCTGGCGCGGGATTACTCCAATGACGGTTCCGCCGGCGGCAAGGCAGGAGTCCGCAACGATACCCATCAGGCCTACGTCACCACCGCCATAGACCAGGGTGAGGTTTCGGCGCGCGAGCTCCTCCCCCAAATGGTGCGCGGCTTGGCTATAGGCCTCAGAGTTTCCGGCGGCGGAGCCGCAGTACACAGCAACAGAATCCATGGGTATCACTCTATCGCAGGCGCATTTCTAGACCATGATGTCTACTGAATCCTAATTTCTATTAGACAATGCGGTCTGGTGAATTTATACTTGACGCCATGATTAAATCCGGTCCCGTGTTCACGCGCCCCCGCACCCCAGCGGCGAAGTGCCTCCACATCATTCGACTCAACCCCGTTGTCACCCGCAGTGAACTTGTCGAAGCCACGGGACTCTCCCAGCCCACAATCACCCGCGCCACCGCCGCGCTTTTGGGTGCTGGACTGATCCGCCAGCGCACGGATTTGACGCAGTCCCGCGGTCGCGGGCGCCCCACAGTGCCCCTGGAGGTAGCGGATAATGACTGGATGCTGGCCGGCATTGCCGTCGGTACCGCCTTTACCCACATCGCCTTCTTTGACACGCAGGGACGCACGCTCCGCGAGGAAGACGTGGCTACACCGGTTTCTCGCCTGAGCGCGAGTGACGTCATCGAGCACATCATCGCTGGCGTTAATCGCCTCATGGCCGGCCTGGATCGCCGCTTGGTGTCAGTCGGCGTGACCACCTCCGGCAGCGTCAACGAGGCCGGGCGCATCACCGCCCACAACCTGGGGTGGGACGAAATGGACATCGCCAGCCGCCTGGAGTATCAGTTCGGCGTTCCAGTAGTTGTGTCTTCCGTCATCCCGGCGATCCTCGGCTCAGAGACGCAGTCGACGGAGATGGGAGCGGAGAAGCCCGTCATGGTGCTCTACGCGGATGACTCCGTTGGTACTGCGCTCACAGTTGGCGATGAGATCGTGCAGCTCAACATCGATGACCCTGACTCTCTCGCTACGCAGGCGGTGCTCGATGTGACAGGTGAGGAGTCTTTCCCAGACGTGGTTGCGAACGCTGACGATGAGACGCGAGCGCTTCTCGACGACCGCGCACGCTCCCTCGGCGCCACCGCCGCTGAGCTTTTGGCTGAGTACAAACCTGACACCCTCGTGGTAGCCGGCGGAGCCTTCTCAGATGATCCGGCAGCGCCGAAGCTCTTTGCTTCCGCTGTACGCCAGGCCACCGACCACCCGGTGGAGCTGCGCATGATTCCCTCGCACACCGAGATTGTTCGCGCCTGCACCCGCGCTGTGGCGCTGGACCCGCTGCTGCGCGTGCCGCTCGATCTCGGCCGCGAGGCCAAAGCTGCCTAAAAGGGGATTGAAGTAATTCCCGTAAAAAGGTGGGCTTTGAGCCCAAGGTGCTGGGCGCCGGCGACGAAGTCCGGCCGATCGTCGAAGAAGTGGGTGTCCTTGGCCTGGGCCCCGAGGGCATCCACGGCCACGAGGTAGGCTTCCGGATCCGGCTTGGCCACCCCTATATCGCAGCTCAGCGTCACGGCGGCGCATTCTTCCAGCCAGGGCTGCGTCTGGCGGATCCTGGTTCCCAATGCCGCCGGCACATTCGCCAGGATGCCAACACTATGGCCCTGGCCAATAAACCCTAGGACCGCACGAACCATTTCTTCGTCGGCTACCAGCAGGTGCTCGGTGTCCAATTCGATGGCGTGGCTGACATCAAAAGGAGCAAGACCGGCCAGCGCGCGAATGCGGCCCCAATATTGCGCATCGCTCAGGTGCCCAGCGTCATATGCAGGGCGAAACTCCTCATAAAGAGACCAAAAGTGCTCTACATTGTCGGGACGGAGGTAATCCTCCAGCTCAGCGTTCCCGGCGGGCGTAGCTGACCGCATGAGCACGCCGTAGAGGTCGAAGAGCAAAGTGGCCATGCGCCCAGTGTAGCCAGACCGCAAGAGCGCCAGTCAGCGTGCCCGCTACGAAAAGCGGAAGCGATAGTGTGCCATGTGCCAACAGCGTCGAGGTTGCCCCCACGAGGAATAGCCCGCCCACGCTAAACAGGGAGCGGCTCAGCGCCGTCGCCGCCGCGGCGGCGCACAATAAGAGGGCAAGCCCGGCAAACGGGCCGAGCATCACCGCGAGGGCGAAGAAAAAGGTTCCCAGAGCCATGTTGGTTGCCGCCAGCCACATGCCACCGACCAATGCAATCGCTAGCCCGGCAAGGGCACCGCAGATGAGCATGAGGCGCGTTGTAGTCATAAAAAAATTCTCCCACCAACCGCAGGGGGCCGTGGGAGAATCCGCGCAAACTATATGGCTTCGTTACCGTTGCGCCAGCGAGCCATCGACGCGCAGCAGGCCAGAACCGTCATTGCCCACCAGCTTGAGCTGGTCAATGATCTCAGACACGGAGGACTCTTCCTCAACCTGCTCCTCGAGGAACCAGTTGATGAGACCACGGGAATCCAGGTCCCCAGCCGCATCTGCGGTGCGGGCGATCTCTCGGATCTGCTCCGAGACCTTCTGCTCATGCGCGAGGGATGCCTCAAAAGCATCGAGCGGGGTGGCGGCCTTGACGGAGCCGACCTGGATATCCTCCAGCTCGACGCGGTAGCCGCGGTCCAACAGGTGCTCGGCGAACTTCTGTGCGTGCTCGCGCTCTTCCTCTGCCTGCTTGAAGAACCAATCGCGCATGCCTGGGAAGGACAGGTTGTCCATCTCGTAGGCCAGCTGAGTGTAAATCAGGGCTGCGCCGTGCTCATTATTGACCTGGGCGTTGAGGAGCGTTTGCAGTTTCTCATCCATAAGAGTTATTCCTTTCGTGTGTTGTTCCCACAATACAGAAAAAAATCGGGCGCGCTAGCAAGGTGATCTTAAGCAAACTCGCACGTCATAACACTTTTTCTGGTAGGTTTACCTAACCCAAATCTGAGATCCGCTGGTAACGCGCGAGGCTAACACCATCAAGGCCCCGGAATTCCACCGCTATTCCACGGCTTGCGTACTTGCTTTCCACAGCCTGGAGCACCGCCACGGTTGAGGCATCCCAAATATCGGCCTCTGAGAAATCCACGATGACCTTCTCCACCGGCAGGGTGTAATCGAAGGCGTAGACCAGATCGTTCGAGGAGGCGAAGAAGAGCTGGCCGCGCACAGTGTAGACGTTGCCCTCTAGCTCCACCGACACGAGGTGGGCGACGCGGCGTGCAAAGGCCACCGAGGCAGTGAGCACACCGAGGATCACACCGACCGCCAGGTTATTCGTGGCCAAGGTGCCAATCACCGTCACCAGCATGACGAGGGTTTCGCTCAGAGGCATGCGGTGAATCGTGCGCACCGAGCGCCAATCCACGGTGTGGAAGGACACCATAAACATGACCGCCACAAGAGCAGCCATGGGGATTTTCCCTACGGTGTCCCCCAACACGAGGATGAGGATAAGGAGGAAGACGCCGGCGAGGAACGTCGACAAGCGCGTGCGTGCCTGCGATTCCTTGACGTTAATCATGGTCTGGCCAATCATCGCGCACACGCCCATGCCGCCGATGGCAGCGGCGAGCATGTTGCCGATGCCCTGGCCCACGGATTCGCGCGTTTTATCGGAGTGGGTATCCGTGAGGTCGTCGACAAGCTTGGCGGTGAGCAGGGATTCCATGAGTCCGACGAGTGCCACCCCCAGTGCATAGGGAAGGCAGAGGAGGAGGGTGTCCTTCGTCCACGGGATATCCGGAATGACGAAACCGGGCAGGGAGGTCGGCAGCTCGCCTTGATCCGCGACGTCGGGAACCTGCCAGCCGAAAATCACAGTCAACATGGTGACAACCACGATCGCCACGAGGGGCGCGGGGATTACCGTGGTGATGCGCGGCCACACCACCATGATGACGAGGCCCAGAGCAACGAGAGGATAGACCAGCCACGGCACCTGCCACAGGTGACCCAGCTGCGCGGTGAACATGAGGATGCCCAGCGCGTTGACGAAACCCAGCATGACGCTGCGGGGGATGAAACGCATGAGCTTGGCGACGCCCAGCATTGCCATCACTACTTGCAGGATGCCCGCCATCCAGATGGTCAGGAGCACGTACTGCAGGCCATGCTCGTGGGCCAGGGGCGCGATAACCACGGCGACAGAACCAGCTGCAGCGGAGATCATGGCTGGGCGCCCGCCAGTGATGGCGATGGACATTGCCATGATGACGGAGGCGAAGAGCCCCACCTTGGGGTCGAGCCCGGCGAGGATGGAGAAACTTAAGACTTCCGGGATGAGGGCCAGCGCAACAGCAAGCCCGCCAAACATCTCCTTGCGGAAGCGGGCGGGCGAGCTGAAGGCCGCGCGGAAAGAACCGGCGGAACGGTCAGACATTAGTGGCCGTCTTTGAAGGAACCATCGCGGGTGATGACCGGCAGGACCGACCAGGCAAAGTTGATCCACTGGTCGGTCTTCTTCCACGAGAAGTCCGGCTCAAAGATGGTGGTCGGCTTGGTGTAGATGACGGCGGACTTGACCTCGGACGCGGTCTGCTCGAGCAGGTTGACCACGAGGTCGAGGGTCTTGCCGGAATCCGCTACGTCATCGACGACGAGGACCTTCTTGTCCTTGAGCGAATCCGTATCCAGCTGCGGGTTAAGGAGAATCGGCTCCGGCAGGGTCTCACCGATATCGGTGTAGAACTCCACGTTGATAGCGCCCATTTCTTTGACGCCGATGGCATAACCAATAGCGCCTGCAGGGATCAGGCCTCCGCGGGCCACGCCCACGATGAGATCCGGGAACCAGCCCGAATCCACGATTTGTTGCGAAAGGTAGCGGCTGGCCTCACCGAAGACCTCCCACGTCAGGTTCTCGCGTTCCGGGTTCCACCACTCCGGGGTGCTCATCGTCTAGGTCTCCTTCGCCAGATTGTGCATTTCCCTCAGTCTAATCATCTACCTCAGCGGAACGGAACCTCCGCCACCGTTCGGCGCAGTTTGCGGGTGCGCAGCCGCTCCGGATTCTCCGCCAAAGCCTCCACCGCGCGCACCGCACACATGACGTGGGCTTCCTTCGAGTTCGAGTAAAAGGCCTGCGCTTGGGCGGGAAGCTTGGGCACGGCGTGCAAAGGTAGATCGGAGACCGACAGCAGCGTGCCGTAGGGGATGCGGTAGCGGTAGCCGTTGGCGGCCAGCGTGCAGGATTCCATGTCCACGGCCACCGCGGTAGAGTGGCGCAGCCATTCCCACAAGTCCCGGGAGGTGCGCCACTCCCAGTTGCGGTCATCGGTGGAGAGCACCGTGCCGGTGCGCATGAGCGAATTGTCTTTCCCGTATACCTCCTCGACGGCGGCCTCCAGCATGCGCTGGATTTCCGGGATGGCGGGAATCGGGTTGCTGGTGGTGACGGTGCCGTCGAGGATGTGGTCTTCGCGCTGATAAGCATTGCCCAGAATGAGGTCGCCGATGCGCATGCGGCCATCGAGCCCTGCGCAGTGGCCGATCATGATCCAGGCCTCCGGGCGCAGGACCGCCAAGCAGTCCGTAATGGTCTTGGCGTTAGAGGGGCCTACACCGATATTGATCATGGTGATGCCATCTCCGCCGGCGGTGATGAGATCAAAACGGGGCATCTGGTAGCGGGAGGTGAGGGTGAGCTCGTCGACGTCGAGAAGCACCGCGTCATTGGAGTGGATGGTCTCCCCCGTGGGCAGCACGAGCGCGGTGTAGCGTGAATCCTCACGTGAGAGTTCGCGCAGGCCGAACTTGACGAACTCGGTGGTGTGCATGGCGTAGTTGGTGAACAGGATGTACTTCTGCACGGTGTCCACCTCGATACCGGTGTAGTGCTCGATGCGAGCACAGGCGATGTCGAAGCGCTGCGGGCCGAAGTGGAACAGCGGCTTTTCTTTCCCGTGAAAGGCCTTCCACGCGCCGTCAACGATCCCGTCATGAACCGCATCGAGGGTGGGCCGGGGTATATCGCCGCGGTCCTGGGGAATTTCTGTAATCCCCCGGATATATTCCGGCGGGATGCGCTCATCCGATTGACCGACGTAGATATCGCAGGGGTAGTTATTGGTGAGCCGCGTGAGCTGCTCCGTGAGGTAACTACGAATCAGCCATGGTTTTGATATCACTGCCGAGTAGCGGCCCTCTTGGTCCACGTAGCCGAAGGGCTCAGAGCGGTCGATGGGTGTCCATTGGCGGATATCCACGGTGATCTTCGGGTAGACCACGTGGCGGTAGGCGTCGTGGTCCCCCGAGGCGAGAGCGTGACGTGCCAGCTCGCAGGAACTGTCATAGAGCTCGCTGAGGCGGGAAATCGCTTCATTGACGGAGTGGACATGCTGCAGGTCGGTCATGCTCGCGAGTGTATCCATGAAAGAAGCCCGCCGCGGTGAGGCGGCGGGCTCTATCCCCATGACTAATCCGGTAACGCGTGCGGTGTGGAGCTCACCGCCCGGCCCGTATTAGGCAAGCCTTAGCTTAGTAAAAAAGTTGGAGGGGCGTCAAGGGTAAACTGCAATCCCATGACCACACTCCCCCTCGGTGCCCGCAGGCGGACGCGAGGCGTGTGCGAAGACGACTGGTCCGCGCGCCCCACCGCCGAACGACCCTGGCCGGTTATTTTGATCCACGGAACCTGCGACAGCAAAGGCGTCTGGCAAGTCCTCGCAGACATGCTCCGCGCCGCTGGCTGGGCCACCTTCGCCCCTGACTACGGGACCCGCGCCACCGCTCCCCTGCAGGAATCCGCCCGGCAGCTCGACGCCTACATCAACGCCGTCCTTGCCGTCACCGGCGCGGAAAAGGTGATCCTCGTGGGGCATTCCCAGGGCGGATTGCTGGCTCGCTATTGGATGCGCATGCACGATAGCGCGGGGTTTGTACGGCACGTCGTCTGCATCAGTGCGCCCAACCACGGAACGACCCAGGGCGGAATTGCCAGCCCCCTCTTCCGTGGCGAGCGCCAGGAGGAGGTCGTGCGCACGCTTATCGACGGCTGGTTTGGCCCCGCCGGCATGCAGCAAGTAGTCGGCAGCGAGGTCGTGGAGGCAACGAACCGCGACAGTGAGGTCGAACCCGGTGTGAGCTATACGTGCATCGCCACGCGCTCCGATGCCGTCGTGGTTCCACCCAACACCTGCTTCCTCAACGGCCAGCAGGTACGAAATATCTATATTCAGGACATCGAGCGCCGCGCGATAATCCGCCACGAAGACATGCCCTTGGACAAGCGGGTATGCCACGTGGTGCTCGAAGAACTGGAGCAGCTTTAGAGTTCTAGCTCATCCAGGATCGCGTCGAAAGCCGGGCCCACCTGGGTGCGCCACAGGGTGTCGACGCGATCGTCGGCGCGTCCCGGCCCTCCATTGATGGTGGCCACGCGCTTGCCTTGTTTCTTGGCCTCTAGGACGAACCGAAAGCCGCTCATGACCGCCAACGAAGAACCGGCAACGAGCACCGAGTCCGCCGCGTTGACCATCGCATAGGCGGCGTCCTTTTTGTAGGTAGGCACTGGCTCACCGAAATAGACTACGTCTGGCTTCAGGCGCTGCGAGCCGCACTGCACGCAGCCGGGCATGACGAATTCTTCCACTGCTTCCTCGCTGAGGGCGACGTCGCCGTCGGGGTTCACGTCCGCTTTGTTGACTGCCCAGCGTTGGAGGAATTCCGGGTTGGCTGTGGCCGCGCGGGCGTCGTAGTCCGCGCGTGCTTCTTCGTACCCGCAGCTCAAGCACACGACGTGCTGCATATCCCCATGCAGGGCGATGAGGTTGCGCTGCCCAGCTTCCTCGTGCAGGCCATCAACGTTCTGCGTGACAACGCCCGTGAGAAGCCCGGCGCGCTCGAGCTCGACCAAAGCGTAGTGCGTGCGGTTGGGGTGTGCGGCCTGCATGACCCGCCAGCCCACAAAGGCGCGGGCCCAGTAGCGGTGGGAGGCCTGCGGGTCGTGCAGGAACTCCTGGTAGGTCATGGGGCGGTGCCGGCTGAGGGAGCCGTTCGGGCCGCGGTAATCCGGCACGCCTGATTCTGTAGATACACCTGCTCCCGTGAGGACCATGACGTTGCCGCGGCGTAGTTGCTCGGCGACGGCGTTCAACGCTTGTTGTGGAGGCGTCGGGGTCGCAATCTCTGAGACGACGCGGGAAATCGAGCGCAGCGCAGACCGATGGGCGTGGGCAACAGCGGGATCCATGGTGCCCCAGCTTACGGAAGTACCTCCTCATAGAGATAGTCCGAGTCGAGCTCGCCATGGCGCGAGCAGCGCGCGTTCCAGCCGTCCGGGCGCACCTGCACCACCATGCGGCGCCCGCACAGCTGGCAATAGCGCGGGACGTCCAGGCCGGCCGCGGCTGCCGGGTGCAGGGTGAATTCCTCGCTTAGTGGTTTCCCAGTGTTGGGGTGGAACAGCGGCTCCTCGCCGGCGAGTACGGCAGCGGCCAGCTCCGTCGAGCTGTTCATTAGAGCGCCTTGATGGGCAGGTCGATGCGGCCGAGCATGTCGACGTCCTTCTCGATCTGCTTGCCCAGCGTGGTCAGGTAGTTTCCGGCGATGATGGCGTTGATGCCGCCGAGGAGGCCCTTTTCGGTGCCGTCGTCACCGAGGGAGAGCTCGCGGCCGCCTGCAAAACGGAGGGTCACGGACGGCATGGCCAGGCGGAATGCGGCCACGGCGCGCAGCGCCTCACCGAGCGGGACCAGCGGGTAATCCGCGAACGGGGTGCCCGGGCGGGGATCAAGGAAGTTCATCGGCACCTCGCAGGGCTCGATCTGGGCCAGCTGGTAAGCGAATTCGGCGCGGTCTTCTAGTGATTCGCCCATTCCGATGATGCCGCCGGAGCAGACTTCCATGCCGACTGCACGGACATTCTCGAGGGTCTCTTTGCGCTCCTCCCAGGTATGCGTGGTGACCACGTTGGGGAAGAAGGACTTGGAGGTCTCCAGGTTGTGGTTATAGCGCTGGGCGCCCATGTCCTTGAGGCGCTGCGCTTGCTCGCGGGTCAGGGTTCCGAGCGAGAGGGAGATTTCGATATCGACTTCATCCAGGATGGCCGGAATGGCCTCGGCAACCTGGGACAGGAGGTTCTCATCTGGGGCTTTCACAGCTGCCACGATGCAGAACTCCGTCGCACCCGTCTTGGCCGTCTTCTTGGCGGCCTCCACCAGCTCCGGAATGTTGAGACGCGCGGCGCGTACGGGAGAATCAAACAGGCCCGACTGTGAGCAGAAGTGGCAATCCTCCGGGCAGCCGCCGGTCTTAATGGAGATGATGCCTTCCACGGACACGTCCGGACCACACCACTTGAGGCGGGTCTTGTGGGCGATGTCCGCGATCTCTTCCAGCTGCTCATCCGGGATCTGGAGAACCTGCAGGAGTTCTTCTTCGTTGAGGCCGATGCCCTGCTCCAGGGCCTTCTCGCGTGCGATGTCTACGATGCTCATGCGGGAAACATTACTTGAACACCGTTCAAGTTGTGGTAAATCTGCCGGTTTCATGTAGTCCGGGCTACCCTTTAGGCCATGGATTCCACGCTCTACGACGACACCCTCGCACTGCTTCAGCAGCTCATTCGCAATGCCTGCGTCAATGACCTCACTCCGGATTCCGGCCACGAGGTCCGCAATGCCGACACGTTGGAGCGGTTTTTCGCAGGCACCCCGGTGGAGATTCAACGCTATGAATCGCACCCGGGCCGCGTCACCATCGTGGTGACCGTTCCGGGTGACCCGGACAAGGAGCCGCTCACGCTCATGGGCCACACCGACGTCGTGCCCGTCGACGAGCCCAAGTGGACCAAGCCACCTTTCGACGCCGTCATCGAAGATGGCAAGCTCTACGGCCGCGGCGCGGTGGACATGCTCTTTATTACGGCGACGATGGCGGCGGTGACTCGCGATGTCGCTCAGCGCGGCAACCCCGGCGGCACCCTGGCCTTTGTCGGCATGGCCGACGAGGAGGCCCGCGGCGGCTTGGGCTCCATCTGGATGGATAAGCACCACCCGGAGGCCTACTCGGTGCGCAACTGCCTCTCGGAAACCGGCGGCAGCCACCTGCCCGGCGCGCTCGGCTTCAACGTCGGTGAGAAGGGCGCGGGCCAGCGCCGTCTGCACGTGCACGGCGATGCCGGCCATGGCTCCACGCCGTTTGGGAAGGACTTTGCCATCGTCAAAATCGGTGAGGTTGCTCGCCGCATCGCCGCCGCCGAGCCACCCGTGGCCACGGATGAGGTGTGGCAGGGATTCGTCAAGACCTTCCGCTTCGACCCCGCAACGGAGGCAGCGCTTCTCGACGGCTCCGCTACCGCGGCCGACTATGAAAAGTTCGGTAGTTTGTCCGCCTACGCTCACGCCTTCTCGCACACGACAATTGCCCAAACTGTCCTGCGCGCGGGTGGCGCCATCAACGTGCTGCCTTCCCACGCCTACCTGGAGATGGATATCCGCCCCTTCCCTGGCCAGACCCAGGAGGAGCTCGACGAGTTCCTGCGTGAGGCCCTCGGCGATATGGCCGACGAAGTAGAGATCGAGCACCTTATTACGGAGGACGCCACACAGTCCTCCACCGATACTGAACTGTGGCGCTGCATCGAGGAGACCGCCCACGAATTTTTTCCGGATAAGGAGGTGCTGCCGGTGCTGGCGACGGGTGGTTCCGACCTGCGCGTGGCGCGTCGCCGCGGCGGCAACGCCTATGGCTTCGCGCTGCATGCGGAGGATCGGGATATGGCCAGCGCAAACTCGCAGCTGCACAGCCACGACGAACACCTCTACCTGGAAGACTTGGATTTGACTGTGAAGGCGTATTTTTCGCTGGTAAATCGTTTCTTAGGAAGCGAGCACTAACGCAAACGTGTAAAAGCTGTGGCACAATGTGGCGCATGAGAAATAAGCTTGTCCTCTGCTCCGTTGCTGCTGCCATCGGCCTGTCCGCCCCTACCGCATCCGCCGACATGGTGGATGACTACCTGGCCAAGGTCCCTGCCGGCCAGATTTCCTGTGAGCAGGCCACCAAGTACTACACCAATCCGTCTGACTACAACAGCAAGAAGTCCCAGGCGCTGGCTGCTGCCAACTTCCACCCGCGTGGTCCCGAGATCCGCGACGCCGTCGCCCGCGCCGACGAGGCCATCGCTCGCTGCGGCCTGAACGGTGGCGGCGGCAACACTGCTCCTGCTCAGAACACTGCACCAGCTAACAACACTGTCCCTGCCAACAACGGTGGTGGTGCCCCGGCAAATAACGGCAATAACGCCCCATCGAACAACGCTTTTCCGACCTTCCCGGTGACCATCGGCAACTTCACCTTCAACGTCCCGGACATTCTGGCGTACCTCAAGACCCTCGTCGAGGGCACCCCGCTGGCCCAGCTTTTGCCGTAGAAGACTAGCGGAAATACGTCCCCGCGTGCAGCGCACAGCCTGTATTGAAGGCATGCCCGCACGCGGGGCATTTATATGCTGAGTATTCGGCATAGGTCATTGTTCGGCCGCAGGCCCCGCACATGACGCAGAGCTGGTCTTTCGGCATGGGTCCGAATTCATGGTCGGTCAGCTCCGCGTGGCAGAGCGAACACGCGAACCATCCGCCGCAGGTGTGGCACTTGTTCGCAATGACGTCGACAAGCGTGTGCCAGTGACGGCACCGGCCGTCCGCATCGATGGCACCCTGGATGTGTGTCACTAACGCGTGAGCCCCCACAGAATCTGATCGTGCACGCGCGGGTCATGGGGTAGATTTCCATGTTCGACTGGGGCGGATTCCACATTGACCACGTCCGCGCCCGGAACAGCGCTCAGCTCCGAGGTCTGGTTCGGCGTCACGGTATTATCCGCCGGCGAATAGATGGACGTGTAAGTAACGCCGGGCGCGGTATCCGGAAGCTGGTTGAGATTCTCCATAAAATCCGAGCCCTCCAACTGCTCGATGCCAGCGCTGGTGCCGAGGAAATCAACCACATCGGGCGCGATCTTTGCGGCCGTCTTGAGGGGCGTTGCCCGCCCGCCCCACGTCGTCCCGTGGAAGTTCGCACCGATGGTGACCACGCGGTTCACTTCATCCGCTGAGCCGTAGAGTTGTGTGAAGGTCTTGGTGTGCAGGCCGCCCTGGGAGAAACCGACGAGGTTTACTTTGTTTGCTCCGGTGACCTCACGGATGTGTTCAATATGCCCGGCGATCTCGCGCCCGGAAGAATCTAGATCCGCAATCCCCTTCATGTAGTCGTAGGCGTTCTGGTACGCAATGTCCTCGGCGCCATAGTCGAAGGCCCACACGCACATCCCTTGGTCCTTGAGCTTCGGGATGAGATCGTTCCACTCGGCCGAGTTTGCCGAAGTACCGTGCAATAAAACAACGGGTTCAGTGACGGAACCCGTGGGCTTACAGTCAGGATCATTGATGCCGAGATCCTGCGCGGCGGAGGTCTCCATGGTCTGGGCATGAGCCGGAACGGGGGCGGCAGTGCCGAGGAGGATTGCAAGGAAAGCGCGCTGTAAAAAGCCGTTTTTCATGAGGCACCAGCTTATCCGCCGAGCCTGGCCAGCTACTGTGTGATTCCTGTGCGCAACTAGGGTACCCGTCACTACCATAGAGGTAGATAAACAAAGGACCTGAAATGAAGCGACTTCTCTGTATTGCCTCTGCGCTCTTTGTGCTCGGCGGCTGTTCCTCTCTCGACGTTGAATCCACCCCTGCGAGTGAGACGTCGTCAAGCACCAGCGTTACTGAAGACGCCCCACACCCCACCCTTCCCACTGCCGAGGAAAGCGCCGAAGATATCGGCGTGGATCAACCGCAAGAAGAAGTCATCGGCTTCACCGAGGCGCCCGGTGCGGCGCAACCCACTCCGATGGAGAAAGCCATCGAGTCCTGCGGTGATGTCTCGCTACACGAAACCGGAACGACATTCTTCAGCGATGGAACCTCTGGCTGGACACAGCAGTGTGCCGACGAAATGATGGCCGCAAATCCCCCAGTGCAAGAAGCTGCCGCTGTGTATGAAGCACCCGCCGTTGAAGAGAACTACGTTCACCCCGGCGCGTATTGCAACGGCGGAAGCGGGGTATCAAAGAGAGGTGTCCCGATGACGTGCGCCCCGGCATCGGACGGCAGGATGCGCTGGCAGAGCGCGTAACCTCATTCCGGCAGTTGCGGGCCTTTACCCCTCTTCCACAACGCAAAGGCGATGCCTCTGCGGATCAGTGCTGAAAGCCCTACGGGCAGGCAGCACAGGAGGGGCAAAGCAATGAGCATCTGGCCGATCCAGCCGAAGAGACCAAGCACTCCAATAACGACGAAAACGGCATCTAGCCGGAAATCTGTAATGTCCTTCCGCTGCATGGGCAGGGAAATAAGGTAGGCAATTCCCAGAAACACGAGTGCGGGAAGAACCACAAAGACCGCAAGGAAGCCGCTCTCAGCATCAGTTCCTTGCGTATCAACGAAAAAGACGGCCACCAGCAGCCCAACAAATGCGAACTCCACAAATGGTAACCGCAGCACAGGGAAATCTATAAGCCGCGGTGGCTGGGCGGAAGCGGGGCCGAACATACCGACAGTCTAGGCAAAACCCTTTCCCCGTCGTCTTTACCGAAGTAGTTAAGCCTTACGGAGCGTGAACTCTACGACGTCGACCTCATCATCCTCAGCTAATCCGGGATAGTGAGTATCGAGCGCTTCGTGGAGCTCAGCAAGAGAACCAAAGCCATCTCTTCGGGCTTGTTCCTCCGTCAAGGACCTCCGCTGGGTAGAGACGACAGAAGTGACTTCTGCGGGAATGGTGACAACCTCTCCGGATTCTTTCTCGAAGACAATCTGGGCGCTTCCTTCGTGGAAGGGGTCATCCACCCGAATGGTTTGTTGCTTTTCTCCGCTTCGAATTGATTCCTCGTAGCCTTCCCACATATAGATGCGTTGCTCTTTGTCCATGTCACGCCAGTTATATGCGAACGGTAAGAGCTCTTCCACGGTGAGTGCTTCAAGTCCATTGCTTCTGCGCACGATGCACCGGATAGACGGATCAGTATCAAATAGCACTTGGCGGCATTTTCCACAGGGCGAAAGCACCTGGCCAGTCGGACCGTGGACGGCGACTACCGCCCGGATGGGATCCTCGGGATGACTAGCAGCGTGGTTAGCTAAGGCCGAGATTTCACCACAGGGGCCACCGAGAAAATGGTATGCGTTCAAACCGAGCACGTGTTTGCCGGATTCAGTCAGGAGGGCTGCGGCTACGGTGTGATCTTCCCCGTCGTGGAAGCGCTGCGCATGGGTCGTGGCTACGGTCAGTAATTCTCGGAGTTCATTAGT
This sequence comes from Corynebacterium sp. HMSC056E09, assembly GCF_001813425.1. Classification (NCBI taxonomy): domain Bacteria; kingdom Bacillati; phylum Actinomycetota; class Actinomycetes; order Mycobacteriales; family Corynebacteriaceae; genus Corynebacterium; species Corynebacterium sp. HMSC056E09. The sequence goes on from NZ_KV812483.1 coordinate 28,343, forward strand.
AATCATCCTTCAAAGGTAGCTGTTACTGCCACAACTCCTAAGCCCAAGGGATCACAAATCTGTCACTGTCATTCACGGTAAATAAGGGCGAAAAACTTCGAACTTCTGGCCGCTATAATTCCCCGAAGATATCAATAACCCCGGCGATTTACTCCTACTTTCGTAGTGCAGGGATCGTTCCGGGGTTTTCAAAGCGCACATTATCATATCCATATGGAAATCCAAGCCCAGCCCAAGTACAGCTGTCCCAGTGGTTTTCATCTGCGCGAATGAGCAGGTACACCGATCATCCATCACCAGAAACGCTCTACCTTTGGAATACTCACCTCACGAAGACCTATCTCGCAGACATCGAACACCTCGAAGTACTCCTCCGAAATAGCATTCACAATGCCCTAACCGGAAGGTACGGCGAGCGATGGTTTGACGACGATCGAATCCCTTTCAACGATGCAGCGAAGAAGAATATCCGCAAAGCGAAGAAACGGGCCGGGAAGGAAGGCGCACCACCAGGAAAAATCATCGCTGAACTCAGCTTCGACTTTTGGCGCTTCCTCCTAAGCAGTCACTATCAGGCGAGCGTCTGGCCTCAGGTTAAGAAGGCGTTGAAGAAAACCCCTGGCAGCAGACAGCAGTTTGAAGATCTTGACTCCGTTGATAACGCCATCCAAATGGTGGCAAGCTTTATTGATCCTCATGCCGAAGCATGGATCAAGGACAATTCCCGAGTCCCCGATATACGGGCACAACGACCTTAGCTGTATACCGCAGGACAAAGCGGAAAAGAGCCGGGTTACTCGTAGCGAAGCGAGCTGAACATCCCGGTTTCCATGTGATAGGCGTTATGGCAGTGAAATGCCCACTCACCGGGGTTGTCAGAGATCAGGTCGGCGATCATGGTTTCACCGTGGCGGAGAAGGACGGTGTCCTTGCGTAGCCCGCCGCTGCCGGGCAGCGCCCACGTGTGACCGTGGATGTGCATGGGGTGGGGCATCATGGTCCTGTTGCGCATGACCATCCGCAGGCGCTGGCCCGCCTGCACGATCGCGGAGGAGGATTGGCCGTCGGTGAGAATGCTCCATTCATACGGCATCATCTGCCCGCCCAGGTCGATGCTGACTTCTCGGTCTGGTGTGTCCTCGGGCAGGAGTGCACGGTCTGCTGGCTTCAGGGAGGACAGAAGCAGTCCGGTGGACGACAACTCGGGGAAGTCGACATCGGGGTGAGGGGCCTGGCCGCCGGCGGTGCGGATGACGGCGAAGGCGCGGTCGTCTTTACCCACCGCCAAAGCCGTGAGCGGGAAGATGCCGTCGCCGAGGATGACCTCGACGTCGACACGCTCGCCCATCGACAGGTAGATCGATTCGGTCTCCCGGGGCTGGACGGGGAAGCCGTCGGTGTGGGTGACGGTCATGCGGTGACCACCGAGGGCCACCTTGAAGATGGTGTCACCGCCGGAGTTGATAAACCGCAGGCGGGCCTTGTCACCCGGGCGAGCCTCGAAGGTCCGGTGAGCACGGGGGATACGTCCGTTGATGAGGTAGTGCGGATACATCACATCGCCGGCATCCCCGCCCAGTACCCGGTCCGGGGTGCCGTGCATCATATGGCCGTGGCCTCCCATCCCCTTCTTCCCGTTATGGTCGCCCGAGCCCATTCCGGTGAGCTTGTCGAGCTCATCGTCGGGAGTGCCCTGAATGCCATCGACCCAGTCGTCGAGCACGATGGTCCACTCGACGTCCTGGTCCTCAGCGTCTTGCGGGTCACGGACGATCAGTGGGGCGTGGAGGCCGCGATCAAGCTGCAGGCCGGAGTGGGAATGGTAGAAGTAGGTGCCACCGTGGGGGACTTCAAAAACATAGGAGAAAGACTCGCCAGGTTCAATGGGGTCCTGGGTCATGCCGGGCACACCGTCGGCTGCGTTGTGGAGTGCGATGCCATGCCAGTGGATGGAGGTGCTCTCAGGCAGTTCATTGGTGATATCGACCTGGAGGACGTCGCCGACGGTGGCCTCAATGGCCGTATCCCCGGTGTCAGAGACGTATCCCCACGTCTTGGCTTCGATACCGCCGATATCCAGAGAGAGGGGCCGGGCGGTCAGTGTCCGGCGCACCGTCGGCTCGCCGAGCGCAGTGGGGGTGGGAGTGGGGCGAAGAGAGGAACCTGGTGCCGAGGCAGCGGGTCCAGGGTCGCTGGTGCAGGCGGCCACGGCCCCGGTGCCGGCGAGGACGAGCCCGCCGAGCAGAAACTGTCGTCGGGGAAACGCGTTCATCATGATTTAACCTTCCTTGGTGCTAGATTTCAGTGACACGGGAGACAGGTGCAGGTGAGGACCCTGCTGAGCCATCACGTCAGGCGCAGGTCTGTGACGCAGGTGGCACCGTCGTCGGCGGTGGAAAACTCCGTGGTGCCGGTACGCCCCTGGTAGCTGACCTCAATCAGGCCGGTGGCATCATCGGGAAGCCAGAAGCCAATAAACCCGTTGTCGAAGGTGGTTGTCGCCTCGTCCACCAGCACCTCACCGGTCGCCTCATCGGTGATCGTGACCTGGATATCCTCATTGTCGAGTTCCCCCAGGCAGGTCGTGAGGCTGTGGTAGAAGCAGTCGTGGGTGGAGGTGAGATAGGGTGCGATCGAGACATACGTCTGATTGTCGGGAAGATCGACCACGACTTCCTGGTCATCGCTCGAGAGCAGCAGTTCATCGGCACGCACTGAGGCGATCAGATCCGTGGGACGCTCCGTGACCTTCTGCCGGTCGAGGTGATCAATGATCTCCACCGCGTCCATGCCGGCCAGGCCATGGGTAGTCAGGAATGTATCCTGGGACACCGTCCCGTCGGCGGTGGGTTCCGGGTCGGCGGCCGAACACCCCGTGAGGGCGAGGGCAAGGGCGGCGGCTGCGATCGCTGCTCGTTTCACGTCAATCTCCTTGGATCGTGGTAAGACCGTGAGAAGACACCGCCTCAAGGTCGATGCCATACCTTTATCTAGCACGGGTGCCTGACGGACTAGAAATCAAAACCCCTGCTCACAGCCTTATAACAGGGCGAAAAGGGGGCGAATTCGGTGGGCTGGGTCACCACCGGGACACCACCCCACAGCCGTGGGCGATGTCCTTCTACCCGCCCCGGGTATGCGGTGCAGGCAGTGAAATCCCTGGTGGCGCCTGCTGAACCGACCAGGGGAGGCGATGCCGCCGGCCCGGGGTGGGGCGCAGGGGTGACGGCGGTCGAAGGGTGATGTTTGAAGATTTGATGAAGATTTCCCCGTTGGGCACTGAGCGAGGGTGATATTCCCCCTGGCCGGAGCGATACTGGGGTCCATGGCTAACCGCACACCGACCACCGCCACGCCCCCGGGGCGGGTGCTGGTCGTCGATGATGAACAACCCCTGGCTCAGATGGTGGCCTCCTACCTCATCCGGGCCGGCTTCGATACCCGCCAGGCGCACACCGGCACTCAGGCCGTGGACGAGACCCGTCGCTTTTCCCCCGATGTTGTGGTGCTGGATCTGGGGCTGCCCGAACTCGACGGCCTGGAGGTGTGCCGACGGATCCGCACCTTCTCGGACTGCTACATCCTCATGCTCACCGCGCGTGGCAGCGAGGACGACAAGATCAGCGGTTTGACCCTGGGGGCGGATGACTACATCACCAAACCTTTTAGCATCCGGGAACTGGTGACCCGGGTGCATGCGGTGCTACGCCGCCCGCGCACCAGCACCACCCCACCGCAGGTGACCACCCCCTTGATCGTTGGTGACCTCATCCTTGACCCCATCGCCCATCAGGTGCGGGTAGGGGAGACGACCGTGGAGCTCACCCGGACGGAGTTCGAGCTGCTGGTTGCCCTGGCCCTGCGCCCCGGCCAGGTGCTGACCCGCCACGACCTGGTCACCGAGGTCTGGGACACCACCTGGGTCGGTGATGAACGCATCGTCGATGTCCACATCGGCAACTTGCGTCGCAAGCTCGGCACCGACACCCGGGGCCGGGGGTTTATCGACACCGTGCGTGGCGTGGGCTACCGGGTGGGGCAACCATGAATCACGGACCCGGCCTGACCTTCCGCTTCCTGGCCGCCCAGGTGTTGGTCGTGGTGATTAGCCTACTGGTGGCCGCGGCCGTGGCCACGATGGTGGGTCCGACCCTGTTCCATGATCATATGTTGATGACCGGCCAGGAGGACCCCTCGCTGGAGCTGTTCCATGCCGAGCAGGCCTACCGGGGCGCCAACCTGATCACCCTGGCCGTCGCCCTGCCCACCGCCTTGATCAGCGCCCTGCTGGCCAGCCTGTGGTTATCGCGTCGTCTGCGCACCCCCCTGCAGGATCTCACCCGCGCCGCTACCAGCCTGACGGCCGGCAACTCCCGTATCCGCGTGCCCGCCGGAAAAGCAGGCCCCGAGGTCACCACCCTGGCGCATGCCTTCAACACCATGGCCGACCGGCTGGAACACACCGAACAGGTCCGCCGCCAGATGCTCTCTGATCTGGCCCACGAAATGGGCACCCCCTTATCGGTGCTCACGGTCTACCTCGATGGTCTCCAGGACGGGGTCGTGGACTGGAATAATGCCACCCACACGATCATGGCTGACCAACTCACCCGCCTGACCCGGTTGATGGAAGACATTGACGATGTCTCCCGGGCCCAGGAACACCGGATCGATTTGGACCTGGCGGAGGAAGGGCTCGGGGATCTGCTCCACACCGCCGCTGCTGCCGCGGGGGAAGCTTATGCTGACAAAGGCGTCGATTTACAGGTCGAGACCATTACGGACACCGCCCGGGTGCTCGTGGACCGGCAACGCTTCGGCCAGGTGATGAGCAATCTCCTGTCGAACGCGCTACGGCACACCCCGGCCGGCGGGCAGGTCCGGATCAGCGTCCACCGACAGGGGGCGTCCACCGCGCTCATCCACGTCGCCGATGACGGCGAGGGCATCCCACCTGACCAGCTCGGACACATCTTCGAACGCTTCTACCGGGGGGATGCCGCCCGCACCCGGGACAACGGCGGGGCCGGTATCGGTCTGACCATCTCCAAGGCATTGATCGAGGCCCACGGCGGCACTCTCACCGCCACCTCCCCCGGCCCCGGTCGCGGAGCGGTCTTTGCCCTCCGCCTCCCGCTGTCCCCTCCCGACAGTGAGGAGGCTGCTCGGTGACCACACCCTGCCCCGCGTGAGGGCCGCGACCTCGACCCATTGAAAATATACCCCCCTGGGGTATGCTGAAAATATACCCCCGGGGGGTATATGCTAGAGAGCGGCATCGCCGCACCCCACCGAACCGAAGGAGCTTTCCCATGATCACCTCCCCGCCCCGCCTCTTGCCGATGGCCTCCCACGGCTGCAGCTGTTGCGGACCTGCCTCACGTGCCGACACCGCCTCCATCCCTGCCGCCAGCGACTCGTCAGCAGGAGGGTCCTCCCCTAGCTACCAGGTCACCGGCCTGACCTGCGGGCACTGCGCGAAAAGCGTGACCCAGGCCCTTCAGGCCCTCCCCCAGGTCGACGACGTCCAGATTGATCTCGCTGCTGGTGGTGTTTCCACCGTCACGGTCACCGGTCTCGTACCTCCGGAGATGGTTCGCCGGGCCATCGAGGAGGCCGGCTACACCGTCTTATCCTGATCAGTTTTACTCATCATCTCGACCCCGACCGGGTTGAGCGAAAGGAACGTCATGAGCACTCCCCACCATTCGGGTGATCACCATGGTGATCACCCCGCTCCGGAAACAGACCACACCCACCACCCGGATCATGCCAGCCACGAACACCACGCAGATGCCGACACCCACGGCCAGGCGATGCCCCACGATCACCCGCACTCCGCCCTGGACGAAGACCACCACGTTCATAGTCACGGCGAACACGCCGGACACAGCACCGCAATGTTTCGGGACCGCTTCTGGTGGTCGCTGATTCTGTCCATTCCCGTCGCTATTTTCAGTCCCATGGTCGCCCACCTGCTCGGCTACCACCTCCCGGCATTCCCCGGATCCACCTGGATCCCCCCGGTGCTAGGCACGATCATCTTCGGCTACGGCGGAACGCCTTTCCTCAAGGGCGGATGGAAAGAACTGAAATCCCGCCAACCCGGGATGATGCTCCTGATCGCCATGGCCATCACCGTGGCGTTTGTCGCCTCCTGGGTCACCACTCTGGGGCTGGGCGGTTTTGACCTGGACTTCTGGTGGGAGCTGGCCCTGCTGGTGACCATCATGCTGCTGGGCCACTGGCTGGAGATGCGCGCTCTCGGGTCCGCGTCCTCCGCGCTTGACGCGCTGGCTGCCCTGCTGCCGGATGAGGCCGAGAAAATCGTCGACGGGACCACCCGCACCGTGGCCATCTCCGAGCTGGTCGTCGACGACGTCGTGCTGGTGAGGGCCGGTGCCCGGGTGCCGGCCGACGGAACCATCCTCGACGGAGCCGCCGAATTCGATGAGGCGATGATCACCGGCGAATCCCGTCCCGTCTTCCGCGACACCGGTGACAAGGTGGTCGCCGGTACCGTGGCCACCGACAACACCGTCCGCATCCGGGTGGAGGCTACCGGCGGGGACACCGCCCTGGCCGGGATCCAACGCATGGTTGCCGACGCCCAGGAGTCCTCCTCCCGGGCCCAGGCCCTGGCGGATCGGGCGGCGGCGTTATTGTTCTGGTTCGCGCTGATCTCCGCTCTGATCACCGCGGTGGTGTGGACCATCATCGGCAGCCCGGACGATGTCGTGGTGCGCACGGTCACGGTGCTGGTCATCGCCTGCCCACATGCCCTGGGCCTGGCGATTCCGCTGGTCATTGCGATCTCCAGCGAGCGGGCCGCGAAATCCGGGGTGCTCATCAAGGACCGGATGGCGCTCGAGCGGATGCGCACCATCGACGTGGTGCTCTTCGACAAAACCGGCACCCTGACCGAGGGTGCGCACGCGGTCACCGGTATCGCGACAGCTGTCGGCGTCACCGAGGGCGAGCTGCTGGCCCTAGCCGCCGCCGCGGAGGCCGACAGCGAGCACCCCGTGGCCCGCGCCATCGTGGCGGCCGCGGCCGCCCATCCCGAGGCCTCCGGTCGGCAAATCCGTGCAACTGGTTTCAACGCCGCCTCCGGCCGGGGGGTCCGGGCCACTGTCGATGGCGCTGAGATCCTCGTGGGCGGGCCGAACATGCTGCGCGAGTTCAACCTCACCACCCCGGCCGAGCTCACCGACACCACCAGCGCCTGGACCGGGCGTGGGGCCGGTGTGCTCCATATTGTCCGCGATGGTCAGATCATCGGTGCGGTAGCCGTCGAGGACAAGATCCGCCCCGAATCCCGCGCCGCCGTGAAAGCCCTGCAGGACCGCGGGGTGAAGGTCGCGATAATCACCGGCGACGCCCAGCAGGTGGCCCACGCCGTCGGTCAGGACCTAGGCATTGATGAGGTCTTCGCCGAGGTCCTGCCCCAGGACAAAGACACCAAGGTCACGCAGCTGCAGGACCGGGGTTTGAGCGTGGCCATGGTCGGTGACGGTGTCAATGACGCCCCCGCTCTGACCCGCGCGGAAGTCGGTATCGCCATCGGTGCCGGCACGGATGTGGCCATGGAATCTGCCGGGGTGGTCCTAGCCAGTGATGACCCGCGGGCAGTGCTGTCGATGATTGAGCTGTCCCAGGCCAGCTATCGCAAGATGATCCAGAACCTGATCTGGGCCTCTGGCTACAACATCCTCGCCGTGCCGTTGGCCGCCGGAGTGCTCGCCTCGATCGGGTTCGTGCTGTCCCCGGCCGTGGGCGCGATCTTGATGTCTGCCTCGACCATCGTGGTGGCCCTGAACGCCCAGCTGTTGCGCCGCATTGATCTGGATCCGGCTCACCTGGCTCCGACCGACGGGAAGGAGGAACACAGTGGGTCGATATCCCCCGTAACCGTTACTGACTGACCTTGTCTCTCGACCCCTAACTCACACCACCTTTGAAAGGAACGCTCATGAAACGCAGCATTACCCTCGCCGCCTTGGTACTGACCTCCACCCTGGCGCTGACCGCCTGCAGCGACGCCACCGACAACTCCGACGATGCCGACACCACCAGCACCACGACGGCAACCGCAGAGACCAACGAGACCCACCAGGAAGACACCACCACTGCCGACGAAGAGCACGGCGGGCACGACCACCCTGCCGACGGCGGGGCACCGCCGGCAGGCATTGAAGAGGCCGAGGATCCCACGTACCCGGTGGGCACTGAGGTCATCCTCACCGCTGACCACATGCCCGGCATGGACGGGGCTACAGCCACCATTTCCGGGGCGTTTGACACCACGACCTATTCGGTCAGCTACACCCCCACCGAGGGTGGGGCCCCGGTTACCGACCACCGCTGGGTCGTCCATGAGGAGCTCGTCGATCCGGGTCAGGCCCCCTGCCCGACGGGGCGAGCGTTGTCCTGGATGCCGAGCACATGTCCGGCATGAAGGGTGCTGAGGCCACCATCGATTACTCCACCGAGGAGACGGTCTACATGGTTGATCTCACCGTCGACGGGATGACGATGACCAACCACAAGTGGGTCACCGAGAGCGAGATCCAACCCGCCGAATAGTCCACCCACCCTGAACCGCGAGACCAGACAAGGCACCCGCTCCAGAGTCGGTCATCAATCGCTGCCGACCATGCCGAAGCAAACCAGCCACACACGGAACCTGCACGCCCACAGGGCCCACGCTGAGGTAGGCCTTCTGTGTCACTGCTTCTCTTAGTCAGGGAAATATGCCCTGGAATGACCCTGGTGACAGGAGTTCATTCCAGGGCTTTGGGGGCTCTTCCGGTTTCGGGGTGCGTAGCGGGGTGA
>NZ_KV812484.1:0-121112 GCF_001813425.1 Corynebacterium sp. HMSC056E09
ACGCCGCAAATCCACACGAAATGTCCCTTAAGCCAAAAGGTTTGATATCGCGAGAGTCAGTCACGGCGATTCTCCAATCCCTGGGCAGTCGGTACCGCCAACTTTACCCCCACAATTGGAAACGACGCGGTGCCCCTACAGCAGCCGCGTCGCCCCTATTCCCTATCACTCACAACGGATTGGAGAAACCGTTTGCCTACCCCCTAAGTAGGCTTTGTGAGCGACTTTCACTCTAGCACTCTTTCCATTCACAGCGGTAGCAAAATCTGGAAAACCGAGTAACATATCGTGGCACTTCTGCGATGTGTCGGACGCAGGGCCGTGAGCTAGGCTTTTTCCTTTTCGGCCCGCCCTGCAGGTGCCCCCACGAGCACGAAGGCCGCAATGGTGATTACCCCCAAAATGGCCAGAGCAGTCCACAACTGTGGGGACTGCCCACCATTACCTGCCACGGTGATGGCGGAGGTGGCCCACTGCATGGGGAAGAGATGCACGAGCGCACTCATCGCGGCGTTGAGATCGGTGCCGGTCGACGCCGCCTTCCACGCCCAGCCCACGATGCCAACCTGCGCCACGGCGAGCACGCTGCCCAGGACCCAGCCGCCAGCGCCAAGGCCGCGCGCAAGCGCGAACACAATGCTTGCCGACGCCACCCCGGCCCCCGCCGCCGCGAGCCCCGCCCAGGCCACCGCGGCTGCGGTCACGCCAGTAGCCAGGAGGGCCACGAGCAAGCCCACGACGACACCAATCAGCACCGCCCCGCCGAGAAGCGTGAGGATGCGGCGCTCCACGCGCGTCAACAGCGCGCCGATAACACCGCCGCCAAGAGCAGCGATGGCTGCTAGCAACATAGCGACAATGGGGCTCAGCAGCTGGGCGGGCTCGCTGCCGCCCTCGGCGGGCCCGGCGACGGTCGGCATCGCACGCTGCGCGCCCTGCACCTTGGTCCGGTTCTGCTTGGCCATGCCATCGACTTTCTCCGCACCGGCAACAAGCTTGTCCACACCCTTCAAGGCCTCATCGACCTTCGCGTTGAGCTCACCGATACCGGCATTGAGTTGCTTCGCGCCCTCGGTGGCTTGGTAGACGCCATCGTGATAGGCATAACCACTGACGGCCAGCTGATTAGAAAGGTCGCGCGAGCCATCCTTAAGTTGCGTCAATTGATCCTGAACGGATTGGTCGAATTGGAAGTTCTCCACCTGGCCGCGCAGATCACCAAGCTGCGAGCGGATGTTCTTCGCCTCCGCCGAGTTGTTTCCTTCTAGGTCCTTTAAGGTGCCATCGATTGCCTGCAAGAGCTGTCCGCGAACCACCCCTAGACCGATGACTTGGTCGACGGCTCCGCCGACGCCGTCGGCCAGCTCGGTAGCACCGTTGCCCAGCTGGGCGGTGCCGGACTGCAGCTGCACGAGCCCGTCATAAAGCTCTTGCGAGCCGCCGGCCAGCTTGTCTACTCCACCGCCGAGCTCACCGGCGCCATCCTGCAGCTCCCCTGTGCCGTCGGCAAGCTGCTGCGCGCCATTAGCCAAAAAGCCGGCTTGGGCATTGGCTTCCGAGAGGGCACGGGAGACGTCGTAAAGCTCAGCCGGATCGATGGTGCCATCGCTGGGAGCCCCGGCCTGTTCCTGCGACCAGGTTTCGGCTGGTTGCCACTTGGACACGGCGGCGACGACCGCACCGACAATGAGCGGCACGATGAGCACGAGGGTGAGAATAAGAGCGCGGGTGCCAACCTTCCGGTTGGCGTCAGCAGGACTGGCTAGGCGTGAGGTCATGTAAAAGAAACTATCGTTCACGCTGGGAAAAAGCGGTCAGGCGCGCGGAAAAGCCCCGCCAGTACCGTGTTCTTCGGTCACTAGCGGGGCCTGTGTTAGCGCACTCGCGCTAAAGGATTACTTCTTCTCCGCGAAGAGCTCGCGTACGCGCTTGCCCAGCTGCGGGGAGACAGCATCCCAGTAGGCGTAGACGCGTTCCTCGGTCTCCGGGGACACGCCAGCCATAGCGTTGGTGATGTTGTCTGCGAGGCGCTCCTTGGCGCCGTCGTCGTAGACGTTCTCGTACAGGTCGGTGGCCTGAACGGTGTCATTGTCCTCGGCGTGGCGGACGTAGGGCGCACGAACCAAGTCGATGCCGGCCGGATCCGGGTTCACGTAAAGGTCCGGAGCGGTGGTGGTCTCCTGCTCCTTGAAGCGCAGGTTCTCATCGCCGTCCATGTAGCCGCCGCCCTTGGCGTGGCGGTTCGGCGAGTAGACCGGATCCTCCGGGGCGTTGAACAAGTACTGCATCGAGCCCTCGTGCTCGTAGGTGTTGACCTGGTTGAGCGGCTGGTTCACCGGCAGCTGCTTGTAGTTCGGTCCGATGCGGTAGCGCTGCTGGTCGGCGTATGCGAAGACGCGTGCCTGCAGCATCTTGTCCGGGGACAGGCCAATGCCCGGGACGATGTTGGACGGATCCAGGGCAACCTGCTCAATCTGCGCGAAGAAGTTACGCGGGTTGCGGTTGAGCACGAAGTATCCGACATCCACCAGCGGGTAGTCCTTCTTGGACCAGGTCTTGGTGAGGTCGAACGGGTTGAAGCGGTATTCCTCGGCCTCTGCCACCGGCATGATCTGGACCTTGACGTCCCAGACCGGGAAGTTGCCTTCCTCGATGGCGTTGTAGAGGTCCTCGCGGTGGTAGTCAGCGTTCTTGCCGGCCATCTCAGTCGCCTCGGCGTCGGTGAAGTTCTCCACGCCCTGGCGGGTCTTGAAGTGGTACTTCACCCAGAAGGCGTCACCGGACTCGTTGACCCACTGGAAGGTGTGGGAGCCGTAGCCGTTCTGGTGGCGGGTGGTCTTCGGGGTACCGCGGTCACCCATGAGGTAGGTGACCTGGTGGGTGGTCTCCGGGTTACGGGTCCAGAAATCCCACTGCATGTCAGCATCGCGCAAACCATTGGCTCCCAGACGCTTCTGGGAGTGGATAAAGTCCGGGAACTTAATACCGTCACGCAGGAAGAACACCGGGGTGTTGTTGCCCACGATGTCGTAGTTGCCTTCCTCAGTGTAGAAACGCAGCGCGAAGCCGTGGACGTCACGCCAGGTATCCGGGGAACCCTGCTCGCCGGCGACGGTGGAGAAGCGGCCCATCATCGGAGTCACGGTGCCCTTCTGGAAGAGCTTGGCCTTGGTATAAGCGGATACGTCCTCGGTAACGTGCAGCTCGCCGAAGGCACCGTGGCCCTTAGCGTGCGGGGTGCGCTCCGGCACGCGCTCGCGGTTGAAGTGTGCGAGCTTCTCAATAAGGTGGATGTCATTGAGCACGACCGGGCCGTTTTCACCAGCGGTGATGCTGGTGTTTTCCGTTGCAATGGGCTGACCGGAAGGGCGGGTGGTGTTCTCGCCGCCCGGGGCGCGCTGGCCCTTATCCAGAACCTTGTCTGCAACGAACTCGTTTGAAGCGTTAGTCATGGGGTTAATGCCTCCTACAGTTGTTGATAATTTGTGATTCGTTATCAATCTCGGACCTTTCATAGCCTACCCATTAAAAATGACCTACGCAACAGAATTTTTCCCAAACGTAGACGCCCACAGAGGAGCCCCAGCGGTTCCCGAGGCCCACGCCCCCGACTGGTAAATTATGGGAGGTGAAACGACACTCCGAGCGCGACGATGCGCGCGTCACCGATCTCGCCCTCAAGGCGGGCCGCGGCGACCGCGCAGCCCTCACGGAGTTCATCAAGTCCACCCAAGATGATGTCTGGCGCCTGCTCGCCCACCTCGGTGGCCCAGATATCGCGGACGACCTCACCCAAGAGACCTACCTGCGTGTCATCGGCGCACTCCCCCGATTCGCCGCCCGTTCTTCAGCACGCACGTGGCTGCTCTCCCTCGCCCGCCGCGTGTGGGTGGACAATATTCGCCACGACATGGCCCGCCCGCGCAAGTCCGCCACCGAGTATGAGGACGCCGCCGCCCTTGCCGCGACCCCGGAGAGCTCGGGCACGTGGAGCGAGTGGATCGACGCCCGCGCGCTTATCGACGCCCTCCCAGAAGACCGCCGCGAAGCCCTCATCCTGACCCAAGTCTTGGGCTACACCTACGAGGAGGCTGCGAAGATCGCCGGGGTTCGCGTGGGCACAATTCGCTCCCGCGTCGCCCGCGCCCGCAAGGACCTCATCGACCAGCGCGGATAATCGTTATCGAGCCGTTATAAATGGGCGTCGAGAGTCACAGCACCTGCGCAGACGTGCGGCAACTGACAGGTCCTGGCGGCCCGTCCGGTGCCAGCTCAGCGAGAAATCGTAGTGTCAGCTGGAAAATACCTATCGACCACACCTAATCTTTTTCGAGGCACACGTGATAAATCGATAGTCGAACCGGGCCCGCGAGGCTTTCCCGATTGCCCGCACCACACCTTGGGTTGTGATGACATTCCCCGGCGCGTGTGAGATTGAGAGACCTCTTTACCTTATGTGGAAACGCGCAGTGGCCATTTCCATGGCCTTCATTGGTGTCGTCGTCGGCGCCGGCTTTGCCTCCGGCCAGGAAGCACTCCAGTACTTCGTGGCTTTCGGAAACATGGGACTGTGGGGTGTACTCCTCGCCTCCGCCCTCATGATCATTACTGGTGTAGCCATTTTGCAGCTCGGCTCCTACTTCCAAGCGGACGAGCACACGGCCGTCTACGACAAGATTAGTGGCCCCATCGTCTCCCGAGTGCTGGACTGGGGCACCCTAGCCACGTTGTTCTCCATCGGCTTCGTCATGTTCGCCGGTGGCGGTTCCACCCTCAACCAGCAGTTCGAGAGCATCCCCGTCTGGGTAGGCGGCGCCATTATGCTCGTTCTGGTGCTCCTGGTGGGCCTCCTCGACGTGGACAAGGTGAGCTCCGTTATCGGTGCGATTACACCCTTCATCATTATCTTCGTCGTCCTGGCCACCGGCTACACCATCATCGTGACCGATGTTGACTGGTCCAGTGCCAATGACTTCGCGGTCAACAACGTCGAAAGCCCTCTGAGCAACTGGTGGCTGGCCGCGTTGAACTACACCGGCTTGAATGTCATGTGCGCGGTGTCGATGTCCATCGTCATCGGCGGCAACATCCTGGATAACCGCGCCGTCGGTGTCGGTGGCCTCATCGGCGGCTTCTTCTACCTGCTCCTGCTCGCCCTGCTCGTGGTCTCCCTCTACATGGTGGCGCCGGACGTATACCATCAGGATCTTCCGGTGCTCACGTTGATCAACAACGTGAACCCGATCCTGGGTTACTTCATGACCTTCATCATCTACGGCATGGTCTTTAACACCGCCATCGGCATGTTCTATGCCATGGGCAAACGCCTAACCCGCAAGAAGCCGAAGCTCTTCTACCCCGTCTACGCGGGCGCCTGTGTCGTGGGCTTTATCCTTTCCTTCGTCGGCTTCAAGCAACTAGTATCCAGCGTTTACCCGATCCTGGGGTGGATTGGCCTGCTCATGATTGCAGTCATGGTCATCAGCTGGATTACCCAGCGTGACAAGATCACCTCCGAGTCTGACCGCCGCGTGCGCGCCCGCACCTTGGTCAAGCGCCGCCTCGACCCGCGCGAGCACTTCACCAAGAAGAACGAGCGCGAGCTGCGTAAGCTTGCCGCTGCCTCCAACATGGAAACGGAGGAGTTCGTCGAAGTCGTCGCCGAGGAAATCCACGAGGAACTCGAAGCCGACGATGAGATTGAATACGACCGCGAAGATCCAGACCCCTCCGTGACCTTCGTGGAGCACACCAAGCCCGAGGTCCCGAAGGACTAGCGCTCCCGCATGTATAGCGGGCCGCGCGTCCCGCTATACATAAAAGCGAATAAAAAGAAGTCCGCCCCAGAATTCACTCTGGCGGCGGACTTCTTTTATTGAGGAGAACAGTGCGGCGCTGTCGTGCGCCACACGCTAGACCAGCAACTCCGCAATCTGAATAGCGTTGAGCGCTGCGCCCTTGCGCAGATTATCGCCGGACACGACGAAGACGAGGCCCTTGTTGTCCTCGACCGTCTGGTCCTGGCGGATGCGCCCGACCAAGGAAAGGTCGATGCCTGCTGCCGCCAGGGGCGTCGGCACATCGACGACCTTGACACCCGGCGCGGAGGACAGCACCTCGCGGGCCTGCTCCGGGGTAATCGGCTTCTCAAACTCCGCGTGTACGACCATGGTGTGGCCAGTAAACACCGGGATGCGCACGCACGTGCCGGACACCTTCAGCTCTGAGATGCCCAGAATCTTGCGGGACTCGTTGCGCAGCTTCTGTTCCTCGTCGGTCTCTTCGGTTCCGTCATCCACGAGGTTGCCCGCCAACGGCAGCGCGTTATACGCAATCGGAGCGACATAGGGGCCCAAATCCTCCTCGGAGACCTCAAGCGCAGAGCCGTCGTGGACGAGCTCAACGTTGCGGTCACCGATTGAGGCCACCTGCTTGACCAAGGTTTCCACGCCGGCCAATCCGGAACCGGACACGGCCTGGTAGGAGGCGACGCGCATGGTGGTGAGACCGGCGGCGTCGTGAAGCGCCTTCGTCACCGGCATGATCGCCATGGTTGTGCAGTTCGGGTTGGCGATAATGCCCTTGGTGACGTTGTCCTTATCCTGCGGGTTCACCTCTGACACGATGAGCGGCACGTCCGGATCCCGGCGCCACGCAGAAGAGTTATCCACCACGGTGGCGCCGGCCTCGGCGAAGAGCGGTGCATACTGCTTGGACGTCGAACCGCCGGCGGAGAACACGGCGATGTCGATTCCTGCAAGGCTCTCCACAGTCTGCTCTGCCAAATCTTCGACGACGACCTTGTCCTCGCGGAAGGTGAGCTCCTGGCCTGCTGAGCGTGCGGAGGCAAAGAAGCGGACCGTATCGGCCGGGAAGTTGCGCTCCTCCAAGAGGGTGCGCATCACGCGGCCAACCTGCCCGGTAGCGCCTACAACTGCAACAGTGGTCATGACCTTTACTCCTTAATTTTTAGCGTCCGGTACCAGCATAAACGGTGGCCTCTTCCTCGCCACCTAGCTGGAACTTATCGTGCAGGGCCACGGCGGCCTTCTCCAGATCGGCCTCGCGGGTAAGCACGGAAATTCGGATTTCGGAGGTTGAAATGAGCTCCATGTTGACCCCGGCGTCACGCAATGCCTCCGTGAAATCTGCGGTAACGCCCGGGTGGGACTTCATGCCGGCACCGACGAGGGAGACCTTGCCCACCTGGTCGTCGTAAAGCACGTTGGTCCAGTGCCCCTCTTCCTTGAGCTTGGCCAGGATCTCCATGGCCTTTGGGCCGTCCGAGCGCGGGCAGGTGAAGGTGATGTCGGTGGTACCGGAGTCCAGCGAGGAGACGTTTTGCAGAACCATGTCGATGTTGATCTCGGCGTCCGCGATGGCGCGGAACAACTTGGCCGCCTCACCTGGGCGGTCCGGTATGCCCAGGACGGTGACCTTAGCCTCGGAACGGTCGGTTGCGATACCAGTAAGTACTGCTTCTTCCACGGGGATATCCTCCATTGAACCGGCGATGAGCGTGCCGGGGTCGTTTGAATAAGATGAGCGGACTCGAAGGGGAACGTTGAACGCGCGGGCGTACTCGACGCTGCGCAGGACCAGAATCTTAGAGCCCACAGCTGCCATCTCCAGCATCTCCTCGAAGGACAGCTGGTCGAGTTTCTGGGCGTTGTGGACGATGCGTGGGTCGGCGGTATAAACGCCGTCGACATCGGAGTAAATCTCACACACATCGGCCTTGAGCGCTGCCGCCAGCGCCACCGCGGTGGTGTCCGAGCCGCCGCGGCCGAGGGTGGTCACATCACGCGATTCCTTGTTCACGCCCTGGAAACCCGCAACGATGCAGATCCGGCCTTTCTCCAAGGCTTCGGTTAGACGGCCCGGGGTGACGTCGACGATGCGGGCGTTTCCGTGGCGCTCGGTGGTGAGCACGCCGGCCTGGGAACCAGTGAAGGACTGAGCCTTGGCACCAAGGGACTCCACGGCCATGGCAACGAGTGCGTTGGAGATGCGCTCGCCGGCGGTCAACAGCATGTCCATCTCACGCTGCGGCGGGACGGGGTTGACCTGCGCTGCAAGATCAAGCAGGTTATCGGTGGTATCTCCCATGGCGGAGCACACAACAACGACGTCGTTGCCCTGCTTCTTCGTCGCCACAATGCGCTCCGCCACCGCGCGAATGCGCTCTGCGCTTTCGAGGGAGGATCCCCCGTATTTCTGTACGACTAGGGCCACTGACGGTCCCACCTTTCCTGTTTGTGAGGGCCATTACCTGTTCACCGCCCAATACCTATAGACCGGCAGTCAACTCCTTTAGACTACCGCCCTTTGGTTCCCATCGAAACACGTGCTGGATATTAATTCCAGGTAGGGTAGAAACGATGCTTTCAAACCTGGTTGCCATTACTTTTGCACTGGCCTCCGCGCTAGTCGTGGCCTGGGGCACAGTCATACGCCACCGCATCGTGTTGGACGCTAGCTCCAGGAGCGTCATGCGCACCGCTATTCGGACTCCCTTGTGGTGGGTGGGGACCAGCGCCGCCGTTATTGCCTACGCGCTACAGCTCGTCGCTCTCCACTTCGGCACGCTGCTCATCGTGCAGCCAATCCTCATCCTGTCCCTCATGTTCACGCTGCCGCTCGCCGCCTGGTATTCCCGGCGGCCGATGCCGGCACGGGAGGTGTTCTGGTGCCTCACGCTGACCATCGCGGTGAGCATCATGGTGGTCTATGGGCGCCCCACCGCAGGCTTGACGACGCCCACCTGGTCCCAATGGTGGCCCGCCTTCGCCCTCGGCGCGCTTGCCCTCACCGCTCTGTTCGTGGCGGCCTATAACCGGCCGGAGGAGTCCGCCCTAGCGCTCGGGAGCGCGTGCGGCATCCTGTATGGCTACGTGGCGCTCGTAGCCAAGGCAGTGGTGGACGTCCTCTCCCACGAAGGCATCGCAGCCTTGCTGGCCAGCTGGGAGCTGTACGTGCTCATTGGGCTGGCGGCTGCCGGAACGGTGATCCAGCAATATTCCTTCCACGCTGGCGCCCTTGCGCACTCTCTGCCTGCGATGACCATCATGGAGCCCATCGTGGCCTTCGGTTTGGGCTACTGGGTCTTGGGCGAAAAATTCCAGGTCAATAGCGTTGCGGGTTGGTGCGTGATGGGGGTTTCGCTCATCGTCATGATCCTCGCCACGATCGTTTTGTCCCGCGTGCCGGTCAACCCGGGAAGCGCCCAGCGCGCGGAGCAAAGCCCGCGCTAGGACTAGCTTCCGTGCTAGATGGCCCATTCAAAGACCACCAGCATATAAGCGGAGAACCACGCCGACCACAGGACCCAGGCGCTACACGCGAGCCAGAGCTCGCGGGGTCGCAGCGCCTCTGCCGCGCGCACGGCCCACGGAAGCGCCAAGATAATCGCGGGCAGGAGGAGACGCGGGCGCGAGTGCATGATGCCGTCGGAAAGCAGCACATTCGCACACAGCGCGGCGCTAAACCACCACGCCACCGGATTCAGCCTTCCCCACGCCGCCACCAGCAGCACGGGGACGCCCAGGATCACCAGAACGCTAAGCAGGTAGCCCACATCGTTCTTCTCCGTCAGAACTTCCCACACGAACCGTACGGTGGCAGCACCCCAGTCGAAGGTGGAATGCCAGTGCTCGGTCTGGATGCCAAAGTAGCCGCCGGCCTCTGCGAGGTAGCGCTGCGTCCACAATAAATACGCTGGCAGCGGAAGCGCTGCCACGATGAGGCTGAGCCAGGCCTGCCACGAGCGCCGCCCATAGATGAGCACCCACAAGGCAAAGACAGCAAGGAAGTCCACGGAGGTCAGCCGCACAAACGATAAGGCAAAGCCGAACGCCGCCGCGCGCCACCAGGCGCGATCATCCAGCGCGACGAGTCCCCACACCAGGAGGGCCCCGAAGAGAGCTTCGGTATAAGGCATCGAGAACACGATGGACATCGGAGCGCTGCTCACCACGATGGCAGCGGCGCATTGCCCACGGCGCCCCGCCCCCAAGCGCTGCGCCAAGACTATAACGCCGGCAGCCATGGCCACGGTGAGGAGGGTGTTAACGATGAGCGCGGCTACTTCGAGGCTGATCCCGGTCCATCCCAGGACCCGCAACAGCATGGGAAAGCCCGGGAAGAAGGCCATTGTCGTCTCATAGACTGGGCCATCAGTGTGGATATCCGCGTCAAAATATCCCACTCGAGCAATTTCCAGGTAGTACTTGGAATCCCACGACGTGAGCCGATCCCACAGCTCCTGGTCATTGACGGCGGCGATGACGTTCAGAACGGCAATGCGCACCGCGGTTCCAACAACCGCGACCAACGTGGCAAGCGGCACCAGTGACAGCGCCCCCTGCGTGCCAGCAGGGGAGGCGTCTGCCGCGCGCCCGCTATCCGCCGTGGGCTCTTCCCCCGGATCCTGAGTAGTCTTCGTCGAGTTTTCTTCATGCACGCCACATCATCCTAGCCACCCACATCACACATCCCAATATGTGAAATCGGTTGCCATAGAATGAGAAGGGCTGTAGTGTGGCTCACATGACTTTGCGGCACACTCTCCTCCTTAGTAGCCGCGGCGGGTTTTAGGTTTCTAGCTTCACGGCCAGCGCCCCGCCGCGGAGCGCGGTGATGCCAACACACCGCAGCTGGCCGTCCCCCACGATTCACGCCGAAGCTGCGCACCATAAATAGCGCAGCACAGTAAAACGCCTTTGGCCCCAGACCCATAGGCCCCAGACAAGGAAGAGAACAACCACCATGTCCCCCAACGATTCTTTCATCTCCGCTCCCCGCGAAATCACCACCCCGGCTGGCCCGCGCAACGAAAACCAGCCCGCGTGGAACAAGCAGCGCGGTTCCTCGATGCCAGTAAACCGCTACCAGAGCTTCGCCGAAGAGGTAGAACCGGTCTCGCTGCCTGACCGCACGTGGCCAGACAAGAAAATCACCGTGGCGCCACAGTGGTGCGCCGTGGACCTGCGCGACGGCAACCAGGCTCTCATCGATCCAATGAGCCCTGAGCGCAAGCACCGCATGTTCGATCTGCTGGTCAAGATGGGCTACAAGGAGATTGAGGTAGGCTTCCCGTCCGCCTCCCAGACGGATTTCAACTTTGTTCGCGAAATCATCGAGGGCAATAAGATCCCGGATGACGTCACCATCCAAGTCCTGGTCCAGGCCCGTGAGCACCTGATCCGCCGTACTTTTGAGGCTTGCCAGGGCGCCAAGAACGTCATCGTTCACTTCTACAATTCCACCTCGAAGCTGCAGCGCCGCGTGGTCTTCCGCAAGGACCGCCCGGCCATTAAGAAGCTGGCCACGGACGCCGCGGAGCTCATCAAGGGCATTGCCAAGGATTACCCCGATACCAACTGGCGCTGGGAATACTCGCCGGAATCCTTCACGGGCACCGAACTGGACTTCGCCGTCGAGGTCTGCGATGCCGTTGTTGACATCATGGAGGCAACTCCGGAGAACCCCATGATCATCAACCTGCCCTCCACGGTGGAGATGATCAGCCCCAACGTCTATGCCGACCAGATCGAGTGGATGCACCGCAATTTTGCGAAGCGGGACTCCATCATCATGTCCCTGCACCCGCACAATGACCGCGGCGAGGGAATCGCCGCCGCCGAGCTGGGTTACATGGCCGGTGCGGACCGTATCGAAGGCTGCCTGTTTGGCAACGGTGAGCGCACCGGCAACGTGGACATCATTACCCTGGGCCTGAACATGCTGACCCAGGGCGTGGACCCGCAGATTGACTTCTCCGATCTGCCTAAGATCCGCGAGACGGTGGAGTATTGCAACCAGCTGCGCGTGCCGGAGCGTCACCCCTACGGCGGCGAGCTGGTATTTACCGCCTTCTCCGGTTCACACCAGGATGCCATCAACAAGGGCCTGGACGCCCTGGCGCAGGAGGTGCGCCCAGGCGCGAACAACACCGAGGTGTCGTGGGAAGAACTGCAGGAAACCACCTGGGAAGTTCCCTACCTGCCCATCGATCCGAAGGACGTCGGCCGCGATTACCAGGCGGTCATCCGCGTCAACTCGCAGTCCGGCAAGGGCGGCGTAGCCTACATCATGAAGACCGATCATGGCATCAATATGCCGCGCGCCATGCAAGCGGAGTTCTCCTCCGTCGTGCAGGCGGTGACCGACGCCGAAGGTGGCGAAGTCAACTCCAAGAACATGTGGGATATCTTTGCCAACGAGTTCTTAGAGCGCACCTCCCCGCTGGAGCTCGTCACCTTCCAAGTTGATAACTCAACCACGGAGGATGAAGACGCCAAGGTCACCGCAACCATCGTCTTTAACGGCGAGAAGCGCATTGTCTCCGGCATGGGTAACGGCCCCATCGCCGCATACGCCAACGCGCTGGAAGACGTCGGGATCGACTTCGAGGTCATCGACTATTCCCAGCAGTCCCGTACGGCCGGCGACGATGCCGAAGCCGCCTGCTACATCGCCGCCGAAGTCAATGGCGCACAAGTGTGGGGTGCCGGCATCGCCGGATCCACCACCCGTGCGTCCATCAACGCCATTACTTCAGCGGTCAATCGCGCGGACTAATCCTCTGCCGCGACACAGGGCGACACAAGGAGAAGGCGAGCTGTTCCGCGCGCCTCCTCCTTGCGCAGTCTCTCGCACTCGCACTCCCCTCGCTAAAGCTACTGACCGTAACATCGCGCTGGCTACACATTGTTGTAGGCCAGCACGGAGAGCTATAGAATAAATACGCGACACAATTGCACAAAGACATTGAACACCTTGTGCACCCAATAAGAATTTCAGTCCGAACTTCGGCATTCCCTACTGCGCTCAGTTTTGCAACTGCGCGCATTTGTTGCAGTTCGGCAGGCGAAGGCGAACACTATGACGGTCACTAACTACGTGGTCCCCCACTCTGGGTTTGGTGAACCTCGCCGCCTCACGGTTGACGCCGTTAACCCGGAGATGTTCCTGCAGCTGCTCTCCCTGGCGGATAACAATCACCTCAACGTCACCCTGTGTGGGCACTCAAGCTCCGGCTTCCGCGTCCGGTATGAAGATGACATCGTTGGCGTCATCCCCGCTTCCCAATCCGCCGATTACACGGAATTGGATTGGATCATTAGCGCGGGTTTGACCCCACAGGCCACCGCAGAGATTTCGCTCCGCGAGGACGCGGTGGAGGAAACCGTTCCGGCATTCGAGGTTCTCCTCCCGGAGCCAGGCCTGTGCGTCCCGATCAATGTTCCCCCGGCTCAGCGATGGGGCATGCTCGACGGCGACCGTGCCCTTCGCATCACTGACTTTTCGGCCCGCACCCGTTCCCTGCCGAAGCACCCTGCGCATCTACTCGTGCGCTTAACCAACAGCCGGCGCTTCTTCCGCCGCGCCATCGAGATTCATCTCGATGACAAGCTCATCGCCACCGTTCCGCGCGATCAGGCCACGTGGCTGAGCGATACCATCGCTGGATTCAAGCACGAGGGTCTCATTGCCATTGCGCGCGCCTACTTCACGCCGGATGACAAGTCCCCAGCCCTCACCGTCTACTCCGACGAAGGAACACCGGACGCTCACGTCGCCGTGGGGGCCGCCGGCGTCATCGCTGCCGCCGCTGGCGCGGTTGCCGCGACGGCCACAAACACCGATAGGGCTCATGCAGCAACCGCTCCGGTAGGCGGGTTCCAGGCAACGGGCACAGCACACACCGCAAGTTCCGCTGCCACACAGGGCGCACAAGTCCTCTCCTTGAAATCCTTCGGGACCGCCGCAACAGTTGGCTCAAAGATCGCCGCTGCTAGTACTGGTGTCAAGCTGGTGTGCGCGGCAAGCGTTGCCGTCATCATCGGCGGAACCGCTAGCTTCGTATCCTCTGTGCACGCACTTCACTCCGCCCCCAATCAGGTTGCTGACTCGGCTTTAGAGGAGCACACCACTTCGCTCCTTGCCCCCAGCCCGGCCAATAATGCAGAAGCTGACGCCGCGCTTTCCAGCGAAGCTGACGCAACCGAGGACACGGCTGCAGGCGCCCACCGCCCCGATAACCAGGGGCACTCGGTAGCACCACGCGCCCTCGACCGAACCACTTCCTCGACTCCGGCGGAGCCAACGGAACTGTCTGAGCCGACGGAGCCGATTAAGCTGGCCGAGCCCACGCAACGTGCAGAGCTCGTCACGCCCGGAGAGGCAATCCCTTCCCCGCGCAACACGCACCACGCTGAAGTCACACCGCCAGCACCGCGGGAAACCGAAGCCACAGAAGAGTCCACGTCGCGCACGTCACGGCCCCGCCAGGAGGATTCCACCTCCACCACCACAACTACGAGCGCACCCAGCTCCACGCGGAGCGTGCCGACGTCATCGCCTTCGGCGACCCCAACTTCTTCGACGACACCGACCTCATCAACTTCGGCGCCGAAGACGACTGCTACGACGCCAACGTCCCGCACCACCACACCTGTCAGCACTCCGCCCACGACTACGCCAGCGGAGTCGACTACTCCTGCACCGACGACCTCCAAGCCCGCTGCATCCACGACTGCTACGCCAACCACGACAAAGACTCAGCAGCCCAAGCCCAGCACCTCGTCTCAACCAAGCACCACGACTAAGCCCAGCACCTCGTCTAAACCGAGCACCACACCTAAGCCCAGCACCACGCCGAAGCCGGAACAGACTTCTGAGCCCACACCGGACCGCACTCCTGAGCCGAGCCGTGAGCCCGAACCGACCCCCGAGCCCACGCCAGACCACGACGGCTGGGTCATCATCATCGAGGCCGACTAGTCCGCAGCACGCCCTGCCTCGCTGCCGATTTGGGGGATACGGCAGCTTCACGTGTGCCCTTTCCAGCTTCCTCGCGGTTGGGTACTAAACTGTGAACAATGACTACGACACCCGGCCCCACCGAACCTGCAGCGCAGCTCAGCGCAGCAGAGACGCCGGCCGCGGCGTCGCCACAATCCAGCGCCCCGAAACCAGGACCGCGCCCTCACTCAGCTGAGAACAAGCAGAACAGCAAAGAAGATAGGGCGTCGGCCCGCGAAGCAGCCCTCGCTGCCTTCCCCTTTGTTGCGCTGACCATCCAGACCACTGGCATTCACCCCTCCACGGGTCGGTTGCTTACCGTGGATGCGCTAACACTCAACGCCGCGGGTGAAACCGGCCAAGAGTTCCACGCCGTCCTCAACCCCGGCGAAGACCCTGGCCCCCGGCATCTTCACGGCTTGAGCGCTGAGGAAATCCAGGCGGGTCAGTCCTTTTCCATGTTGCTCAAGCCGCTGGATCGGCTCATCGATGGCCGCACGCTCATCGTCCACGACGCCCCGTACACCTGGGGTTTCATCGTCGCCGAAGCGCGCCGCGCGATGACTGCCGCCGCTCGTCAAAACCGCGCGCGCAACCGCAACCGCGGTAAAGGCCGGCGCCGTCGCTTCAAGGTGGGACACGTTCCCACCCCAGTAACCATCGTGGATACGCTTGCCACCGCTCGCCGCCAAAGCGTGTGGGGCACCGATATCCGCCTAGCGGCCGTCGCACGGGATACCGGTCTTCCCGCGCCCGACCCCACCGCCAGCGTCGCCCGTGCGCAACGACCGGAAAAGGACACCTCCCGCGAGGCGACCCGTCTGCTCGTGGACCTCTACCGTGCGCAAGCCGCGGGCCCGCTCAGCAGCGCGGCACCGGATGAGCTGCGAGCTGATCGCTTTGGGCTACAGCGTTCCCACGTCCGCGTCGACGCTGCCGAAGCTCCCCGTCAGCACCACAACCCCGGCCCCTATGTGCCCGGCAAGGAACTCATCCGCGGCATGGAGATCGTCGTTGCCCCGGAGATCACCGAGGACCCCGACACCATCATCGCGGCGTTGGCCCGTGAGGAGCTGAACTACTCGGAGAAGCTCTCCCGCGAGACGTCCCTCGTGGTCTGCAACATCACCACCAACCTTGTGGGCAAGCCCATGCATGCTCACCGCAAGGACATCCCGCTGATGTCCGATGTTGCCTTCCTCGCGGCCCTTGAGCGCATCGAGGAACCGACCGAACCTGAAGAGCAATCCACCTCCGGCGCAACGAGCAATTCGGGTAAGCGCCACAGCAGTGGGCAGCCCAACCGCAATCGTTCCACGAACAAGAACCGCCGCCGCTCGCGCCGCAAGTCCTCCAACGCCCAGCACTCCCCTAAACAAGGACAAGGGCAGAAGAAACACCAG
Organism: Corynebacterium sp. HMSC056E09; assembly: GCF_001813425.1. NCBI lineage: Bacteria > Bacillati > Actinomycetota > Actinomycetes > Mycobacteriales > Corynebacteriaceae > Corynebacterium > Corynebacterium sp. HMSC056E09. The sequence goes on from NZ_KV812484.1 coordinate 16,212, forward strand.
GGCTCCCCGGCCGACGGATCCGCAAGCGACAAGCCTGCTCAGTCGGACTCCAACTCGAACAACCGGAATAAGGGCGGCAACAAAGGGCGCCGGCGTCGCCGCCGCGGCGGACGCGGCCGTCGCAGCAACGGTAGCCAGCAGAACCAGCAAAACTCGGGACACAACCGCTCCCACAACACCGATAGCTAGCGTCCCCCGACTACTCTGGGGAGCATGAATTTTAACTTCCGAAGCGCGTTTTCTTCCGCGCGCACCGCGGTTGCAACCTCCGCCGCGGCGTTGGCCACCACCGCCTCGCGCGCCACGGGCCGCGGTGCGGGCGGCATGATCGGCGGGCTCATCGCTAACGCCATTGACCCCACTATCATGCAAAACCTGGCCAAGCAGCGCCCAGCCGTCTTGGTCACCGGAACCAACGGCAAGTCCACGACCACGCGGATGCTCGCCGCAGCCGTGCGCACTACGCACACCGTGGCCACCAACGATGGCGGCGACAACATGGATGCGGGAATCATCTCCGCGCTCTTAGCTGGCAAGGATGCAAGCCATCTTGTCTTAGAAGTAGACGAGCTCCATGTCCCCCACGTTGCGGATAACCTCAACCCCACAGCGCTCGTGCTGCTGAATCTCTCCCGCGACCAGCTGGATCGCGTCGGTGAGATCAACAAGATTGAGCGCGCCCTGCGAGGCGCCGTCGAGGCCCACCCGGACATGCTCGTCATCGCCAACTGTGATGACGTCCTCATGACCTCCGTGGCCTATGACGCAAAGAATGTCATTTGGGTGTCCGCGGGTGCCGGCTGGATGGGCGAATCCGTCACCTGTCCGCGCACCGGCGGCCACATCGTGCGTGACGGTGAGGACTGGCGCGCGGTCAAGCCGCTTGCCGACGGCCGCGAGTTCCGCCGCCCCACCCCCACCTGGGCGGTGACGGAGGAGGGCATTGTGAGCCCGGGGGGCGTCGACAAGCTCAAGCTTGCTCTACCGGGACGGGCCAACCGCGGTAACGCCGCCCAGGCCGTCGCCGCTGCCGTGGAGGCCTTCGGCGTGGACCGCCACAAGGCTATCGCCGCTGCCGAAGGCGTCGTTGATGTGGCCGGACGCTACTCCACCATCACGCTGGGCAAGCGCGAAATCCGCCTGCTGCTGGCCAAGAATCCGGCCGGCTGGCAGGAGGCGCTGTCCATGGTGGACCGTGACGCCGATGGCTTGGTCATCGCCACTAACGGCCACGTGGCCGACGGTATCGATATGTCCTGGCTCTGGGACGTACGCTTCGAGGATTTCGAAGGCATCCCCGTCAAGGCAGCCGGCGAGCGCGGCACGGATCTAGCAGTGCGTTTGGTCTACGCGGATATCTCGCACGAGCTCATTGCGGACCCACTCGCCGCTATTCAATCCTGTCCGGAAGGCCGCATCGAGGTTTTGGCCAACTACACTGCCTTCCGCGATCTGAAGAAGGCACTCACCGCCGCAGCAGCAAAGGAGCACTCGAATGACTAGCCTGCAGATTGGCCTCATCCTCCCGGACATCCTGGGCACCTACGGCGATGACGGCAACGCCCTAGTCCTGCGCCAGCGCGCCCGCATGCGCGGCCACGAGGCGGAGATTGTCCCCATCAAGCTGGGTGAGCCGGTGCCGGAATCCTTTGATGTCTACACCCTCGGCGGCGGCGAGGACACCGCGCAGATTCTCGCGGCGGAGCACCTCATCGCTGACGGTGGCCTCACCCGCGCTGCCTCCGCAGGTCGCCCGATTCTGGCAATTTGCGCGGGCCTGCAGGTACTCGGCGAATCCTTCCGTGCTTCTGGCCGCGTGGTGGATGGCGTGGGGCTTATCGACGCCACCACTGCCTCCATGGCCGAGCGCGCCATCGGCGAGGTAGCCACCGAACCCACCAAGGCCGGCATCACCGCTGAGCTCACCGAGCCTCTCACCGGTTTTGAAAACCACATGGGTGCCACCATCCTGGGGCCTGCCGCCCAGCCGCTGGGAACGCTCACACGCGGAACCGGCAATGCGGATACCGCTGCCATCCTGGATCTCTCCGACAGGGCCGTCCAGCGCGGCGCCGAGGGCGCGGTGCAGGGCAGCGTCATCGCCACCTACATGCACGGTCCGGTCTTGGCGCGCAACCCGCAGCTGGCGGACCTGTTGCTGGCCAAGGCCATGGGAATCGCACTCAGCGAACTCGAGCCCTTGAACATCCCCGCCATTGACCAGCTACGCACCGAGCGCTTTAACGCCTCGGAGCCGCCGCGCTCGCAGCGCTAGGGGCGCTCGGAGGCACCGCGCCGCTAGACCGTCAGGCGGCCGCTCAACGCACGCGAGAGCGTCAGCTCATCGACGAACTCAAGGTCGCCTCCCAGCGGCATGCCGGAGGCCAGGCGCGTGATCTTCAGTCCCGGGAAGTCTCGTAGCAGGCGCACGAGGTAGGCCGCGGTAGCCTCGCCTTCGGTGTTGGGATCGGTGGCGAGGATGACTTCGGTGATGTCCGGGGAGTCGTCGTAAAGCGGCACCTCCGGGGTGGAATCCGCAAGCTCTCGGTCCGGTAGTACGCCGCCGAGGCGCTGCAGCAGTTGCGAGATGTTGAGGTCTTTCGGGCCCACGTTGGCCAGCGGGTCGAGCGCGCCGCCCAGTACGTGGTAGCGGCCGTTATACTCGCCGGTGCGCTCGATGACCTGGATGTCCTTGGGTTCTTCCACCACGCAGATGGTAGAGGCATCGCGCTGCGAGTTCACACAAATGCGGCAGACTTCCTCGCGGGAAATATTGCAGCAGATGCGGCAGAAAGTCACACCATCACGCACCGCTCCCAGTGCCTTCTGGAGGCGATCGATCTCCTCCGGGTCTTGATGCAGAACGTGGAAGGCGATGCGTTGCGCTGACTTCGGGCCAATACCCGGCAGGCGCGAGAACTCATCGATGAGATCCTGCAGTGGTCCTTCAAACACGCAATGCTCCCCTCACTCAACAATCCCCACACCCTTGACGGCTGGAGACACAACAAAAGGCCGCGCCGCCCTCCGCGAAGAGAGCAACAACGGCCTTTAAGTCTAACGCGCGGCTTACTGGTTGCCGCCGAAGACATCCTGGATGGACGGACCATCATAGTTCTGCTGGGACTGACCCATGCCCTGGGACAGCGGGCCGATCTTCTCCTGCGCCAGGCGGCCAGCAGCGGCGTGGGCCTCCTTGAAGGCGCCGACGATGAGGTCCTGGAGGGTATCGATGTCCTCCGGGTCCACCACGGACTTATCAATGGAAATGCTCTGCAGCTCAGCGCCACCGGTCATGGTGACCTTCACCAGGCCATTGCCTGCGCTGCCTTCGACGGTGGCGGCCAGGATTTCCTTCTGCGCCTTTTCTAGTTCAGCCTGGACGCGAGCGGCCTGCGCCAGGATCTCGTTCATGTCATTTGCCTGCTGCATCGGATCGTTCTCGGTCATGCTAAAAGTCCTTTCGTGCGGTTATTTTCACTACGCGCCAAGTGTACAGATGCCGCGCTACAGCCGCCGCGCTCCCAACTCCTGCGCGAGGAGCTCCATGGCGACCTCCGTGGCGTTGCGGTGGTCCATCTCTCCGGCGCTCTGCGCGGCCTCCATCATCTCGCGTTCCTCATCCGCGCGGGTGTACTCCGGCTGCGGTGCGGGCGCATGCTGGGGCGCTGACTGCTGCGGCGAAACAGACGTGTGGCCTGCGCTTTCCGACGATCCATTCGCCCCCGCCGGCGGACCGTACTCCTCCGGTGGGGCCTCGAACTCGCCCTCGTCCGGGCCCGGCTCCGGCGGCAGCGGAACGCCGTTGCCAAACTTGGGAACCTTGGAAAACTCTTCATCGCGTTGGGCCGCGACCTGAGTCGCCTGAGCGATGCGTGATCGCCATTGGCTGCCACGGGCCTCCCTCTTTGGGGGCACCGCCGCCCCGCGCGGGGCGGCCTCCGACCGCTGCGGTTCGACCGGCGGGCGCGAGTCTGCCTTCTCGCGCACACCGTGCTGGGGCTGAGGTTGTTCCCTCGTCGTTTCAGACGACGGAGCCTGCTGCCCGATTTGGCGCGGCGCGCCCCACGGATCATCACTAGCGTTGCTGGGTTCCTCCGCTGCCGGACTCTCTGCCTCCTCGTCGGGCTCAGCGGCCTCACGTTGCGGTTGGTTGGGATTCCACTGGGTGCGCTGGGTGGGCTCTGGCACCGTGAAACCGTGCGCCTTCGGGTCGGTACCGATAACACACGTGACCTTCAGTTCTCGGCTGAGCTCTTCCTTGAGGACAGTCACGATGACCTCATTGGTGCCTGGTGAATTGATGCGTTCAGCCAACGCGCCCGTGGTGTGTCCAAGGACGAGAGTCTCATCCCGCACGCCGAGGACACGGGCTTCGGCGAGCATGATTTCAGCGACCTTATTACGCCGCCCAATCGTGGCGCGCAGATCAGACCATCGCCCGCGAATCTCCGCGGCGAGGTCCTGGGGCTGCTCAGGCTCAGGTTGCTGTTCCTGTTGTTCAGGCTGTTCCGATGGCTGCGGCTGTTCCGGCTGCTCCTGCTGCGGCTCAGGCTGCACTTCCGGTTGTGCAGGACGCTCCGGCGCCTGAGTCTGCGAGGCCTCGGGGGCTGAAGGTTGCTGCTCCTGAGCCTCCTGTTGCTGCGGCGCCTGTTGCTGCGCCTCTTGAGGCTGGGCTGGTTCTTGGGGCCGCTCGGCCTGCTGTGGTTGCTGTTGCTGGGCCTCCTGCTTCGCCGCCTGACGGCTGCGACGCTGCGCGATGATAGCCGCGGCGGCGGCAGCGGGATCCTGCGCGCTAGCGACCGCAGATGGCTGGCGCTGCGCAGGCGCGGAGCCCTGCACAGCGGGTGCGGAAGGCTGTGCCCCCGCACCTTGCGGCAAGGAACTGGGTACCTGACCGGCAGCTGCCGCAGCGGGGGCGGAGCCAACGATCAAGTGGGCACAGAGGATTTCTAGAAGTAGGCGCGGGGACGTTGCACCCCGCAGGGAGGACACGCGCTCGTTGACGGTTTCCGCCAAGTAGGCCAGCTGCGGTCCGGAGAAACGCTGCGCTTGGGCGGTAAGGACTTCCCCGCGATCAGTCGGCGCCGAGACCAGACCTTCCTCCAATGCTGAGGGCACGGCTTGCAGGATCATCAGATCCCGCAAGCGATCCAACAGGTCGATGGCAAAGCGGCGAGGTTCGTGGCCGGCTTCAATGACATCGTCGACAAGCCGGAAAAGCCCCGCCTTGTCCTGGTTAGCCAGGGCATCCACCGTGTTATCCAGCAACCCCACGTCCGTAACACCCAGAAGCGGGCGGGCTACCTCGTAGGTCAAGCCATCGGGCCCGGCACCCGCCAACAGCTGGTCCAGGATGGACAACGTGTCACGCGGCGAACCGCCGCCGGCCTGGATGACCATGGGGTACACGGTGTCATCCACGTGGACGTTCTCCGAGGCCACGGTGCGCTCCAGCAGCCCCTTCATCGCCGGCGGGGTCAGCAGGCGGAAGGGGTAGTGGTGGGTACGCGAACGGATGGTGCCGATGATCTTCTCCGGCTCCGTCGTGGCGAAGATGAAGATGACGTGCTCCGGTGGTTCCTCGACAACCTTGAGCAAGGCATTCGCACCGGAGGCAGAAATCATGTGGGCCTCATCGATGATGAAGATGCGGTAGCGCGACTCTGCCGGCGCGTAGTAGGCGCGATCACGCAACTCGCGCATATCCTCCACACCGTTGTGGGAAGCGGCGTCGAGCTCCGTGACATCGAGGTTTCCCGGGCCGCCCGGGGCCAGCGAGACGCACGAATCGCACACACCGCACGGCGTTGAGGTTGGCCCCTGCTCACAATTCAGCGAGCGGGCCATGATGCGCGCCGACGACGTCTTTCCGCAGCCACGCGGGCCGGAAAAGAGGTACGCATGGTTGATGCGCCCCGCATCGAGGGCGGCGGACAAAGGCGTGGTGACCTGCTCTTGGCCTACCACTTCCGCGAAGGTTGCTGGACGATATTTCCGGTAAAGAGCCACGGTTAGTCAGTGTAGCGTCTCAACCCGACACGTCACTCTGAGCGCTTCCAATCCAGCAGATCGATGCCTTGTTCAGCCACCGCTTGTTGTAGCGCCGGCACGCCTTCCTCGACGGCGTAGGCATACTCGGCGTCGCTTAGCATTAGCAATTGGCACACCAGCGTCAGGCGCTCCTTCTCCGCTAGCTGCGGGGTCTGTCCACCCCACAAGTATGGGGCGATGAGCATGCCATGGCGCACGCTCAAGTGAGCGAAGCACTCGTCATCCTCCGCAAAAAGCTTGGGCAAGAGTAAGCCCGGCTGCGCGGGAAGCAGCCCTGCGGCTTCTGTGAGCAATGCCGCTGCCGCGCTCACCGCAGCGGCAACCTCTGGTTGGCCGGTGCGTGCAACGGTAAGCAGTTCGCAGCGCACATCGATCCCCTGCTCGGCATGCGCCAGCCCGGTATCGACATCAGCGAAGCCACACGTAACCGCGAGGGACTGCTTACCCTCCAGCGAGGCTAAGCCCAAACGCTGCCCCTCGACGTTTCTGAACTCGAGGTCAGCCGGGATGATCTGGTCGAGCCAGTAGGCCGTCTCGTCGGAGTTGATTGCCTTATGCCCCCAGCTTCTCTAGTGCGGCTAGCAGCACACAGGTGGCCACGCCATCCATCGCTGCCTCGACCTCTTCCTGCGGCGGCAGGGACGGCGCCAAGCGAATGTTGTGGTCCTTGGCGTCCTCGCCGTATGGGTACGCCGAACCAGCCTGGGTCAGGAGAATGCCGGCGTCACGGGCCAGCTCCCACACGCGGGTGGCGGTGCCCTCCATCACGTTGAGGGAGATGAAGTAGCCGCCCTTGGGGTGGGTCCAGTCCGCAATCTCATGGTGGGTGAGGTTCTTATCCAGGATGCGAAGAACCGCCTCGAACTTCGGCGCCAGCAGCGCAGCGTGGCGGCGCATAACCGCGCGCACGCCCTCGGCGGAACCGAAGAACTCGTAGTGCGCAAGCTGGTTGATCTTGTTCGGGCCAATGCCGCGGATACCGGCGTGCTCCAGGTACCACTCGAGGTTGTCTTCGGAGGAACCGAAGAAGCTCACTCCGGAGCCAGCGAAGGTGATCTTCGACGACGAGGACATAGCCCAGAAGCGGTCCGGGTTTCCTTCCTGTTCCGCAATCTCCAGAATCGGCAGAACCTCCGGGAAGTCCTCGGTCAGCGTGTGCACGGCATAAGCGTTGTCCCACACGATGCGGAAGTCCGGTGCGCCGGTCTCCATCGCAGCAAGGCGGCGAGTCTTCTCTTCCGAGATGACGGCACCCGTGGGGTTGGAGAACATCGGCACAACCCACATGCCCTTAACCTGCGGGTCCTTGGCCAGTTCCTCCACTGCTTCGATGTCCGGGCCATCTTCTTCCATCGGTACCGTAACCAGCTCGAAGCCGAAGGACTCCGTGATGGCAAAATGGCGGTCATAACCCGGGGTGGGGCACAGCCACTTGATGGTCTCTTCCTTGGACCACGGCTTCTCAGAGCTGTTGGTGCCAAAGGTGTAGGCCCACAGGATGAGGTCATACATGATGTTCAGGGAGGAAGAGTCCGCTGCGACGAGGAGCTCTGGGTCCATGTTGGTGAGCTTGCCCCAGAGATCGCGCAGCTCCTTGATGCCCTTCTGGTTGCCGTAGTTGCGCAGGTCATTGCCTGCGGCATCGGTGTAGTGACCACGGCCCGGCAGGACGAGCAGGTCATTAGACAGATCCAGCTGTGCCTTGGACGGCTTACCGCGGGTCAAGTCAAGATCCAACCCCTCAGCCTTGAGGGCCTCGTAGTCCTTGCGCACCTGCGCGGCAAGCTCATCAAGCTCGGACTTTTCAAGATTAAGAAGAGACATCCGTCTTCCTTCCGGGACGTAGTGCGGGCATATGGCAACCATACTAACGCCCCGTCACATCCCCCGTGTGAAGGCATACATACAAAAAGGGGACCCCGCGCACCCGCCAGAGCCTCCTGACCCTTGCTGCATTCCTGCCCTGGGGGAGTTCAGAGGATGGACGCCACGCGGAATCCTGCGGTCTAGCCTAGCGCGCCTTGCTTGTCGACGCCAAACCGCTCCCCCGCCACCCAACTCCCCACTCCTCTTCCAAGCGCACTCCCCACCTCAAGCCACTAAATTCTTAAGTTTTTCGCCCTGACCTGGCGATTTTGCTTCATTAGGGGGCTCATGTAATGTTTTCCAGCGGAGGATTCGACTAGCGGCCTATGTCACACGCCTGGAACGCGTGCGGGAGTCACATCCCTCAGGGGTTCAAATCCCCTATCCTCCGCCATTGGGAAGTCCCCTGGATGATGACATCCAGGGGACTTCTTCTTTATCTCGAAGCTAGAGGCCGGTACCCTTCGGAGTTAATGCCTTAATGACCAGGTACCGCGTCTCAACTAGGGAATCAATATGGAGCAGATAGAATCGGTTGACGATTTAAAGAAGGCGTTAAAGGTCGACGACTTACGCCAGATGAGCAGCGAAAAGGTTTTAACTCTTGTCCAACTAATCCAAAAGGGACAAATTAGTTCCGGAGTGCTTTCCGCGCTACTCTCAACCGCACCCAATACGATGGCATCTCTTGCACAAGCAATGGACAACTCCGTCCAGAATGCAGCCACAAGTAACGAGAAAAGCTCAGACAACTTTTACTCCAGTATTGCTTTCACGAAAAGGCTCCTTGCACAAATTGCACAAGATCCAAATGCGAGTGAAGATGCGAGACGAGATGCTCTCGACCGCCTTGAACGGTATGACAACAAGCTTTTCGAACACGATATAAACAACAAACGGTTCAATCTAGAAGCCCTCAAGCTCAACAAGGAAACTCTTGGGGCAATTGCTGCCGGCGTTGCTCTGGTCGCAGTTGCAGCTATAAGCCCTGATGCCCGGAAGGCCATAACAAAGAACGCCCCAAAGGCCCTGTCGGTGGCAAAGCAGATACTGCCGGGCGCTTAGGACCTACAGTTTCGATAGTGCGTCTAACTACGTGACGCGCCAGCGCGCCCAGTTTCTGGCCCAAACACTCGGGCAAAGGAACCAAAGTAAAGGCACCATTTGCGGGGCCCAGGCTGGAAAACCCCAGGTGATTGCATGCGGAGCTTTGCATAAGGTGTCAGTGCTTTGGTTCCTTTGCGGCTGGGCACTCGAGCTGGGCACCCCACCGAACGCCCATGGTCAACCGCCCCTAATCGAACTCGGGGGCCGCGAAACCGTCTTCCTTGAGCCACTCCACGTGCGGCGGGGTGTTCATGCCCCATTCCGTGCGGGCGAGCAGGAAAGCCTCTTTCACCTCGGCCTCGCCATAGCCGCCATCGCGCAAGAACTGACGGAAGCCGCGGGGGCCAGGTTCTTTGATCCACAGCCAGACGTAGTCTTCCAGGGTGTGGTCGCCCAAAATGTCTTCCATGCCTTCTGGCAGCAGCTCACGCCCGGCGCGCACGCGCTCCTCCAAGTCAGCGTCGAAGAAGTCGTAGAGGTAATCCAGGCCGTCTTCCAGCTGGGCGTACTCATAGGCGTCCATTGATTCGCTCCTCTCGCCCTCATTCTTAGTCACGGATCAGCACTCCCCTCAACTGTGTTTCTTTGCGCCGAGGGACATCCGGTCGACGTCGGCAAGCACTTCGTCCACAATCATCGGGTTGAATTCCCTATCGCGGCGCAGGCGCAGCAACTCTTGCTGGGCGCCGGCGAGGGCTGTTCGCCGTGCCGCGAGGGCCACCTCACGGGCCTCGATGGCCATGCGCAGACGAGTTGTAGCGTCCTCACCATCCTCGTCTTCGCCGAGGCGGTCCTCAAACCATTGGGCAATATTTGCCGCAGTGTCGGGGTCCAGTTCCTCATACTTCGCGCGCATCGCAGCGATACCGGCTTTACGCGCGCGGGAGGTAATGGTCGCGCGCATCTTATCCGTGGCTGCCTGCGAATACGTGGTGAGGTCGAGCTGACGCATAAGCCACGGCAGCAACAGGCCGGGAATCACCATGGTCATGAGCAGCACTACGAGGGCGATAACGGTCAACTCATTGTAGAAGCTCAAACCACTCGGAACAGACAGAACCAGCGCAAGAGTCACCAAACCGCGCATGCCGGACCACGTCATAAGCAGCACTTCTTGCAGGCGCAGCGGCGCCAGGCGTGGCTTCCCGCGGCGCCTATTAATGAGATAGAAGGCGTACATCCACACCAAGCGCACGAGGAAAGCAACAACGGACAGGATGACGCCGATGATGACCGCATGCCAGAGGTCCGCGCCCGCAGCGTCGATGGCACTGAACACGGTCAAGCCAATGAGGCCGAAAGCCACACCCGTGAAAAGTAGCTCGACGGTCTCCCAGAATGACTGGCCGGAGAGGCGGTCCTCCGCCTGAATCGGTGCGCGGGAGTGCAGTTCCACCGCGGCAATCACCACCGCGATGACACCGGAGGCGCCGAGCTCCTCCGCAGCGATATACACGGCAAAAGGAATCACCCACGTCAAGGCGTTGCGAGCGACAACCTCGTGAACCGCGCCGACGAACCACGAAGACACGCGCCCCACGACGAGCCCGAGGATGGCGGCTACAGCCGCGGAGTAGAGGAAACGCGTCACCGCTTCCCCGGCGTGCATCTCACCCGAACTCGTCACGGCTTCCAGGGCGAGGTGGAAGGCCACAATAGACGCGGCATCATTAAACAGGCCTTCGATCTGCAGCACGGAAATGATGCGCCGTGGGATACCGGCAGGTTCTGCCACGGCCTCGACGGCCACCGGATCCGGCGGGGCAATCGCGGCGCCGATAAGGATGGCGGCAGCTAGCCCCAAGCCTGGCATGAATGCGCGAGCGGTGAATCCCACCGCAAGGGTCGTAGCCACCACAAGCAGCACGGACAGAGCCAGGATGGTCATCCACTGCTCACGAATAACACCCCACGATGTCCTCCTTGCCAGCGCCCACAGCAATGGCGGCAAGAAGATCGGAAGAATGAGGTCGGCGGGTACGGCGAACTCGAATGTGCCATTCGAAAAAGTGGCGTATACCGAAACCGCCACCGCCGTGAGGATGGTCAGAAGCGCTGGCCAGGGAAGCCCGATCTTGTCCCCCACCGCCATGACAATGACGGTCAACAGCATCAGGCCAATAAGGACAAATAAAACTTCCATACGCGCTTCTTTCCCCGTTTAAGTTTTTCTGTTCTCAGACTACCGTTGTGCGGCCGGCGAGGGAGAGATGCTACACAGCGCCATCCCAGACGAAGGCCTCCCGCGATAGCTTCTCCGGCTGAAACTGTTCGCACAGCTCCTGCACGGAAGAGGCCTCATACCCTATGGATTGGGCCAAGAGCTTGACGACGTCCCCCGCATCCCTACCGTGCCCCTCAACCAGCTGACGCAGGGTCACCGCCCCATCGCGCTTGGACAAACGCACACCCTCAGCGTTGAGCACGAGCGGCACGTGAACGAACTCCGGCTCCGGATAGCCCAGCTTGTGCGCCAAGTATGCCTGACGCGGGGCAGAAGACAGGAGATCATCGCCGCGCACGATCTGATCGACGCCTTGGAAGGCATCGTCGACAACAACCGCCAGGTTATAGGCCCAGTCCATGCCCTGGTTCGGATCCGCCGGGGGCTGGCCGCCGCGGCGCAGGATGAAGTCATCCACCTCCCCGGTGTACTCGCCGGCGAGGTCGTCGTGGATGGTGAAGGAGGAAGCGTCGGCACGCAGGCGTATGGCTGGCACGCGGTTTTGGGCGGCGAGTTCGGCGCGTTTGGCGGCCCGCTGATCGTCGCTAAGCTCGCGGCACGTCCCCGGGTACTGCCCAGGGATGGCATGCGGCGCGCGGGAGGCTTCCTGGATATCTTTGCGCGAGCAATAGCACTCGTAGGTAGGAAGCTGCGCCAAGGCCTCCTCATAAGCCGCGTAGCGATCCTGCTGGTAGATGACTTCCCCGTCCCAGTCCAGGCCGAGCGCGGCGAGGTCCTCCAGCTGGCGCTGCGCCGCCTCCCGCGAGGAGCGCTGCGTGTCAATGTCCTCCACGCGCACAAGGAAGCGGCGCCCGCTACTCCGGGCGTAGAGCCAGGCCAACAACGCCGTACGCAGGTTACCCAGGTGAAGATCGCCGGACGGGCTCGGGGCGTAACGTCCGGCGGGGCTAAGAGAATCCATGGCCACCAGTCTACGAGGAGCCCCGCGCGCACCGGAGTCCTCTACTAGACTCTCCCCCATGGCTTCTGATGCGACGTATCCCCTGCTTGATTCTGCCGACGCCGAAAAAATGCTCGCCTATGCGCGCGCCCAGGCTCCCGGGCTTTCTCTTCCCACCGATGAGTCCGCCCACATTGACGAGCAGATTAGCCGAGTACTCGCAGATGATACTTTCCTAGGCAGCCTGGAAGATGCCGTTCCCGCCGCCCTCTACTTGGAGGCCCGGGAGACCCTCCGCGTGGCCGCCGGCACCATCAAGAACGTCGACGATTCCTTCACCATTGCCGCACTCGGCGCGCTGACCGGACAGCCATCGCTGGTGGCCGCAGGCTATACTCGCGTCGCCCGCGCATGGATGGATCACAACGACACCGAGGAAGCAGAGAAGTTCGCCGCCAAGGCAGCCGCAGCTGGCGATGACACGGCGCTGAATGAGATTTCCTCCGCCCGCATCGCAGCAAGCCACAAGGACTTCTCCGAGTCCGCCCCCGCCAGCGTGGATGCTTCAGCCGACGCCAATAGCCCATCCTCGAGCTTCGGCAACAACGTCTCGCTGGCCGAGCTCCAAGAGCGCCTAGAATCCGCCAAGAGCGGCGAAGCGAAAGCACACGCTGCTGAATTCGTGGCTATCAACGACGCCGTGACCGCAGGAGAATTCGACGGCGCAGGGGCCACGATGGGGGATATCCTCCGTACCATCCTCGAATCCGCCGTGGGCGCGCTGTGGGCATCCGGCTCTGCCGCCGACTGCGAGCGCGTTGCTGCGCAATCCTTCACCATCCTGTCCAACGCGCGCGCGGATGAGGAATACCAGCAGCTCCCGGCACCGATGCTGGCCCGCTTTTACAGCGATGCTGCACAGTACTCCGCTGCGGATATGGAGCAGCGCGTGGCCTGCTTCGCCGCTGCTGCCCGCGAGTTTCAACGCTACGGGGACCTCGACGGCGAGCTACGCTCGATCCTCAAGACCGTGACCCTCGACGTGCAACACCGCGCCCCTGAGGAAGCCTATGACATCCTGGCCTCACGCTACGTGGATTCACTCAAGCTCCAGAGCCTGCCCGTGTCCGCTAAGTGGACCGTCCTTTATTCTGAAAGCCTGCTTTTGCAGGCGCAGGACATGTATAAATCCACCCAGGTTCTGCTCAATTTCTTAGACCGGCACCCTGATACCGAGGCCACGACGCCTTCGGAGCACAACGCTCTCGCGGAAGTCGCCGAGCTCCTAGGTGATCGCCACGCCTCCACCGGCAAGGCCGACCTCGCTCGCAGCATGTACTTCTTGGCGTACAACCTGTTTGAAAAGGCCCACAATGTCCGCGCGCTCGAGGAGCTACGCAAGAAGGCCTAGGCCCCGAGATGCACGAGGCCTAGCCTCATCGCGCCTGGCCGCCGAACCACTGCCGGTTCGCCGGCAGCCACAGCAGCACAATGACCACCGCCGAAGCGATCGACGCGGGCATGACCGAACTTGCCGGGATGAGCAGCACCACGATGGCGCTGATAACGGTCAACGCAATCCGCGCGGATTGCTGCGCATGCAGCACATAAGTGGTGAGGGCACACACCAAGAGAACCAGCGCGCCGAGCACTACTCCCAGCTCGGTGGAAAGCTGGTCCGTGCGGGTTACCGCCGCCGGGCTGTTCTCAAAGGCAATGAGCCGGCAGATGTTGTAGACGGTGTAGCTCGTGATGAAGACCTCCAGCACCGCTGCGATCTTCAACGGCCACGGTGCCCATTGCGCCTTCATATCGGCCGCGCGGCGGGCCTGGCGGACGGTGTCGCTGACCTGCCCATAGCGATAGTCCGGCGCGGGTGCGGCAGGCGAGCCCGGCTGTGGGGTTCCTGGGGACTGCGGGTTGCCGAAGGTCATGACACATCCTCAGCAAAGACGCCGCGTTGACTCAGCAACCAGCGAATGGGATCCAGCACGCGATAGGGCGCAATGCCGCTGCGGGCTAGCTGGCGGCCCGTCGGGGCCTCACCCAACGCGGAGGTCACGAAGAAACTACCGCCACTCGGCGCTGCCGAATAGATCTTGTTGATGAGGTCGTTGGCACCCAAGAAGCGCAACAACGATTCGGCTTCGAGGTGAACCATCCAGCGGTCCGAATCGCGGAAATTCCACCCGGTATCCCGGCGGAAGGCGGAGCCGCGGTTGGCCATGAGCTTCTTCCAGCGCACGTCATCAACTTGTTCCAGCTTCTGCACTGTGTCGAACTTCGAGATGGTCACGGCCAGCGGCGGCGGAGTATCCGTGTCGAGCAACGCCAGCAGGTTATCCAGGACCCGCAAGGAATCCGCACCGAGCTCACCAATATTGGGGATCAGCCCGTGGATAAAGTCCTGAATCTGCTGCACGCGCAGCGGGTCAAAGAGGAAGATCACCAAATCCGCATGGGAGAAGAACGCAAGATTTTCGCGGTCGGCTTCGTTCTCCGGCGGGTTCTCCAAGTCCTCGCCCGCAACGTCGCGGAAGACCAAGTAATTCATGCGCTCGTATCCCTGCCCATCCGGCCACTTGCCGAGCTCAAAAATCAGCGGATCGCGCTGGTAGGCGTCGGTAGCCACCGCACTTGGTGTGGGGTCCATGGCCCGCATCTCCTCAAAGAGCGGCTTTTCATAAACCTCGGCGTAGCGCTCGCGCGTGGATTCATCCGCCGCTTGCACGGAGCGGTTGTGCTTGTGCGCCAGCTGCTTGAGCTGCTTGATCATCACCGCGGTGTAGAGCGACTTACCGGAGTTACGCGCACCGGCCATGGCCACGCAATGTGTCACGGCGTCGGTCCATCCCTGCGGCAGCTCTCGGTTGGTGTAAGGGCTCACCGTCACACCGTCCTCGAGCGGTTTAAAGGTCCATGGGCAACGTGCCTGGCTCATTAGTTCCTCTCTTTCAGCATGGCGGTGACGCGGTCAGTCAATTCCGAAAGCTCCGTGTTGGCGCCGGATTCGAGCTGCTTGACGACGTCCCCATCGATCACCGCATACGCCACATGAGCCGGAGTCCCGTTGATGCGCGCGAGCTCGAGCTCCTGGCGGCCGATGGCACTGGTGATGAGCACAACGGTGGGCACCTGGGTCTCCAGCATGGAGGCCACGGGAGAATCGGTGACGTAGATGACCAGCGAGGACGTGGAGGTGAGAGTCGGCAAGCGCCACGGCCGCTGGCCTACGCGCTCCGCTCCACTATCAATCACACCCGCGATGAAACGGGTGAGCTCATCCACCTTATGGGTCTCGATGCTGTCCTGCCCGTCAGTGGCGCGGAAGTGCCGGAAAGCATCGGAGAGCGCATCGATGTACTTAGCGGCCGCTTCAATGATCTTCGGAGTGACGTTGACCTGCATGGAGGCAGAGCCATCGATGACCACGGTGACATCATCGAGGCCAGCGACGTCCAGCTCCGCGCGGCGCATCTTGGAGCGCACCTCGCGGGCGGAATCTGTGATTCCGGCGCCCTCGGTCGTGCCGAATGCTTCCAAGAGGTAGCTCCCAGATTCCGGGGTGACCTCGGCGAGGCGTTCGGCGGAGTCCTCGGCGGCGTCGATAAGCACGCGCGGGAACGTCACCGAATCACCGGCGTTGCTTACCGTCAGGCGCACCTCGCTGCGCAGGCCGAAGGTCCCATTCCGCTTGGGGCGTACGACGATGGTGGCGCGCTCAGGCAGGGAGTGCACCATGATGGAGAGGTCGTGGACGCGCACGGCATCAACGCCTTCTCCCATAATCGCCAGCTCCATCGAGGCGCCGCCAGTTCCCATCTCGAAGGCTTCAACGCGCAGGATGCCGTCTGAGCCGATGCGGCGGGACTCTCCGTCCCGCAGTGTGTATTTAGCCATGACGCTTCTTCCCTTCTCTTACCTTCCGTGGAATCCCATGTTTCGACCGTGTTCGCCTAGTCCTCCGTGAGCTGCTCCACGGTGCTGCCACGCTGTATGCTGCGCAAAATGCGATGGGGCGGGTTGCTGCTGCGCGCGCGCCGAGCGCTCCGCGAGCAACTGTGTCGTGCGGTCCAGCACCATGGCGACGCGCCCCGTGGCATAGCGCTCGCAATGCTCCGGCACGAATGTTCCTGCAAAATGCATAGCGGTGAGGTGCGCGATGTGCTCGAGCTCGCGGTCCTCCCAGAGCCGCAGCGCATCCTCTGCCAGGAGGTTGAAGTCCCGCGGGAAATAGAACACCCAAGAGGCAACGATTGCGGACATCAGTAACTTGTCCAGCCCCTCACCCAACGAGTTTCTGTCGAGGTAAGCCAACTGGATGGCGCGTCCGCGGTTGGTATCAAGGTGCTCGATCCACCAGCGCGGATCGAAATCCTTGAGCCTATGCCATTCCTCGGCGCTGAGCCCAGGAACATTGGCGTTGCCACCCGATGCCGCTGCCGGCTGCGGATGTGCTTCTTCAGCTGCTAGTGCGGCTTCTGCACTTGGCGACGGCGCCGTTTCTACTGTCGTGGCGAAAGGGTTCTCCTGCGACGTACTCGGCGCGGGGGTATCGAGGGGATTCGGCGGAATACCCGCAGGGCCATGACCCGGGGCCGCAAAAGGCGAGGCGTCTGGGATAGGCGCTCCAAAATCAGCTGGGTCTTCGCCCCAGGAGTCGTCGAAGCTGAGTGCTGCACTCTTCTCAGGCTTGCTGGCTGTTGCAGCGCTCTCTTCCGGTTCCTGTGCTGCACCCGTGCGCTGCTCGGCCTGCTCGTGCTGCGACTCCGGGGCCACGGCCTCAGTTTCTTCCGCAGCACGTGCTTCGTACGCGCTGACATCGGGCAGGGCCTCATCAAGTGCAAACACGACTGGATTGCCGGGGATCGCGGTTTCCTTAAGACGCTGCTTCTCGCTAGGCGGTACCACGAGCATGGTGGACGTACTCAGCGGAAACTCGTTGATGGCGGCGGCCTTCTCAAAAGTGGAGAACCCGAAACCATCCTCCCCCACCTCGCGGGCGGTGGCGGCAATCCACAGCGCCGCCTGATTATCGGGCGCCACGAGAATCACCAGGCCATTGCGGGAATTCAAAACCGTCGCCATGGCGGTGACCAACGCACGATTGAAGCTGGGGTTCGGGTTCGGGGTTACCGCCTTAAACGGTGCGGGCAGCTTCTCTGGATAGCGGAATTCGCCATCCAGAAACTCCTCCAGCAACACATCCGAGTGCAACGGACCGCGCGCCGAGATCTTGGCCGGAATCTGGACTTTGTCCACCTCGTAGATGGAAAAAGGCGCTGGGATATCGGGAGAAAACAGGACCGTCGCCGGCGCCGGCGGAGTGCCCGTGCGCGAAATGGACGTGTAGGTGAAGACGTTTCCGCCGCGGCCTGTCGCATCTAGGCCTGCGGGGACGGAGACCATAGTGACCCACTTTTCCGCCTCAGGAGTGAGAGCAAAAACCGCTGTGCGGCGGACCAGCTCCGCGCGCTGCTGGGCAGAAGGGAAATCCGGTATCGTCGTGCCGTTGTTGAGCGAAGTCGGCACGAAGGACACCAGCTCAGCCAGCTCCTCCTGGGTAATATCGCCGGCCTTCTGGCCCACTCCCCAACCACCGGCACGGCCATTGGCGCGGGAAAAAGATGCATAGCTAAAGGCACCGCCCATAACTACTGGCCTCCTTGGAAGTACTGGTCTTGAGAATAATCCTGGCCATAGTTGTGCTGGTCATAAGCGTTGGGCTCATATCCTTGTTGGCCGTACTGCGGGTCATAGCTGGGAGCTTGGTTCTGCACGGGTGGGGGCAGCATCAACTTGTAAGACACATCGCCTTCCACCACCACGGCTTTATCCAATGCACTCAACGTGGAGGAGGCATCGCTGTAGCTCTCCGAGAAACTACTAAAGACGTCCTCACCGCCGAAACTGTCGAAAGAGGTATCGACCTGGCTATCAAAGCCCTCGACGGCGAACAGACGGATGAATCCCCTACGTTGAATTCGCTCGCCAACTGACACCGTGAAATCTGGGTACTGCCCGCGCATCGGGCCCAGTCCTTGAGCCACGTGTGTGGTGCTCTGCAGGTTGGTCTCCACAATGCCGAGTGCCTCGCCGTCTTCGGGGAAGAGCGGCAGGCGGTCAGCACGGTAGACCACCTGGCAGGAGAACTGGCGCTTGTCGCCATTGCCCAAGCTCCAGAGGAACACCCCGACCTGGCCCTGAGCGTAATCAACCTCGAAGTCATAGGTCACTGGGCGCAGGCCCTCGTACTGAATCACGCGTTCATTGCCCTCAGTGCGTTTGCCCGCGAAGACCGCATAAGGCTTCAGGCGCACGGTATCTCCGTGCTGATCGAGGTGCAGGCGGATTCCTCCTTGAAGGTCGTAATCCTCCTCGCGGATCTGATCGTGCTCGCGATTAGTGGAATACTCCACTGCCGTCGCGCCCTTCGGCCAATCAAATGTAATGAGCTGGCTGTCCACGCGCTCGATGAGACGGAACTGGTCATCCTCAATGGACTGCACGCGCTGCAGCACTTTGGATTCGCCCACCCAGGCATCCGCGTCGTTAAAGTTCACCGGGGTGATGTAGACCTCGTACCAATCCGGCGGCCACGGCACCGTGGTGGTTTGGAAAGAGCCCGGTTCAGACACTCCACGGGTCTCACTGATGGCGCTCGATAGCGCACTTTCGACGTACGTCTTTGGCACCGCGGACGTGCGAAGGTCCGCCTGCGGGGCGTTGGGTGTCAGATAGATCTTTACCTCGCCGGTCTTGGGCGAGTACCAATCAACTTCGATGCTGTCTTGTCCGTATTCGCTGCGGCGCTCACAGCGTGAGAGCTCCAGCTTCTCCAGCTCGCTGGCAAGTTTCACGGAGCGCTGGACGGCAACTTCGTCCTGGCTCTGCTCGGTAGCGCCGTGGAACTCCGCTTGGCCCAGCAACGAGATGACGACGGTCTGCCCGGCTTCCTGCACCGGAATGGTGGCCTTGCGCCCGCTGCTATCCACGTCTTGTTCGAAGCGCGGGGAGAGCTTTTCCTTCTCGCTGTCCCGGCAGGCATAAACCATGGCGCTCGAGTGCCCCGGTAGCAGGTCCCAGGACACCTGGATGGCTCCCTTGATGGTGGATACCTGGACGTTCACCGGTGGGAAGACCACGCCCGTGTCTCCCATGAATACCGGTTGGCTATTGATGAGCTCGCGAAGATCCCGTCCCTTATACGCCCACACCGCGTAGTGGCGCAGACCTGCCTCGCCCGGGGTGTGGTCACGGTAGGCAGTTCCTTTTGTGTAAACGAGGGTGTCACCGGCATCCGGGGAGGCCACCATTTCTGAATCATCGGCGACTACCCGGTAGAACACCACCTCATCCGGCGAGTGCTCAAGCTCGGGCCACCACAGGCGCACCGGATGGCGAAGGTCGTTGTCCTCCGGCTCCGGTTCTGGTTCGATGCCATAGCCAAAGTCCTCGTGAGAATCCTGCGCCAGCGCGTCCTCTTGCGGCACCTCAACTTCAAATTCGATGCCGGGAGCTTCCCAGTTCGGGTCTTGGCGGAACTGATACTCCGCCTTAATCCCAAAGCCCGGGATAGTGATGTAGTCCTCTTCGTTGACCTGGGTCTTCTGTTCTTCCTCGGCCTGCAGTGCCTCCCACTCGGCAAAGAAATCATGCGGCTGTGCCGCTGGCTGTGCCGGTTCTGGTTGAGGCGCGGAGCCTGCCTGCGCCACGCCACCTGCTGCGGTACTAGCTGCAGCGGCACGTTGTGCCTGTTCCCGCTGGCGGGCTTGTTCTTCGGCTCGCGCTGCCTTTTCCTGTGCCGCGCGTTCCTGCGCTGCCTTTTCCTGTGCCGCGCGTTCTTGCGCGGCACGTTCCTGCGCGGCACGTTCTTCCTGGGCCACTGCGGCGTTGCGCGCCTGTGCGCTCAGCTCTGGGTGGGCCACCTCTTCGCCGTTATACGCGGCGGCAATCTGTTCGGCGAACTGCCTAAACGGCGCCGATACGGCCGCGCGCACATCATCGGCGCTCACGCGCTTGAGCTGGTGCAGGGACTTAAGCTCGCTCAGCGGCATATCCGTGATCGAAGGTTTCGGGTTGTGTGTCATCAACGTTCCTTAAGGAGGTCTCGTCAGAAAGTTTCGTCGAGGTCTGAGAGGTCCGGTGCCTCCGGCCGACCAAACGGCGGCTGCGTAGTCGGCCCTTGGTTATCCCCCTGCACCGGCGATTTAAAGCCCATGTGGTCCATGTCATCCAGGTCGTCGAGTGAAAGATCCGCAGGATTCACAAAGGACGGGGCACTCGACGCCGCGTCGGGGATCAAGTACTTGAAATCAGTGATCTTTCCGTACTGCACCACCGTCACAGAGCGCGAGAGCTGGCTGGTCAACGCAGTCTGGCTGTCTACCTCGACGATGCGCGTGCGGGAGCCATCGATTTCGGTATATCCTTCAGCACCACCGGCGCTGGTAAGCGCATTCGGGCTAAAGGCCTGGAGGGCTCCCTTTTCCTGGTTCATGCCGTCGAGGAACTCGGCGGTGCTCTGAACGCGACTTCCGCCTTCCTCGCGGAAGGTCACGCGGCTGAGGTATTGCTGCAAGCTGCGGGTCATGCGCGGATCCGTGATGACCTTCTGCCATTCCTGCTGCTTGTGATCGCGGTCCTGCATGTAGGGGTGGTCAAGGCTGCGGGACAGGTTATCCAACGCAGTGCTGGAGCCGAGGCCAGCCATTCCCCACATCTCATTGAGGGCCACAGCCGAGTGGCCGGTGCGGTTGCGCTCAAAGGTGTCATTCATGTCATCGAGCAGTGACTTAAGCGAACGGTGTGCCCACTCCGTTTGGAAAATATGGGAGCGGATTTCATCCGTCATGCGCACAGCATCGTCACGGTTGAGCACGGCCTGGGCAATGCGGGCATTCTCCGGAAGACCCGACTGCGGCGTCCGCAGGTGATCGCTCGACGTTTCCTTACGCCCAAAGGGCGCGTAAATCGCGCGGCCCAACAGCGCCGACCAGCTCAGGAACTGGTTATAAGCGTTGGAGATGCGGGAGATCTCCGCAGAGGCCGTGGCCAGATTCTGCGCGGCGATCTCTTGGTTGCGGTTCAGCAGCTTTCGCCGCTGCACGTAGTCGAAGATCTCACGCTGTGCCTTGGTAAAGACCGCCCAAGAACACACGAGGAAAAGAAGAACAACCACGATGATGCCCACGACGTACCACGGCCAGTCGAACCACTGCAGGTACTCACCCAGCGGCAAGTCCGGGTTATAGCGGCCAGCCACCATGTAGGTCATCAGGGCAAGCACCACGAAGAGGACGATCCACATCGTGCGCAGCTTCCGGGTCAGTGCTTTGTTCTCCGCGTTGAAATCACGCGCCTGGAAACTATTGGCCAGTTCTTGCAGCTCGCGCGCCTTGGCGTGCGCGTCGCGGTACTTCTGCTGGGCGTGCCCCAGCTTATCCCAGAGGCCCTGGCCTACCTTCCACGCGAAGGTGGTGCTGTTCTTCGCTCGCCAGGAGGCAAACTCGTGCTTCTTGCGGCTGACCGCTTCATTGCGGGTCTGCTGGCTGGTGTACTCGATGTCGGCGGCAAAACGCTCAGCGCCCACCGGATCGAAAGGCGCGACGGTTGCTTGGGACTCGTGCGTATAGCCCAACGTGCTGGTCATGAGCGGATGGAAGCCCTCAAAAGAAGCGCTGACATCCTGCACGGACTGGCCACCGTACTGCACGATGTACATGTTGCCCTGGTTATTGCGCAGGCCCTTGGTATCGATGCTGTCGCGCCAGGAACCGTCGACAAGCCCCAGTGCGTAGTCGTGGTAGGCCTCCCACGTGCGCGAGAGCTGCGGTTCCTGGCCCAAGGAAAAGTGCTGCTCCCGGGCGACTCGCATGGTGTGCTCACTGGCTTGGCGCAGCTCGTCGACGCTCGTTGCGCCACTGCCCTTGCCGGAGTGCCCAGCCAAGACAACCTCCACGCTGGAGTCTTGGCCATAGAGCATCTTCTGCAGGAAGGTGGCGGCGTTCTTGTTCATCGCACCGCGCTGGCCCTCGACCCAATCCTGCGGCTTGCCCACCACAGTAGACCAGTACAGGCGCAGATTATCCTTCAGCGCCGCCCAGCCGCTGACCTTGTGAGATTGCAGCTCCTCATAAGCGGTCGGAGCGCTCACCAACGGGGAAATCTCCTGGTTGATGAACATCTGAGCGCACTGATCCGTCAGCTGTTCCGGATTGGCGTAGTGCACGGCGCGCGAAATGTTATTGACCTGCGGCTGCGGCAAGCGCTGACTGGGATCGAAAACGGCCTTCCTGACCTTGTCCTCGATATCACTGGCATCGATGGTGCGGTGGAAGGCGCGCACCAGACGGAAGCGCTGCCGGTCGCCTGTTTCGATGACGCGGTGAGTTTCTGGATCCAACACGGCCGGCTCGGGCATCCCGCGCCATAAACCAAAGATGCTGGCTACGGCCGGGGCTGCGAACTGGGCAAGCTCGAAGCCATCTGCGGTGCGCTTGATCGGGCGAATGCGCGAGGAGGCCGGGGTCCCGCCCTCTTCTGGGGAGAGCACGAGGTTGCTCCAGCCCTGCAGCGGCGCGATGTCCACGCTCTCGCGCGGAAGGGCTGACAACAACAGGCGCACGCGCAGGTTGGAGGCCTGAATCAGGCGCTGGTCGACGGCCCCGACCCACTCCGTGAGCTTGTCGACGTCCTGCGGTTGTTCCGCATCCATCGGGTCAATGGTGGCGAGGAGGACGTCCCCGCTGAAGCTGCGGAGGGCCTCGTCGAGCGTCGACAAGCGCGCCGTGCCCTCCTCCGTAAAGGAGCGCACAACAGCTCCACTGGTGGGGTGGGCATAGTCGATCCAGAGGAAGTCCTGCAGCAGGCCGACCGCACGCAAGTCACAAAGGCGGGAGCGGATGTCATCCGCGGTGGCGCCGTGTCCGAAAATAATTACGTTCGTCATTAGAAGGTGTCATCCAGGTCGTTGAGGTTGAATTCCGGAGCGAGGTCCTGGCCAAAGCCAGAATCGGAGCTGCGCACCTGCGGGGCAGGCTGGGCGACGGGGTTCTCCGCCACCGTTTTGGCCTGATTCAGGTAGTTGCGGATGACCGGGACCATCTCGATGACGTCTAGCGCCAAGTCACGGTAGTACGGCGTATGCGAGGCGACTTCGCGGGAGCGTACCTCCGCAAAGGGCTTTTCCTTACGTCCCTGTCCCGGCAAGGAGTTGGTGTGGCCCGGCACGAAGTGATCTGCGCCGCGGGCGAACTTATCCAGCTCCTCCACGAAGGATTCGTAGCGGTCCTGGATGGAGGTACCCATAACACCACGGTTCGGGGCTTCACCGGATGCCAAGAACTGCGCGAGGCGGTGGACCACCGGGTGCGTGGACGCACCGGAGTGGGCGAAGTCTAGGCCGTCGTCGAAAAGCCCGCGCAACAGCTGGTATGGGTAGAGCGAAGAGGCAAAACCATAGTGTCCGGTTTCCTGCACCTTCGCGTAGGCGATGAAGATGGACTCCAGAACCGAAGGCATCCAGTCAGACTTCTTGATCATGCGGCGCGGCGAGATAAGCAGCGGGTCTGGGAAATCAACCCATCCATTCACGCCGCCATCCGTGTCATCGAAGATGTGGGCCGCTGCGTTGGCTGCATCGGCGTTGGAGATGTAAACGCGGCCGGTAATGCGTCCGATGATCCAGCCGGCCACCATGGCCTGGCGCTCCGTCTTCGTCAGCGGCAGGGCTGCTGGCAGCGGGCGGGTGCGGCGCTCCGACCACCAGGAACCGTCGAAATTGTCCTGCTTCTCGATGTCCTTGGCGATGTAGTTAAACATGGACGAGAAGACGATCGGCGAGTAGTTGGGGTAGGAACCGAAGATCTCGATGTGCTGAACGTGGTCTGACATGTTCAGCGAGTTGCGCAGAGCCACCGTGGAAGGCCCGTCAATCTCCGGGCGGCTAAGCACCGACTCCAGCTGGGAGGCAATGCCGGTCTCCGCAGAACCCAGCTCCGCAAACGGGATATCGGAGAAGGAGTAGGTGTACTGCACGGACTTGCCGTGGATACGCTGAACCATGTCATCGTTGACGGCAGCCAAGGGGCGGGCATAGCTCAGGGCCAGCTGGAAAGCCTCGACGAACCGGCGCTGACGCTGCGCGTGCTCGACCTCGTTGATATCCGGGGTAAGGGTGAGGTAGCGGCGCAGATCCACCGAGTTGAACTTCTGGAACTCATAATCACGGCGGTTAATCCACTGGCGCGAGCGCTCCAGCAAATCAGTTGGGCGAATCTTGGCGCGGTAGTGCGCGCGCTGGGATTCGCGGGATTCACCACTTTGCGGATGGCGCGAGAGGTACTTGGACACCCAGCCAGCACGGTTGGAGTAAGCATCATTGGTGCGCTTCTGCGGGGCCAGGGTGTCATTCGGCGCCTGGGCCGCATCGAGCGATTCCCATTCACCGCGGATGACCGCACGCACCGCGAAAGGATAAGCCTGCTCGTAGTTAGTGACATCCGAGGTGGACTGCTGGCCCTGGATGGTACGCAGCATCTGGTCACGGTAGTCCGAGATGAAGCTGTTGACGTCGGTCAGCATGATTTCGTTCTCGGCGCCCTTGAAGCGGGTTTCCACGACCTCATCGAGCTCCGTCGGCCACGAGTTGACCTCGTCAGTGCGGACGTCAGCCAACTTGTTGGTCTCCGGGCGCTTCGACACGGCCTTCTCAAGCACCGCGTGGGCATCTCCCAGCTCGCGCTTGAGGTGGAAGAGGTTCTCATCGGCGTAGTCCTGCAGGACATCCTTGAGCAGGTGAGCAATGGCCATGAGGGCGTAGCTGTAGAACTGGTTGAAGTACAGGCCCATCAGAGCATTGACCGTAGGAGTCGGGTCCGTCATCTGGCCCTTGCCGGTCAACGGGCTGAGGATAGGGTCCGCGCCTTCTGGCTTCGCCAGCACGCGGGTGTTTTGGTAGTAGCCGGAGTACTCAGCCAGGCGCGGCAGGAGGCGGTCGGAGTTGGTGAGCACGTCCGTGATCTTGGAGAGCATCTCGCGCACATAGGGCACGCCCACCGCAGCGAGCTCCGACTCCACGGTGGCGAGGACACCATCGCTGAAGAAGTTGGCGTAGCGGTAAACAATGTCATAGGCGGCATTGTTCAGAACAGATGCGATGGCCTGTTCATTGCGAGGATCGGCCATGTTGCCCTCGAACTCTTCACGCCATTCGTTGACGTTACGGCCCTGGCCCACCGGAATGAAGTTCTGCAGGTGCTTCGCAGCACTATCCGCGGCCTGCTGGGCCTGGCCACCAAAGACGCTGTTGAGCCAATTCCACACGGTGCCGCTATCAATCTGGCCGCCTTGTGCCCAGGAGGGATCAAGCGTCATAGAGCTAAAGGCATTGGGCAGACGCTCCTCCAGCTTCTTAGCAATCTGCATCTCGCCGGCCTCGGGGTTCTGCGGGTCGAGGTGCCCGTTGAAGAGGCGCTCGAAGGCGCTGCGGGCCAGACGCTGGGAAGAGTATTCGGCAAAGCGGTCGCGGCCCATCGAAACCTGGGCATAACCCAGCGAACCCCAGGGCAGGCGACCCCACGGCGTCCCGTCTGGGCGATCCCAGCCGAAAAAGCGGCGGCCGCCGTCACCGGCCGGAGTATTGGTCAGCGCGTAGGACACGAGGTTATCGCTGGCCTTGGTGGAAGCCATCAACCCCGCCAACGCGCGGCCCAGGCCGCGATAGATGGACATGGCGGAACCATCGCCGAAGCGAGCGCTGGTGGTGCCCATCTTGGAACCGATGGGGAAAATACGGCCGAAGGTCTGCCCCTCCGGCGGGGTGCCCATGTCGAAGGCCTCGAAGATGGCGCGGTCATGCTCGTAGGCATTACCCATTTGCGCGGCGACGACCTCACCGAACATGGCCAGCGAGTTCGGCCATGCACCGGCCATGTCATCCGCCTTGTTATCGGCGAAGATCTCCGGGGTGTACATGAAGATGAGGGTGCCCTGCGGGTTCACGTTCGGGATGGTAGTGAGCACGCGGCACACATCCAGGAACATCGAGGCGCCCGCGCCACCCGCCATGGAGGAGACAACGAGGACAACCGGCTGGGAATCACCGGTATCAGAATCCAGCTTGGTCTGTTTGTAGTTAAGACGGTTGAGCTCCTGGATCGCCTCCTGCGTGAACATCTCGTCCACCGCTTCCTTAAGCGACTGGCGGATCTTCTTGAGATTCGGCAGCGTCAGCATGCGGCCAATCGCGCGATACTGGCCGGCACCATCAGCCAGCTTCACGTCGTTGGTGGAGGGGTTGCGCGTGGCCCACGTTGCAATCTCACCGAGCTTGCCGGCACGGCCCAGGGTGCTGGACACGCCTTCGTCGAAGGAGTTGTAGTTCTGGCGCGCACCAATGCCCACGTAGTGGCCACCGTTTTGGGTTACATTCGGCAGCTTCTGCGGTCCAGCCTCCTCTTCGAGCGGCACGTCGATGTTGACGAACTGCCATGCCTTGGGCAGCTCGGTCATGTCCGGGTCAATGCTTCGCAGCTCGGCCTTGAGCTGATCCATCATGAACGCCAGTGTCTTGGCGCCGGAGCCACCGCAACCGACGACGAGGAACTTCTTCATCTTTAACTACCTTTCGAAGGGGAGGTTCGCTTCTGTGCTGTTTATGGCTGTTGTGTACTGCTCTACCGGCTTAGCCCCGGGAGCCGAAACCCGGGCTTGGGGGCCAGCCGCCGTTGGTACCAGGGTTACCAGGATTACCCGGGCGCTGCTGGCCTGGTTGCCCAAAGCCAGAGCCCCCACCAAAGCCAGAGCCCCCACCAAAGCCAGTGCCACCGCCAACCCCGGTGCCACCGCCAACGTTTGGCGTTCCGCCGAAGCCGGGGCTTCCCGGCCCGTTCGCACGCCCTTGCTGGCCGTGAGGTGACGGGCCGGAAGGCTGGGACTGGCCGAATCCACCAGGTTGCGGAGCACCCTGCTGCGGTCCACGTTGCGGCGGCGGACCGCTCGGCGGCTGGGAGCCAGGCTGGTTCTGCTGGACCGGCTGCCCCGGTTGGCCGGACTGCGGCGGTGTCTGTGCCTTGTCGGGCTTCTCGGCAGGGAATTCGACTTGGTCAAAGAGTTGCAGGGCCTGGCGGCTGATCTCCTTCGACATCTCGTCATACGCGCTGGCCTGGGCCAGCGTATCGATGGTCATGACAATCTCACCGGAATCGCGGTCCTTCTCGTTGCCCACGAAGAACCACGTGTTCTGCACCGCAAGCGGCAGAACTGCCCGGTAGCCGGACTTCTTACCCTTGCCGGAAATAGTGCCATCGCGCTGGACCTCCACGTAGGCGGCGGTAAACGGGCTCAGCCCCATCTTTACCTTGGCATCGTTGCTGCCCAAGCGAGCAGAGCGTCCGGTGGTCTCTACCGGAACAGCGCCCTGGAACTCTTCCTTGGACACCGCGAACGGGCGGCCATTGTCGGTGCGCACGAGGTTAGCGCCCTCGCGGCGTACCGGGATGGTCTTCGCAAACATTCGGGGCTTTTCCGGAATACGGCCGCTAACCCACTTCATGAGGTACAAGATGGCCAGCGGAATCAGCAGCGCAAGCAACACCGCGAGGACAAAGGAGAGGCCGAAAGCGGACTTGCTCAGTGGCGCAGTCATGGAACCCTGCAGCGTCAGCGGCAGCTCCATTTGCTGGTTATCCTCAGCAGACTGCAGGTTGATCACCGGATCCACGCGCAGCGGGCCATCCGCCATCTCTTCAACGCTCAACGTCACCGGGATGGTCGCCTTTTCGTCCTTGGAGAGCTCCAGCGCGGAATCCTCCGAGTTGTGCTTGGAACTCACCGCAACGGCAGGAACTCCCGAGGGGAGCATCCCGTCAGCGGAATCCACGGTCTGGTCTGCTACCCATACCTTGCCGGGGCCGGTCACCGGGACGTCGACAGTAACTTCTTTCTCCGTCATGGTGATCGTCTGCGCCGAGCCCACAGTCGGCATATTGACCGGGGTAACCGTCAGCGGCGTTTCCGCGTTGATGGGGTCCAGCTTCGAACCCGGGCGCTCACCTGTGTCCTTGGTGGTGATTTCCACGCGGGTCACGAGCTGACCGGATGCTGCGTTTTCCACCTTCTCCAGCGGAATGTCTACTGGCTGCCCATCGGTGATGGGGGCATTGTCCACGAGGGTAACCGGGGAACCATCCTCCGGCACGAACTCCGCATGAAGGGTTCCCTGGCCCTCCAGCGCACGGGGCTCGCCGTGGCCATCGACCAACTGTCCCTTCAAAACCTGGTCAGAGTTGATGCCGCCTTCTACCTTGGCGCCATCTTCCGTCTTGAGGTCCAGGTTAAGGCCCGGCACCATGACAACGGATGCGAGGTACTCGCCTTCGGTCCCCTCTGCCACCTTGTAGCCAAAAGTCCACGCGCCTGCCCAGGAATCGCCGTCCTTTTCCATCGCGATATCAACCATGCCCGGCAGCTTGTTGTTCTCCGTCACGGAGACCTTCGCACCAGCGACGCTTGTGGTATCCGGCTTGAGTTCCACGGTTTCGCCATCGGGGCCCGTCAGAGTTGGGATGAGATCGTCCTCACCCACCGAGTTCTTCGGTACTGCTGACAAACGCACAGGGGATACGGAGTCATCGAGGACGAAATCAAACTGGTCTTTGAAGTTGCCGTCCTTGGTTACACCACCCGAGGTGGGGATGAGGTTACGGAAGGCCGCGAACAGTGCTGCCGGGTCCTCACCCGCGTCGAAGAATGCACCATTCGGCGCACCCTGGCCGCAGTCTTCCCCCTCCGCCATGCGGGTGAGCTGGCGGACCTGGTCCTGGGCTTCCGCCGCCGGAACGAGTCCCACGTTAAAGAGGCGGATATTGGAGTTACGGAAGGCGGTGACAGAGGAATTGACCTCACACAGCTTGTCCTGTGCACCCTGGAGATCGTTGGCCTCGGCGTCGGTGTAGTACTTGCCATCGGTAAAGAACACGATGCCGCGGCAGCTACTTCCTTGGTGAGACGCCAGTTCCTTTAACGCGCCTTTATAAGCCGCGCCGTAGTTGGTTTCGAGGTCCGCTACGCGGTCCTCCTTGCGGAACTTGTCCAACTCCCCCTGCAGGGCATCACCGTTTCCGGAGACATTGGTCCACCCGCCGTACTCAGCCGGATCGCTGTAATAGTCAGAACCAAAGCCAGCGAGTTTCACGTTGATGTCTGCGCCGTTATCTTCCCCGAGGTGTGCCAGCTGCTTCACGATGTCCCCCGTGGCATCGACGCGGAAGGCATCGGCGTCCGTCGGCTGAGAGCCTTCATAGCCCACCAACGACGCTGATTGGTCAAGAACAAAAAGCAGGTCCGCAGACTTCTCGCTGGCAATACAGGAGCCGAAATCGGACAGGTTCTTTTGTGAAACCTCAGAGAGCGAGGATTCGGAACCGATTCCCTCAGGGCTTTCTTCCGGCTGGGCTTCAGGGGCCGCAGGGGCTTCCGGAGGCGGCGGAGCGTCCTGCGCTACCGCGCCTAAGCTGCCACCGAATCCAGCGATAGTCACCGCCGCGGATAGGGCAAGTGCACGAGTGAGTTTCTTCATTAGGCGCCAACCGCCTTTCCTACGTAGAAGGCGATTTCCACCGCAGCGACAATGACAAGGACAAAGCTTCCACCCATAATGACGCGGTAGAGCAAGGTTTGCGTCGTATCCTCAATATAAAAGGTCTCAGCCTGGCGCTGCGTGTTCTTCAGCGTGTACAGGCCCAAGAGGATGAAGGACACGATTCCAGCCAAGAGCCATCCCCCGATTGCCAGGCCGAAGAAAAGGCCTTCCGTCGGAGCGGCGAGCAGCGGCGCAAGAATCAACAGGATCAGCGCGATGACCGCGGATACGCCAGCGGCAATGAGCAGCGGCCACGGCCCCTTCGTTGGGCTCGTCGGTGTTGCCACCTGACGGCGGTAATCCGGCGCGGGCGAGGAATCACCGAAACCATCCGGCGAGCCCGGCGCGCCAAAGGAGCCGCCCGCGCCCGAACCGGAGTTAAAACCCAGAGAGGGCTTCTGCGCAGGATTCTGGGAAGGATTCGGGGCGCCAAAACCGCCGAAGCCCCCAGCCCCAGTGGGCGAGCCAAACCCGGAGCCAGAACCAGGCGCGGATCCTGTACCTGGCCGGTTAGCACCTTGGGGCGGGCGCCCGCCAAACTGTGGTGAGGAGCCTGGGGAACCAAACG
Source organism: Corynebacterium sp. HMSC056E09 (assembly GCF_001813425.1). Lineage (NCBI taxonomy): Bacteria > Bacillati > Actinomycetota > Actinomycetes > Mycobacteriales > Corynebacteriaceae > Corynebacterium > Corynebacterium sp. HMSC056E09. The sequence continues at coordinate 46,576 of NZ_KV812484.1, forward strand.
TCATATCGATGACCTTCCCTTGTACGAAGTTGGGCCACCGGCAAACCTGGTGCCTCCCCCATCTAGCGACGCAGAAGGTAGAAGATCAGCCGGAAAGCTCTAAGGACTAGAAACCAAGGTAGCCGCACCCCCTGACACGACATGCCCGTCACGAACCTCGGACTTCGAACGCCCCGAATCTCTTCGAGCACGCACCGCGGCACAATAGACAGGAAACGTTCAGGGAACACGAAAACACTGCAAGCAAAAGAATGCCATACTACGTGCATTTTTTCTGCCCAGTTTGCAGATTTTGATGGGCGAAACGCTGGAACCACGGCAAAGAAACAACCCGTTCCGCTGCCTTTTCCCAAGGAACCGCCGGGCAAGGGAGTGCTCCCCACGTGAACCGAATGAAACTCCCTATTTCTAGTTCCCCTAGATTCGTGGAAAAATGCTGTGCCATGACAACTCAATCGGCAACCGCAACCACCACAAACGGTGGCGAGAGCATCCGATTCATCCCGGTACATTCCACTTTGTACCCGTGGCTGGTCTCGGTGTTCGTCGTTACCTTCCTCATCTCGAACATCAACGCCACGAAGGGCGTCCAACTCGGCCCACTCATCACCGATGGCGCCTTCTTCCTCTTCCCCCTCGCCTACATCGTGGGCGATGTCCTCTCCGAGTGCTACGGCTTCAAGTCCACCCGCCGCGCCGTTTATATCGGTTTTGCCATGGCTCTTTTGGCCGCGGTTTCCTTCTACATTGCAATCTGGCTGCCCGCGGCTGATTTCTACGAAGGCCAAGAAGCTTTCGAAGCAACCCTCGGCCTCGTGCCGCAGATTCTCGCCGCCTCCCTAGCCGGATACCTCGTGGGCCAGCTGCTCAATTCCTTCACCTTGGTGAAGATGAAGGCCCGCACCGGCGAAAAGGGCCTCATTGGCCGCCTTGTTGCTTCCACCGTCGTCGGCGAATTCGGCGACACCCTGCTGTTCTGCGCCATCGCAGCACCCGTCATCGGCATCGATTCCTTCAGTGGCTTCCTGAACTACGTCATCGTGGGCTTCCTCTGGAAGACCGCCTGCGAGGTCATCATGCTTCCGCTGACCACGCTGGTTATCTCCTGGGTTAAGCGCCGCGAGGATTACGCACCTATCGCCGAGGCCGACACCCCTACGACAGCGCCGTCTAAGTAGCAGCGACCCGTCCCGAATTCCCCCTTGGCACGCACTGTGCTGAGGGGGTCTATTTCTCTCTTCCCTTCACCCAACTTGCGTAATACGATGCATTCACAGGAGCAAAGGAGAATAAATGGCTGCATGTGAAGGCCGTCCGAAATCTGCTTCAGCCCGTGCAGCACTTTTGGAACGGGTCGAAGACTACTACGACCTTCAGGAACTGCGCACAGCAATGGCAGAGGATTCTGGCGAGCGGTTTAATCTTGATGAGGTCTTAAAGGACATCGACGATGCATAAGCATCTACAAACTTCCCTCCTCCCCATCCTTGGCCTGGCCACAGCCTTCAACCTTGTGGCGTGCTCGGGTACAGAGGAAGTCACCACGTCGTCCGCAACGACGAGCCACGCGGCACCGGAAACGACGACGGTGAGCAGTAAGGCGTCGCCAAGCGCAGCGCCCACCCCTCCCCCGCTCAATGAGGGCCCAGCACCCGCACTGACCGGCACGTTTGAGATGGATGGCCCGGCCACCATCACGGGCGCGACCTATGACTCGATGCCCTTCGTCCTGCCCCTCAACCCCGCTGGGCCACAGGAGACCATGGTGCGCTGGGTGCAAGACTGGGGTGAGCCACCCGCCACAGCAGAACAGGGCACCACCTACGTCTTGGGCCATGCCTGGGGCCAGCAGAAACTGGTGTTCAACCCCTTCTCCGAGGTGGTCACCGCCGACGTGGACCTGAGCAACCCCACCACTGTGGAGGGCCTCGACGGGGCGCACGTGCAGCGCTTTGCGACGCCCATCCTCAACGGCTCCCACATCCGCATGACCTCTGAGGGTGGTGCCGGGCGCGAATGGGTTGTCGATAACGCTTTCCTGGTGGGCAAGGAACAGCTAGGAAGCGACGCGGACCTGATGAATACCGAGGTTCCCGGGCGCATCGTACTCATTGCCTGCGCTGTCGACGGCGCTACTGACTTGGAGTACAACGTCATCGTCACCGGTCACTTGGCGTAATAGCGCCCCAGGAATTCATCGCGGTAGGCCTCGTAATAGCCGCCGTCGATCGACGCCCGGATGTTATCCACCAAGCGGATCATGAACTCCAGGTTGTGGATGGTGCACAGCGTGCCCGCTAGGAATTCCTTGGCCTTGAGCAGGTGGTGGATGTAGGCACGGGAATAGTTCTCCGAGACGTAACCGCCGAATTCCTCGTCCACGCCAGCAAAGTCGCGCTTGAAACGCGCATTAGTGAGGTTGAGGCGTCCATCGAGGGTGTAGACGCCACCGCGGCGCGCCAGGCGGGTCGGCGCCACGCAGTCGAAGGTATCCGCACCCGCCTCCACCGCGGTGAACAAGTCATCCGGCTCGGAAATGCCCAGCAGGTGCCGGGGCTTATCGACGGGCAGCTCATCGCACACCCAGCCCACAATCGTTCCCAGATTCTCCTTCTCCAACGCGCCACCGATGCCGAAGCCTCCGAAGCCGCGACGGCCATTCGCCTCGGCGCGATCGGAAAGCTCCACCAGCCCGCGCGCGGCCTGGCGTCGCAGGTCCTCGTATTGCGCACCCTGCACCACGCCCCACAGGGACTGGCGCGGCTTCTGCGGACCGCGAGCAAGCGTCAAGCGGTCGTGCTCATCCAGGCAGCGCTGCGCCCAGCGGCGCGTGCGCTCCACGGATTCCTCCTGGTACGTGCGGGTATCCACCAGGGTGGTGAGCTCATCGAAGGCAAACATGATGTCCGCGCCCAGGCCATGCTGAATCTGCATGGAGACCTCCGGGGTAAAGCGGTGGGAGGAGCCGTCGATGACGGACTTAAAGTCCACACCGTCCTCATCCACTTGTGCCATGCGTTCCTTCTTCGCCGCACGGATATCAGAATCCGTCAGCTCCGCCACGTCCATGGCCAGGACCTTCTTGAACCCCACGCCCAGGGACATGACCTGGAATCCGCCCGAGTCGGTATAGGTCGGCCCGTGCCAGTTCTCGAAGGTAGCCACGCCACCGGCCTCATCCACGATGTCGTGGCCCGGCTGCAGGTAAAGGTGATAGGCGTTGGACAGGATGGCTTGGGCGCCGGTGGCCCGGATCTGTTCCGGGGTCAGCGTTTTCACCGTGGCCTTGGTGGCCACCGGGATGAAGGCCGGGGTTTGGATATCACCGTGCGGGGTATGGATAACGCCGGTGCGGCCGTGCTTTCCCGGTTGTGCTGGACCGCTCAAGTCCAGCTCCTTCTTCACGTCGAAGGAAAGATCGGTCTCAAGCTGCGGCTTAGGGTGAGTCATAGGGAACTATTCTACGGGCTGCGCTGCCTTATCCTCTGCTTCACGGGATGCTGCCGCGTGTTTGCGCTCCCATTCTTCCTCGAGTGCGGTGCCCTCGATATCCAGCTGCGGGATCAGCTTGTCCAGCCACTTCGGCATCCACCAGGTGGTGTGACCCATGAGGAACATCGTGGCGGGGACAAGCGACATGCGGACTAAGAAGGCATCGAAAAGCACGCCCGCCGCCAGCGCGAAGCCGAAAATCTGGATGAAGGGCAGGGGCTGGCTGATAAACGCCACGAAGACGGAAATCATGATGATGGCCGCGGCGGTGACCACGCGGGCACCGGCGGTAAAGCCGGCGATGGTGGCCTCGTCGTTGGCGTTGTACTTGCTGTACTGCCCGCCGCTGCCCTGCGGGAAGCGGGAGAAATGCTCGCGCATGCGGGTGACCAGGAAGACCTGATAGTCCATGGCCAGGCCGAAGGTCACGCCGATGAGGAAGATGGGCATGAAGGAAATCAGCGGGCCCGGCGCGGGCACCAGGCCGGTGAGGCCGTCCTGCCACACAAGCACGGTCAGGCCGAAAGCGCCGCCGACGGAAAGCAGGAAGCCCAGGCCCGCGACCAACGGGACCAAGATGGAGCGGAACACCGCCAAGAGCAAGATAATGGCCAGGCCCACCACGATGGCGAGGTATGGCCCCATGGCCCCTTCAAGGCGCTCGGTGATATCGAGCTGCACCGCGGTCAGGCCCGTCATGCCGATCTCGGCGCCGGTGGCATCCTCCAGCTCCGCGCTAGCCGTGCGCAAGGCGGAGGCGGTGCCAATCGTGGCCTCATCCGTCGGCGCTGTGGTGGGGCTGACCATGATCTGCGCGGACTTCATGTCTTTGCTCACGCCCACCAGCTGGGCGTGCTTAACGCCGCCCACCTGGTTGAGGCGCTGTACGGAATAGATGAAGGAGGAAAGCGCGGCCTTCTTCTGCTCATCTTCTTCGCCTTCTTGGCCCTGGATATAGGGCTGTAGCGCCGCGGATTCCGGGTTGGCATTGGCGCCATCCACGATCACCAGGAAGGGGCCGTTGATGCCGGGACCAAAGCCTTCGGAGAGCAGGTCCGCCGCCTTGCGCTGGGTGGTATCCGGGTTGGAGGTGGTATCCGCCGGCAGGGCCAGCTCCATGTGCAGGACCGGGGCGGTCAACGCTCCGAGGCCGAGCACCACCAAGGCCATGACGATGCCAGGGGCGCGCTGAACCGTGCGCACCCAACGGTTGCCCATCGTTGCTTTCGTGCGGCGCGGGCGGCGCTTCGTGGGGTTGCCGGCCACGCCAGGGATCCGCCCGGCGAAGGCCTTATCACCGAGCAGGCCCAGCATCGCGGGCACCAAGGTCAGCGCCACGAGCACGGCCATGAAGACCGTGCCCGCAGCGGCCAGGCCCATGGCGGTGAGGAAGCTAATGCGCGCTACGAGCAGCGCGAAGAGCGCGATGAAGACCGTCGCGCCGGCAAAGACAACCGAGGAACCCGCTGTGCCAACGGCCATGCCGGCGGCATCCGGCCCATCCATGCGGGAGCGCTCCTGCCGGTAGCGCGACATGATGAACAGCGCGTAGTCGATGCCCACGGCCAGGCCAATCATGACGGCCAGCACCGGGGTGAGGTTGTTGAGCTCAATCCAGTGGGTAGCGATCATGACACCCATCGCGCCCAGGCCCACGCCCACGACAGCGGAGATGAGCGGCATGCCCGCGGAGGCCAGCGAACCGAAGGTAATAATGAGGACGATAAACGCTACGGCCAGGCCGATGACCTCAGAAATCGAGTTGACCTGGATTTCATCACCGAAGCCCGCGCCGCCGGCCTCTACTTCCAGACCCGCCGCACGGCCGATGTCCATGGCCTCATGGACCACGTCTTTATCCGCGGGGTCTACCGAATAGGGGCTTTCCGCATCGAAGTCGAAGGTGGTGTAGGCGATGGTCTCATCAGCATTGACCATGGCGAGGTTATCGGCATCTGCCCGTGCGGTCTCTTCCGGCAAGCCCATGGAGGTGAACTGTTCGATGACCTGCTGCTGAAGTGCTGGCGATACGTCGAGCGGGTTACCCCAGCGCTGCTGGCTGCCCTCTGGGATATCAAGGCCTTCAGCAATGTGGTGCACCACATCCTCGACAGCTTCTTTGTTCTGCGGATCGCTGAGCTTCTGCCCTTCCGGGGCCTTGAAGACGAGGTTGACCGACGGCGCATTGGCCGGGTTACCGTTCTCCGGGAAGAGCTCCACCGCGCGGCGGGTGGCATCAATAGCGGGCGTGCCGCTGATGGAGTACTCCGTGGTCATCGGTTTCATCAAGCTCAAGGTCGCTCCGCCTGCAGCCGCCACGATGAAGATCCAGGCGATGATGACCTTCCATCGGTTGATGTAAGACCAGCGGCCTAGGTGGTAAAGCAGCTTTGCCACGGAAATTCCCCTTCACATGCGCGATTATTGCTCGCGGAAGCTTTGGTGGTGGACATGAATGTGCACCAGTTTAACCAGTTGGGCTGTGAAGCCCTAACGGTATCGCACGCCCAGCTGGGCACCAGGATGAGATGAAAGCGCCGCGAAAAGAATCATTCCAAGCGGGGGTACCGGCAGTAAAGACCAGCAGATCCTTCGCAGCGAACTGGTGTACTAAACCATCATCCCCCCAAAGTCTTTCCTAGGAAATCCCAAGCAATACTAACTACAGTCCCAAGACCAAGGGCTTTCCGTCCGCTTAGATGAAGACATCGCATGAGCAAACGACAAGCCGCTTAAGCCAGTTCAACGGGAGTAGGTATATCTTGACCTCATTAGAGGACCCCCACCTTCGGTTTGATCCTGTCATCTCCAGAACCCTAAGTTTGACGGGCGATTCATCGAAATTGGAAGTGATGGCTAAGACATTCCTCGCGGTGTCTGCTCCATTCCTCGAAGAGATTCCTCCGGAAATCATTAATCGACTTAGAGAATCCGAGTTCTCCAAAAATCTCGAGAGCGCGGAGCGATGGCTCAAGGCGAGTGATGAGAGAACCCATCAAGCACAAATAGACCAAGAACCAGATGAATTGATTATCCACTATGGCAAGGTATCTGCCCTTGCAGAGGCTGCTTGCTGCATTGACCCATCCAATGTGGACAAACAAAATTTGTTCTACTTCTTGATGAGCCTGAGCTCGGTGGTCGTCGATCCACAAGTAATCATGGCTAGACAATTCAATGAGGCCTAAGCTCGCACATAGCCAATTGCACACCTGCGATGTGTACCTACTTCATTACAAAGGAACAGCACCCTCAGCCATATCTGCAGTACGTGGCGAACGCGCCACGGGCAAGAACGACGCAACGGCTGCGACTACCAACGCAGCTGCCAAGGCAACCGCCGCAACACCAGGCTGAGAAGAAAGTGCCGCGAAAAGAATCATTCCAAGCGGGGTACCGGCGGTAAAGACCAGCTGATCCTTTGTAGCGAACTGGTGCACCAGACCATCATCTCCCAAAGACTGCCCGAGAGAATCCCACGCAATGCCTGCAGCAGTCATCAACAAGGACGCAGCGGCACCAACTGCGGCGATGAGCACGAAGACAGAGGAGAATGCCAAAGCCAGGATCTGCCCGGCCAGAAGAATCAGCATCAGGATTTGCAGGGTACTAAAACGAACCCGATCTAATGCCTTCAGAATTGTTGCGGCTGAGCCAATCAGCGAACCGACCGCAAGCGCAGTTGCCATAAACCCCCAGGACTTTTCGTCGAAATTATTCATAATCCATGTAGGTCCAGCGCTTCCCAGGAAGCCGTTGACAATTGCCGCGACCAGCCAAGTGCCGAGCCCTACCCGCACCCAGCTCGGGAGCGTTGGGGACGTAAGAGGCCTGTTCGGACTCGATGAACCTGCGCTGTCCGGTCCTGGTTCAGCCGCTGCGACATTAGAGCTTTCGCCTGCTGGTTCTCTGCGTACTGAGAGAAACGGAAGAACAAAGAGCATGGCCACGAGGAAAGTGGCGCCGTCGATAAGCAATACCGTGTTAAACCCCAAGGTGAGCACTGCCGCTGTACCGATGAGGGGGCCGGCGATAAACAGCACATCACCGAGCATCGACAGGGTTCCGTTGACGCGGGTGCGCTGCTCATCGGAAAACAGCTGCGACAAGAGGCTAAACCTTGCTGGCCCAAAGAATGACGAGGCACAACCGTACACGCAGCTTGAGAGCGCGAACGCAGCAATGGAATCGCCGCGAGCAACCACCCACGCCACGAGTCCCCACTGCGCCAACATCCGAACGACATCACTACCCAGCATCCAGGTCACTGGCCGGTGAGGTGGCGGCAGCTTTCGGACCACTAAAGAACTGACGAAGCGGCCCGCCCACAGCGCGATAAGCACCACCGTCAAGCCGCGCCCCGACGGATCTACTCGGTGCGCCTGAAGCGCAAAAGCAATCGGGATGAGGCCGTCACCTAACCCAGAGACGACAGCGGCTACGAAGACGAGCGAGAACGAAGTTTTAAAAGAAAGACTATGCATCAATCCCAACATCTTATAGTGTTCTGAATCATAGTATTTAACTATAGAGAGTCAGGGCACACCTCTCGCCCAGTCAAAGCTCTAACCGCTGAAGTGCTTTAGGAGACCCTATGTCCACTTTCGTCATCGTTGCCGTCGCGGCCATCCTTCTCATTGCCATCCCAGCAGGCATGATGAGCCGACGGATCCACAAACGCACGGAAGACCACGACCCCGAGGCACGCCAAGCCGCGCTGGATTTCCAAAGAGATGTTGATAGAGGGCGGGCTGGCTTCTAAAAATAAAAAGACCGGCACCCCAGAGCTAAGAACTGGAGTGCCGGATGTGGCGGTGGCGGCGGGATTTGAACCCGCGGTTGGGGGTTACCCAACATTCGCTTTCGAGGCGAACACCTTCGGCCGCTCGGACACGCCACCGCGTTCCAGATTACGTCGAGTAACCCCGAGCGACAAAATCGCTGCCCACACCACGCGGCGCGGACAGCGATTCAGCTATTTGAGGCTAGGAATTAGTCCTTGAGGTTACCGATAACCTCGGTGGCCTTATCCTTGACGCCCTCAACGGCGTCGGAAGCCTTCTGCTTAGCCTCGGAGGTGACCTGGTCGGCCTTGCCCTCGTTCTCCAGCTTCTCGTTATCGGTCAGGCCGCCAGCGGCTTCCTTAGCCTTGCCAACGAACTCGTCCTTCTTGTTCTCGAAATCACCCATGGTTTTCTCCTTACTCTCTACTTCTCTCACGTGGGACTCTCTACTTCTCTCACGTGGACCACCCAGCCTACACCCAAATTGCCAGGCGGCTGCGGGGCCACTAACCAGTTCAGGGGCTAAGCGCCGCTTCTACGAAGACCCCCGAAGAAGCCCGTGAGCAGCTCCGCGCACTCCTCCTCCAGCACACCGCCGCGTACCTCGGGAACGTGGAGGGCGCCGGGGGCACGGAGGACGTCGACAAGCGATCCACACGCCCCCGTCTTCGGCTCAAAGGCACCAAAGACCACCGAAGACACCCGGGAAGCCTGAATCGCGCCCGCGCACATCGCGCAGGGCTCCAAGGTGACAACCAGCTCGCAGCCTTCCAGCCGCCAGCCATCGCCGTGCACGCGCACCGCCTGGCGGATTGCTTCGACCTCTGCGTGTGCTGTTGGGTCATTCAGCTGCTCGCGGCGATTAACGCCGGTGGCGAGTTCGTTGCCGGAGGCGTCGTAAAGCACGGCACCCACCGGGATATCCCCCGCCGGTGTGGTGCGCGCAACCTCTAGGGCGCGGCGCATGCGAGCTTCCGCGCGCGCCAGCCCCGCTGCTGGTTTAAGAGTCATCCGAGTCGAGGCCGTCGATGAAATCCTCCAGCTCATCGCCAAAGCCCAGCTCGCCGGCGATGCGCAGGAGCATGTCGGAAGGCCAGTCCTCATCGTTATCGATGATGTAGCCCAGCTGGTTCTCATCGAGGCCGAGGTCAGCGAAGATATCGAAGTCGCCGTCACCGTAGGGGTCGGCGTCCTCCCACTCGTCCTCGTCCAAATCCGGGATATCGATATCGCGCAGGTCCAGGAAATCCGCGGCGAAGTCGTCTTCGGAGGCGTAGGTGGCGTCGGAAAGCAGCATGCGCACATCCCCCGGAACCGGGCGCACGACGACGAAATAATCATCTTCCACGCACAGCAGCGCGAATGCCGCCCCCTCGGAACGCAGGTTGCGCACCGCTTTGATGGAGGTGTTGACGTCGGTGAAGTCATCCTTGAAAGGGCGAATCACCCAGCCGCCTTCGGCACTGGCGACGGTGATGGCAAAGGACAGATCGTCGTGGCTCATACCTCGTCAGATTAGTCGGGTTGTGCCACAATTGTCACCGTGAGTTCTCAAGATGTTCAACGCCCCGTCTGCATTATCGGCCTCGGTCTCATTGGAGGTTCCCTCCTGCGTGACCTAGCTGCTGCACGCCATTCCGTGTACGGCTACAACCACTCCACCTCTGGTGCCCGAACGGCCATTAAGCAGGGCTACGACGTCACCGATGATCTGCCGGCCATCCTGCACCGGGCCGAGGAAGACAACGCGCTTATCGTCGTCGCGGTGCCCATGGATGCGGTTGCCTCGGTCCTCGATTCCATTCAGGAACACGCCCCGAGCTGCGGCTTGACGGACGTGGTCTCGGTCAAGACCGAGGTGCGCCAGCTCGTTGTGCAGCGCAACATGGAGTCGCGCTATGTGGGCGGCCACCCCATGGCCGGGACCTCCAAGTCCGGCTGGGAGAACTCCCACACCGGGCTGTTCAACCGCGCTGCCTGGGTTATCACCTATGACTATGCCGCCGAGTGCGACGCGCGCGGCGAGCGCATCCCCGCCGAGTGGGAGAACATTTTTGCGGACGTGGTCCGCATGACCCAGATGGTTCACGCGGAGGCGGTTCCGGTGCGCGTGGCTAACCACGATGCCGCGGTCGCCCGCATTTCGCACCTGCCACACGTGTTGGCGGAAACCCTCGCGGTGGTCGGCGATAATGGCGGCATCCTGGCGCAGTCCTTGGCGGCTGGCTCCTTCAAGGACGGCACGCGCGTGGCGGGTACTCGCCCGGACCTGGTGCGCCAGATGTGCGAGACCAACTCGACTGCGCTGGTCCAGGCCCTCGACGAGGCCCTTGAGTTGCTGCAGGATGCGCGCGAATCGCTGGCCTCGGATGAGCCTTCCATCGCCGCGCTTGCCGACGCTGGCTTCCGCGCCCGCACCCGCATCGAAGCCCGCTCCGGGGCTCGCAAGGAATCGGTCTCCCCGGTGAAGATCTCCTCCCGCCCGGTCTTGCGCATGCACCCGGGTGCGCCGAACTGGGTGGCGCAGCTGCGCCAGACGGAGTCTTTGGGCGGGCGCATCGAGATTTTCTAACCCGTTGGCGAGCTTCCAGCCCTGACCTTCTGCCCTTAATCGGTAGTTTCCCAACGGGTTCCCCTCACCCGGTTCCAGTCAAAAGGTTTGTTTGCCCCCAAACGAACCTTCTACCTGGCTAAAGATGGTTTACCTGCCCCCAGAGGAACCTTTTGACTGGAGACTTCTGAGTGAAGCCTTTTGTAGGAGTGCTGGCCAGTGGGCAGCAGCAGTCAGCAAAAGGCATCTTGCAAACGGCATCTGTCAGAAGGCGTCTGTCAAGAGGCGTTTTCTCGCCTGAAAACGCCTTTTAGATCCTGCAGGTGGCGTTTTTGGCCCCAAAGATGCCTTCTAGCGGATGCCTTTTGTGGGGCGCCATTTGTCGACGGTTTGTGGGGTGCCATCTAGCGACCGACCGTGGAGGAGCGTGCGCGGCGGCGTCGGGCGGCGTAGTGCGGTGGCGTGGGGTGGGACGCTTAGTCGCGGAAGGTGTCGTCGCGGCGCTTGCGGGCTAGAGACTCGTCGCGAGTCATGCCAAGCAACGGGTAGCCCGCCAGGCCCACCGCGAGGCCCACCGGCAAGAGCCAGAGCATACCGGAGGCCAGCCACAACACCACCCCGAGAATGACACCAGCGATCAGACACGGAACGAGTTTCTCCTTCATGGAGATTCAGCCTAGCCGCACCATGGCTCTGGGCATATCAGGCGCAAAGTCCAGCAGTTATTTTAGCGTGTGCCCTTGCGGCGAAGAACGCGTGAGGCGATGGCGACAACCACCAGTCCTGCCACCCCAAAGATGCCGGCGCGCATGGCATAGGGCTCGCTGACCTGCATGGTTTTCGGAGGTTTCGGGGAGTTATCGGCATTCAACACACCATCAGTGTCGCGGCCACTGGTGACGTCCTCAATCCAGTCGCGGACCTCAACCACGGATGTAATCGCCGCGGTTGGGGAAGGCAGATCCGGATCCGCATTAGACGTTCCGGCCGTAGCTACGCCCACGAGGCGGCCGTTGACGAAGAACGGCCCGCCCGAGTCGCCGCCCTGCATGCCTTCGCCATTGAGGGACTTCACGTCCATGATGGCAGCCGCAATCATCGGGCCTACTCCCCCAAGCTCACCGGCGGGAATGCTTTCCGCGCCGTCAGGTCCAACGGCAATATCTGGCATGTCGCCGCCCTTCATCACCTGGGGCGCATCGGACGAACCAGGGGCGGGAGCGACCATTCCACCGGGGGCAGGCACTGCCATGTCACCAGGAGCCATAGCCCCGGAATCTCCTGGCGCCACCGGCGTCATCTTCTCGCCGGATTCATCTGGGCTTGCCGGCGGGGTGCCGCCGGAGAGCAGTTCGCCCACTTCCATCTCGGCTATCGGTAGCTGGCCTTTGCGGGCCATGCGGGAGCTACTACTCCAGCCGTAGAAGTGCCCTTTCTCGCCGGCGGTGGGGACCGCATCCGCGAGCTTGGCGGGCTTAACGCCCTTGACGGGCTCGGTCAGGTGCATGAGGCCGGCGTCGATAGTCGGCGAAACAGCCCAGGAGTCCACGTCATAGACGCGGGTGTCCTTGCCCTGGCCAAAGCGGGCCTGCGAGCCCTCGTTGTTGACGGACTCCAAGCAGTGGCGGGCGGTCAGCACCCACTGCTCAGCCACCAGCGTGCCGGTGCAATCGCCGAAGTTTCCGATTTTGCCCATGCGCAACGCAGCCACGGCGGCGCTTTCCTCCGAGTGAGGTGCGGGCTGGGCGAATTCCAAGGCCATGGCCGGCGCAGCGCCTAGCCCCACGACCAGAGAGCTGGCCACGACAGCAGTTATCTTTCGTGCCACCATTACGCGGCCACCTCCTTGATTGCCCAAGCCACGGCCCTCTCGGCCGGGCCCTTTCCACAGAACTTCTTCCACAGCGCGCTCAACAGTAGGAACGCGAGCACAAAGCCCACTGCCGCCATGGTGTTGTGTAGGGAGACGTGTGCTTGCCAGTAGCGAGCGGTGAGAATGTGCAGGATATAGATGGTCAACGACATCGAGCCCAATGCCGCGAAGGGGAAGGTCAAGCGCGGCAGGTGACGGCCAATGATCAGGCACAGGTGCAGCACCACCGCGGTGACCGCCACGGAGAGAAGGATTTCACCAAGCACACCCGTATGCCCGGTAAAGCGCAGCCAGCCGGCGATATCCGGGTTAAAGCGCTGCCACAGGCCGATGCCAGTAACGACGACGGCCACCGCGGTCGTGACGATCTGGGTGCGGGTGGGGCGGGTGAGGTAGACGTCGTAAAGCAGCATGCCCGCCACCATGTACGCCAGGAATGCCACGAGGGGGTAGACCTGTGGGAGTGTGTACGGCGCGTAGAGCACCGTGGCGCCCGCAGTAGCCAGCGCGAAGAGCAGGACCTTCCAGCCGGTGGCCAGCGGCGGCACCCAGGCGGTGAGAGCCATGGCCGCGCCCATCACGACGAGCACCACCTGAATCTCACCGCCCACAGGCAGCAAGGCCACGCCGATGAGCATGACTATCAGGCCGCGGGCGACCAGCTTGAGGAAGACCCGCAGCGAGTAGTCGCGGGCAAGAATCATCATCGTGGTACCTGCAATGATGGCAAAGCCCGCCGCCGGCAGCCCGGAGAGCACCACCTTGGCGCTCCACACCAGGTTGGCCATGTGCAGAATAATCATCCCGATGATGGCCAAGGAACGAGCAATATCGAGGCCCACTATTCGGGCGCGCGCTGACACCTATTCATCTCCTTGCAGTTGAAAACGTTTAAAGACCGACCAGTGGCTCTGGCCGGTCTTCTTATTTGTGTCCGTTTTCAGCTCTGCATTTCACTCAGCGCTGCGTGATATGCATCTCAGCGAATGAGCGTGATGGCTTGGTCCCCGTTCACAAGGTAGATGCGCTGCGGCGTTACGGAGGCAGCAGGATCCACCTTCACCATTACTGGGCTCGCAAGAAGTTTCATGATGGCCCCGTCCGATTGTGGGCCAAAGCAGACGTGATCCGATATCAAATCCCACGTGATATCTATCTGACCAGCCTCATTGCTTTCAAAGTGGAAACCGGCGATATCGCAGGAGAACTCCATGACCTGATCCCTAAAGTTCACATAAAAAGATTCCGGCTGTTCCGCGGACTTCCACTCAGAATTCTCCACGAACTCCATCTGCTGTGCATTAACGGTAACTAAGCCCGAGGGCACGCTAGTAACGATGTTTCGTTGTGAGGATCCAGCTTCCGCTATACCTGAGCTCCCTGGCAGATCCGAGGAGCCAGCCAAAGACAACAGAGAGGAAAAGAAAAGCAAGATAGCGGAGAGAATCGCTTGAATCATGGGCACCATTATATCCCCCGCTGGCGGGCCCACCGTGCGATCCTCCAGTACTTACTTGCCCAAGTCCTCCAGGATGCGCTTAGCCAGATCAGCCGAAGACTGCGGGTTCTGGCCAGTGTAGAGGTTGCCGTCCACAACGACGTGGGAGCTCCAGTCTTCCGCTGCCTTGTCATACTTGACGCCCGCGTTCACAAGCTCACTCTCCAGGAGCCACTTCGCATTCTCCGCAAGCCCAGTGGATTCTTCCTCGGTGTTGGAGAAGCCAGTCACGTTCTTGCCGGCAAAGGCGTTGGTGCCATCGTCGTTCTTCGCTGCCAGAAGTGCGGCCGGTGCATGGCACAGCAGAGCGAGGGGCGTGCCGGCGGCGAGGCGCTGCTTCAACAGCGCACCAGAGGCGGCGTCGCCGGCCAAGTCCTCCATGGGGCCGTGGCCACCTGGGTAAAAGACCACGTCATAGTCTTCCTCGTTGACATCCGCCAAGGCCTTTGGATTATCGAGCTCATCCTTGATGGACTCAAGGTAGGAACGAATTTCCTGAAGTTCCTCGGGCTCACCGGCCCCTTCACCAAGGCTCATTTCATCCAGCGTCGGCGCTACCGCGTTGGGGGTAGCGATGGTGATGTCCCAGGCGGCCTCGCTAAACAGGCGGTGCGGAACGGCAAGTTCCTCAGCCCAGTACCCAGTCGGGTGAACGGAACCGTCCTTCTGTGTCCAGCCATCTGCCGCACTGACGACGAACAATACGCTAGTCATTTTTAATCTCCTTCACATCACGGTTTCGGTTAGGCGCCCCACTATGTCAGAAAACTCGGATCTGTGCCGTTAGTGCGGTGGCGGGACTGCAAGAGAAGGGGCCTGCTGACGGCGAGCAGTAATACACTGCCGCCAATCATTCACCGTCGCGTAGCGCCCGAACTCTTTATTCAATGCCTGCGACATCTCGGCTAAGTCCCGATTAATCTGCGGCAGGTCTGACTCATCGTTAACCTCGATGGCAAGACACGGGGACGCGGGCACTTTGCCTCGTCACAGTAGTCATTCTGGTCTATCTCCTCATGCGGATTGGGAACCCCCACACAAACCATCAGACACTCTCCTCTTCCGCTTTCTTGGCGAGCAGATCTGGTTTCTTGTTCTTTAGTCAGCATTTCCTCTTCCTTGCTTCCGATGCCAGGCGCGCCTAGGCGGCCGCGATTCCGACGTTGATACGGGTGCTGTTTGCCGCCTGCATGACTTGGACGAATGTCGGGAGACTTGGTGTCCGCTTTTCGGAGTCCTTGCACCGCCCGGAGTGAGATCCCTAGGTTTCGGGCTAGAGCTTCGCCACTTCCTAGCTGCTGTTCTTCTCGATTTTTGTCGAGAACTTCAGGACGGATTCGGTACTTCATTTCTCGGTTCACCTCCTTGCGCATTTTGATTTGCGTAGCGCACCTTGGGTTTCGTAACCCGGATTGCGCAAGCTCAATCACAAAGAAGTTCCGTTTTAGCTGGAAAGTACGGGGCTGCGCAACTCGCGCAATGTTGCCATATTGCGCATAATGGGCCACATGGAAGCGCACAAAGCATGGTTCTCACGACTCACTAGAGAGGCCTCCGGACGGCAGGCCGCAATAAAGGCCGGCATTAGCATCTCGACCCTTAACCGGCAGCTCGCAAAGGATGAGATTTCGGCGGATTACGTGATCGCACTCGCTCGTGCGTATGGCGCTTCTGTAACTGCGGCGCTTGTAGCTACCGGCTATCTGCGTCCGCATGAAACTTCATACCAATCTCTAACCGATGTGGCCGAAGTCCTAAGCGATCAAGCACTCATTCGCGAGCTGGCCCGACGTATCGACTCGGATCCGTCGGCTTGGTTCGGAACCTTTGCAGAGCTCACAGAGGACGGACCAGATGTCCAGGCCGAGGTTTACGATTTGGACGACCAAGGCAGAAATGACCGGATCAATGCCGACCTGGAGCCAGTGGCTGCCCAGGAGGCTACGGATCCTCTTGAGGAAAATCAGCCCTAGCGAAAGGAGGAAAGTATGCCTACCCCAGATCAAATAGCGCTCTACACCACTGATGATGGAAAAGCCCAGGTAAGACTTCAGCTCAAAGAAAACACTGCATGGCTTAATACTGCTCAAATGGCAGAACTCTTTGACGTCGGTGCACCGGCAGTCAACCATCACATTCGCGAAATTCTCCGCGATGGAGAACTGGACCAAGCTACATGTAAAAAACTTTTACAACAGCCAGGTCAGGACAGGTCTACGAACCACTACAACCTCGACATGATCCTCGCAGTGGGATACCGCGTCCGAGGACCACGCGGCACCCAATTTCGAAAGTGGGCGACCGAGGTTCTCCGCGAATATCTCATCAAGGGTTTCGCACTTGACGACCAACGGCTCAAGAATGACGGTGCCGACACGCACTTCGATGAACTACTCGAGCGAATCCGTGAGATTCGCGCATCGGAACGACAGTTCTTCCGCAAGATTTGTGACGTCATTTCCGAGACAAGTGCTGACTACGAAGAGCGTAGGAGCTTCGATGATGTCCGTAATTTCTTCGCCAACCTGCAAAACCGACTGCACTACGCAATCCACGGCTCCACGGCTGCAGAACTCATCTACGAGCGTGCAGACCACATGAAACCAAACGCCGGTTTGACCAATTGGCAGGGAGAGCGACCACATGCAGCCGATGTCATCATCGCCAAGAACTACCTCAATGACGCCGAGCTACGTCGGTTAAACCGTCTCACAACGATGTACCTGGACTACGCCGAAGATCAATCAGAAATGGGCAAGACCCTCCTGCTCAAAGACTGGGAGCGAAAGACGGCGCAATGGCTGGAGTTCAACGAACGTGAGCTGCTTCAGGGGTTCGGAAAGCGAAACAAGAAGCAAGCCGACTCCAAGGCCAAGGCCGAGTGGAAGGCCTACCTTCAACGTCTCGACCAAGAAGCAAATGAAATCGATATGCGCCAGCTTGAAAGCGAAGTCAAAGCCCTGCAAC
This sequence comes from Corynebacterium sp. HMSC056E09, assembly GCF_001813425.1. Taxonomy (NCBI): domain Bacteria; kingdom Bacillati; phylum Actinomycetota; class Actinomycetes; order Mycobacteriales; family Corynebacteriaceae; genus Corynebacterium; species Corynebacterium sp. HMSC056E09. The sequence continues at coordinate 63,741 of NZ_KV812484.1, forward strand.
AACGACACCACCACAAGCCTGAATGACAACCACCCATTTCCCTAAAAGGAGCCCACCATGTTCCCTATCAAGGAGCGCTTACACCTCCTGGTTGCGTAGGTAGGGTCCGGAAAGCTCGACATGAGGTTCAACGCCTGTTGCCACCGCTCCACGAACACAGTCATCGTCCGCACGGGCCTCGACCCTGCCACGCGGGCATGCGCCATCGCCGCCGAACTAGGCGTCACGCCGCGGCTCCTGACCATCTAGATGCAGCTCTGGGAGTCCGGCAGGATTCTTGCTTATGGGCGCACTAGCCGCATGATCCTCTAACCACTCTCAACTCCCAATGAACCACCCATGAAAAAGCTATTCCCTGTCCTGACCGCGGCCACTCTCCTCGTTGCCGGCTGCTCCATCTCCGGCGACACCCCGGCCACCTCGACGAGCGCGACGAGCTCCACAACGAGCACGTCGACATCGACAAGCTCGAGCAGCACCACCGCAACATCGACCAGCATGGCCACCTCGACCACCGAGGAACCCACCGCGGAGGCCGCAGCCCCCACCACCGCGCAATCCGAGGAACCCTACGTCGTCCAGTGCCTCGAGGGCACACCCGGCCCGGCACTCTGGCCAGACGGAACCACCGCCTACTCCGATTGGTGCTGGCAGCAGATGGGTGGCGCTGCCAGCGCTTCCGCCGAGGGAGCTGCCGGATTAACTGGTAGCGCGCCAATCGGCGGCAGCTACGCGGGCTATGACACCGAAGTCGAGATGTGCGCAGCACACCCCGAATATCCGGCCTGCAACGGCGGCGTCGATCTCCCCATGACCTACACGCCTACCTACAACCCCAACAGCGGCGATGGCTACGGCCCCAGCCAGCAATTGCCACCCCTGTGCGTCCGGTTCCCCTCCGAATACGGACCCTGCTAACCAACAACGCGACACGCCGCAAATCCACACGAAATGTCCCTTAAGGGCTTAAGCCAGATACCAGGTCGGATGTTTGCAATCCGTTTGCAGGGTGTTTGCACCGCGTTTGCACCCACTTCGGTTTACCTGGGATTACTCGGGTCTACTTTTAGGCGACTAAAACGCGAAGAAACCCCCAGGCTATCCGGTGTTTATGCCGTTTAACCTGGGGTTTTAGGTGGTGCGCCCGGAGGGATTCGAACCCCCAACCTTCTGATCCGTAGTCAGATGCTCTATCCGTTGAGCTACGGGCGCAGTCCGTTGGTTTGCAGTGCTTGACGCCGGAGCGTGTGCGCTCTGCTGTGCAACGAGGAATAACTATACCCACACTCCAGAGAACTAACAAATCCCGATGTCAATGCATGTTTTCGCCCCAGGGAATGGGCATAGCAATTCACCCCGTGTTCACCTTAATGACGAGCTAGACAAGGGCGGCGACTTCGGCGTCGGAAAGCACGGCGTCATTGAAAGCCTGCAGGGTGGACTCGTGATCGAAGTCGATTCCGATGAGCACCAACTCCGTGCCGGGAGTAACCCCGTTGGCCGCCCACAATGACGCCGGCATAATCTGCAGGTTGGGCCCTGCTTGCTGCCAGGCATGAGCCACGCGCAGGTCGGTGTCAATCCAGCAATAACCTTTCGAACGCACCAGGCCGGTGCTGCCCCTCAACGCAGCCAGCAGGCGTTTACGATTGAAAGGCCGATCGGAGCGGAAGACCACGGAGGAAATGCCGTATTCCTCAGTTTCCGGCGTGTGCGGGTTAGCCAGTTCCTCGGCGTAGCCGTGGTAGGCCGCGGCGGTTGCGGTGTCATAAAGATGGGCGTCAAGGACCAGCGCAGGGTCGATAACCCCGTTGGTTACGGGCACGACGCGAGCGCGGGGGTTCATGGCGCGCACGGTGGCGATGACGCGTTCGGTTTCGGCGGCCTCCACCAGGTCCGTCTTCGTCACGAGAATGAGATCGGCGAATTCGACCTGGTCCACAAGCAGGTCGGCGATGGTGCGGTCGTCATCAGGCGTGGCCTCGATATTCTCAGAGACCAAGCTGCGGCCACGGCGTAATTGAGAAAGGAACGTGGAGGCATCCACGAGGGAGACCATGGTGTCGATGGGGGCAACGTCGGCAAGCGTGGCGCCGTCTTCAAACTTCCACTCAAAGGTGGCGGCGACGGGCATGGGCTCGGAAATACCGGTGGATTCGATGACGATTTGATCGAAACGGCCGGAACGGGCCAGCTTGCCGACGGACTCAATAAGATCCTCGCGCAATGTACAGCAAATGCAGCCGTTGGAGAGCTCAACGAAGCGGTCTTCGCCGCGTTCAAGATGACCCTCGCCAGCGACGAGGGCGGCATCGATATTGACCTCGGAGAAGTCGTTGACAATGACTGCCAGCTTGCGCCCCTCGCGATTAGCCAGCAGGTGGTTGAGAAGGGTGGTTTTTCCGCTGCCTAAAAAGCCGGACAGCACGGTAACGGGTGTAGCCATCCCGTAATGATAACGTTTTTCATCAAGGGATGGCTACGCCAGCTAGACCGCGAGGCCGAAAATAGGCACCGCCAGCAGGTAAACGGTCAGGGTAATGAGGAAGATGCCGATGATATTGAGACCCAGACCGCCCTTAATCATTTCACCAATCTTGACGTAGCCAGAGCCGTACGCAATGGCGTTCGGCGGGGTAGCCACGGGCAACATGAATGCACACGTTGCCGCGAGTGCCACCGGGATGGTGAGGAGGAGGACGTTGACGTCACCGTCAGCGGTCAGACCAACGCCCACCGCGACGCCGCCCATGATCGGAATGAAGGTCGCGGCAGTTGCGGTGTTAGAAGTGATTTCCGTAAGGAAGAGCACCAGCGCAGCCACGGCAGCCACGATGAGCACGACCGGCAGGACGCTAAGCCCCTTAGCCATCTCACCAATCCATAGGGACAGGCCAGACTGATTGAACATTGCCGAAAGCGATAGGCCACCACCAAACAAGAGAAGCACGTCCCACGGCATCTCGTTCGCCGTCTCCCAGTCTAGGAGGCGGATACGGCGCTCGTTGTCCGCCGGCAAGATGAAAAGCAGAATACCGGCTGCAATACCTACGATGGCGTCATCGTAGTTGTCGAATTCCTTAAGCACGAGCGGCAGGGCCACCCAGGAAGCGGCGGCGAGCAGGAAGATAATACCCGTCATGATTTGGGGGCGGGTCCACGGGCCGAGGGCCTCAATTTCCTCATCAATAAGCTCGCGCCCACCCGGAATCTCCTTCATCTCCGGCTGAAAGATGGTGATGAGCAGGAACCACGCGATGAGCAGGAAAATGGCGGCCAGCGGCACACCTACAGCCATCCAGCGACCAAAGCCGAGGGTCACACCCCAGGTATCCGCCATATACGCATTGAGGAAGGCATTCGGCGGGGTGCCGATGAGCGTGCCCAGCGAGCCAATGGACGCCGAGTACGCGATACCAAGCATGAGAGCAGTGGCAAACTTCTTCTGCTTATCCCAACCACCAACGGTCTCCGCAGTCAGCGCTAGCACTGACGTACCAATCGGCAGCATAACCACGGCGGTTGCAGTGTTAGAGACCCACATGGACAAGAATCCAGTAGCCACCATAAAGCCCAAAATGAGACGCTTGGGCGAGGTACCAATCAGCTTCACCACGTAAAGTGCAAGGCGGCGGTGAAGGTTCCAGCGCTGAAGCGCAAGGGCAATAAGGAAGCCCCCCATGAACAGGAAGATAGTGGCGGAGGCATACGGTGCACCGACTTCCTTAATGGCACCCACACCAGCTAGCGGGAAGATAACCAACGGCAACAGTGCCGTAGCGGCCAACGGAATGGCCTCCGTCATCCACCACACGCCCATCAGAATGGTCACCGCGGCTACAGCACGCAATGCACCCTGGGTGTATTCGGCGTCATCCTTGGCGCCGGGGGATTCCAATACCGTGTCGACAGCGTTGCTGGGGAAGATGAACCACACGAGTATGGCCAATGCGAGACCGACAATGAGGCCAATGGCCATGCGGCGCCAGTCTTTGCGGTCGACACCGCGATCGTCCTCGCCCTCCGTGTGCGCGGTTGAGACGTGAGTTTGCGGGGTAGTCATCTGCCCCCTCCTTTTCCTGGTTAACCAGCCCCCATTCAGCCGAGAGAGTTATCGGGATCACCGAATGGGCCTACACGTTCAGGCTATCGAGACCACAGACAACCAACAAACACTTTCGTCTCATTACCCCCACTAAAGAACCAAATTCACCCCTGTTTGCAAAACTTTTTGCAGATTAGCTGCAAAGAATTCTCACCAATGTGTGGGCAACCCCTTTAAGATTCGCGTTGAGCACCGCTACCAGATAGCGGCGAAGGCAACTGCCCCGAGGAGCATCGTCCCCAGCGCAACGGCGGCAAGCGCCGGAGCTCCGGGCAGGGCAGGTGATTCGGTCCGAGCCAGGATCTCGTCAACATGGCGGAGCTTAGCGGTGGCCAGCCACAACACAACGGCCACCACTACCCCGACAATCAGGGCGGCCCATGGCGCAATGGAACGCACGACAAGCAAACCCGCAACAAGGCCCGCGAGCCCCGTGCGCTGCCAGGCCAGGCGGGTGCGCTCGGGTTGGAGGCCAGGATCAAAAAGCTCGCTCACGCTAGCAGCTCGCCCACCAGAATCATCAGGCCGATGATGATCACCACACCAACAATCAACGCCAACGCCGGGCTGGCCGGGAGCGGACGCCCATGGCGCATCGCTCGTTCCGAAGCACCCCAGTGAAACCATGCCACCGCCGGCAGGACGATGGCCACGATCAGCATGATGACGGAGACGACGCGAGTCAGCGTCGTGTTCAACGGCAGCTCGAAGGTCTCCAGGGCCACACCACCGGCAATAAAGGCCAGCGACGTGCGGATCCAGGCCAAGAACGTGCGCTCATTGGCCATGCTGAAGCGCGGGTCGGGTTCCTCCCCTGTTCCATACACCGAGCCCGGGAAACGTGCCTTCGTCATAGGCGCTACTGTAGCGTCCGACGCTTCATTCCACAGCGCGCAGCACCCCAAGCGCCGCGCTTAAGACTGCGAGAAGGCCTCCAGATCCGCGGGGCTACCGGCGACGACGATGAGGTCGCGGTGGGTGAGCTCGGTGCCGTCGACAAGCGGGCGCCACTGGCCAGGCCCCTCACAGCGGGAGATGAGCTGAACGTTGTGTGCTTCCCACACCTGGTGCAGGTTGAGCGGGTGCTTGCTTATCGACGCCGGCGGGGTCATCGCCGTCACGCCATAATCAGTGGCGATCTCCGCAAAATCCTCGAAGCGACCACCCAGCAGGTGCGCCACGCGGCGACCAGTATCGCGCTCTGGGCGGATAACGTGGTGCACTCCCAGTTGGCGCAGGATACGGGCGTGCGCATCCGAATCCGCCTTGGCCCAGATATCGCCTACCCCCAGTTCCACCAAGTTCGAGGCGGTGAGGATGGAATCCTCCAAGTCGGAGCCGATGGCCACGACCACGCGTTCCACTTCATCAACGCCCAGCTGGCGGAGGGCCTCGGCGTCGGTCGTATCCGCGGTCACCGCCTCGGTGAGATACGCGGCATATTCGCGCACGTGTTTCTCCTCGGCATCGATGCCAAGAACCTCCACGCCGTGCTCCATCAGTTCACGGGCTAGGGAAGAACCGAACCGCCCCATACCAATGACGACGACCGGCGGGATATTGATGGAAGACTTTTCACGCCGCAGGGCGCTGAACATGTTAGCCAATGAACGGCCTTTCTTCGGGGTAGCGGTAGCGCAGGCTAATAGTCCGGGCGGCCAGTGCCGCCACGAAGGTGGTAGGGCCTACGCGGCCAACGTACATGATGAGACACAGCATGAGCTGCGATGGTGCGGACAAACTTGCAGTAATACCCGTGGACAAACCCACGGTGGCGAAGGCGGACATGACTTCGAACGTGACCTGGTCCGCGGTGAACTCGGGATCCCAGACGCGCAGCGTCGCCACGCCTACGGCAACGACGATCATTCCGGCGGCCGTTAGCGCGAGGGCCTGCCGGAAGGTGGACAGCGGCAAGCGGCGGTGCCCGATAGACGTGTCCTCGCGGCCCAAGAATTCCGAGATCATGGCGGCGCCCAGCACGCAGGCTGTGGTGACCTTGATGCCACCCGCCGTACCGGCGGAACCACCGCCGATAAACATCAGGATGTCCGTAACCATCAGCGTCAACGGGTGTGCTTCCCCATAGTCGATGGCGTTAAAACCTGCCGTTCGGGGCGAAGCGCTCATGAAGAAGGCGTTGATGAGCTTCTGGCCCAACGGCATCCCGTTCAGCACACTGGAACCCTCGGAGAGGAGGAAGATCACGGTGCCACTAAGCAACAAGAACGCGGTGGCGCCCAGCGTCATCCGGGCGGTCATGGACATGCGGTGAATGCGCGGCGTGCCGCCGCGCCAGCGCGTTAGCCGTGCGCGGGCCCGTCGCACGAACTCCGCCAGCATGGGATAACCCAAGCCACCGATGATCAGGGCGAAGGCAAGGGGAAGAAGAATCCAGCCATCAGCAGCGAAGGAGATAACGCTGTCTGAATAGGTACTAAACCCTGCGTTATTGAAGGCCGAAATGGCGTGGAATACTCCTTCCCACGCTGCGCGCCCAGGTGCTACACCATGCTCGGTGGCTAGGCGCACGCCGATGAACACAGCGACGATGGCCTCGCAGATCAGGGTCATGACCACGGTAAGCAAGAGCGCGCGGCGAATGCCGCCGGAGGCCACGGCGCGGCCCTCCGCAGCCATGGTCCGGCGGGCTTTGAAGCTGATACGGCCGGTCAACAGCATGCCCGACAGCGACGCCAAACTCATGATGCCCAGCCCTCCCAGCTGGATAAGCGTGATGATGACCGCTTGGCCAAAGGGCGTCCAATAGGTCCCGGTGTCCTCCACCACGAGGCCCGTCAAGGAGACCGCCGAGGTCGCCGTAAACAGCGCCGGCAGGAACGGTGTCCACTGCGGAACGTTGGCGGAAATCGGCAGCATCAGCAGCAGCGTTCCCACGAGGATGAGCAGGATAAAGCCCACGGCGGTGAGCCGAGCTGGGCCCAAGAAGTGACCGCGATTCACAGCGGTCAACACTACGCTTCGCGCCCTCTTAAATCACCCCCATTCCCTGTGAATTTGCCGGCAATTTTATAGTTATATCTTTTGTAATAACTGCCCGAAAGGTAGTTTCCCATTAGACAATCGAACGACAGATATTAGGAACGAATCGGCCCTTTACCCGGATATGAAAGCGAAGCCATGATGAACCATAAAGCGACCACGCACACGGCGGACGGCACTGAAGCTGCCAAACCAAGAATCGAATGGCCAACCATCAAGGCTATCCTCGCCGCATCCAGCGGCAACCTTGTGGAATGGTTTGATTTTTATATCTACGCCTTCTTCAGCGTCTATTTTGCAGACCAGTTCTTCAGCGGGACTGGTGAAACCGGTGCGCTCATGAAGTCTGCGGGCGTCTTCTTTGTCGGATTCCTCATGCGCCCCATCGGCGGCTATATTTTCGGACGCATCGCCGACCGCTATGGCCGCAAGCGCTCAATGCTGATCGCCATCATCATGATGTGCGCCGGCTCCCTCCTCTTTGCGGCCTTGCCCACCGCGGCGACCGTTGGCGCCTGGGCTCCAGTGCTGATGCTCATCGTGCGCTGCATCCAGGGACTCTCCGTGGGTGGTGAGTACGGAGCAACGGCCACCTACATGTCTGAGATTGCTTCCTCAGGACGCCGCGGCTTCTACTCCTCCTTCCAATACGTCACGCTCATCGGCGGGCAATTGCTGGCCAGCCTCCTCGCCGTCATCATGACCTCCACGCTGGGAGAAGAAGCAATCACAAATGGGTGGTGGCGCCTGCCTTTCGTAATCGGTGCACTCGCCGCTGTGGTAAGCCTCTGGCTACGAAACGGTCTTGAAGAAACGACGTCGAGCACCGAGCGCAGTGAGGAGGGAGCCGGAACACTTCGCCAACTCATGCAGCACCCGCGCTCGTTCTGGGTCGTCCTTGGTATTACCGCAATCGGCTCACTGACCTTCTACACCTACACCACATACATGCAGAAGTTCCTCATCAATACGGGTGGTTTTGCCAAAGGCGACGTTGCCCGGACGATGACAGTATGCCTCTTCGTCTTTATGATCCTGCAGCCGCTGACAGGCTTGCTTTCTGACAAGATCGGCCGCAAGAACACCATCCTCATTTTCGGTGTGGCATCCACGGTCGGCACCATCCCCGCCTTCATGCTCCTGGAAGCCCAATCCACTCTGATCGGCGCCGGGGCAGTCATCATTCTCATCTTCGTCTTCGAAAGCGGCTACACCTCGATTTCCGGAATTCTCAAAGCCGAGATGTTCCCCACCTACATCCGCGGCCTCGGCGTGGGATTCACCTACGCCGTAGGCAACTCGCTCTTCGGCGGCTCGGCCGAATACGTCGCTCTGGGTCTAAAGAACGCCGGTCATGCTAACGCCTTCCCCATTTATGTCACTGTCATGGCGGCGCTGGGTGTGGTTGCCATGCTCTTCCTACATGACAGCCGCACTCACTCCACAATCGACAACCCCGAAAGCAGCGCCTACGCCAAGAAATAGGCGCTACATCAGCTTGGTCTTGTCCAAGGTCTCCACCCAGCCGTTGGTGAATTTCTCCAACGGCTTGTGGAAGACCACGCCCAGAACAAGCATCGGTACAGCAAAGAGCAGCAGGCACAGCAACGCCAGCCAGTAATCACCGTGGTAGGTTCCGGCGATAGCCGCGCGGAAAGCACGGATGGTATAGGTCGCCGGCAGCCACGGGCTAATGTTCTGGAACCAGTCCGGGAGCACCTGCAAGGGGTAGGCACCGCCCGACGACGATACTTGGACCACCAGCATGAGCACCGCTAGGGCCTTGCCCGCGTTGGCGAAGGACACCACGAAGGTGTAGCAAATCAGCATAAAGATGAGCGAGCTAACCCAGCCCGCCAACAGCATGAGAATCGGGTGCGCGGGCTCAATGCCCACGAAGAAGATGAGGCCCAGAATCAGCATCGTCGACTGCACGAGGCCAACCGCGGCAAACATTCCGAAGCGGCCGAAGAAGCGCTGCATCGGCGAATATGTATCCTTATCCACCACATCCGTGCGCACGCTCACCGCAGTCAGCAGCGCGCCGACCCACAGCGCCAGCGCCGTGTACATGGGTGTCATGCCGGCACCGAAACTCTTGACTGGGTAGACCGCTTGCCTGTCGACGTCCACCGGAGCCGCAATCGCGTGCGCCAGAGCGTCCGGATCGGAACCGATGAGGTCCGCCAGCTTCTTCAGGTCACCAGATGCCGCAGCGGAGTCGATATCCTTCCGCAGGTCGCCGAACTTGTTGGCCTTATCCTGCAGGCCAGAGGCGAGCTTCTGTACTGCATCCCGAGCATCCGTCAGGGAAGAGGAATCAATGGTGACGGGAGTCTTCGCGGTATCCAGATCCGCGCTTACCTGGCCCAGGGAATCCTGCAGCGCGCGCAAGGATTCACGCAGACCAGAGGTGGAGATTCCCTCCACTGCCTTCTTGGCATTGTCGATGCTGGAGAGATCCGGCTTCGTGGGTTCGGGAGCATTCGCGGCCGCAGTGAGGCGCGCGTGGAGAGTGCGCTGCGCGTCGATGGCCTCCTCGATACGGCTGAGCGCCTTCTCTTTATCCCCGGCAGGAATTGGCAGGGCCTCAATGTGGCCGTGCAGGTTCTGATACTGGGCAATGGTGCCTTCTACCTGGCCGGCCAAGGTGTTGAGCGCGGCGACGCGGTCGGCGCGGGAGGCGGAGGCGTCGGCGTAAAGCGCATCAATGCGTTGGCGCACCACGTCATAACTAGCGCTGGTGGCATCGAGCGATTGCTGCAGCGCATCCGTGGACACGTTCAGTGAGGAAGACTGAATCTCCGGCAGCTTCAGGTCCGCCGAGTCCGCAATGCGCTGGGCGCTTTCCATGAGCGGAACCGCAGTATCCACGAGGCCAGCGAGGGAACGCGCGGTACGCGCCGCCATATCCAGCTGAGTCTGCACGCCATCCGCGCGCGCCTGCATCCGGTCCAATACAGCCTTGGTATCGCCCTTGCTCAAGAAATCGGAGAGTGAGGTGACCAGATCGAAGGACACGTTACCGACCGTCGTCGTGAAAGCCTCGGCAACCTGGGCTGACACCCCCTCTGCGCCTTGACCGGTGATCTTCGGCGCCAGCGCGTTCTTCTTCTCATTCATGTAGAAGGACAAATCCGCGGGCTGGGAACCATCCGTGTAGAAGTTCATCATGTCGGTACTGAAATCTTCGGGGAGCACGATGGCTGCGTAATACTCGCCGGACTTGGTACCTTCAATCGCCTCATCAGAGGTGGTCACAACCCAATCCAGCTGATCGTTCGCGCGCAGCTCATTGAGTACTTGGTCGCCAACGTTGATGGGCACCGGCAAAAGATCGCTCTCATAGCCGGTGTCCTTGCTGGCCACCGCCACCTTGAGCTGGCTGGTGTTATCAAAGGGATCCCAGCTAGCCAACACGTTAAACCACGTGAACAGCATCGGAATGACGACGAGACCCACGAGCATCACCGCGCTCATCACGTTGCGGCATGCGGTGCGGATATCGTTGAGGAAAAGATCGAGTGTTCCACGCATTAGTTATCCCCCTCCGTGGACTCTGCGCCGATGCGGGACGGATGAATAAGGTCATCTTCATCCAGCGTCACGAGCTCCGCGGACTGCTTCAGACTGATGCGCAGGTATTCCAGGGTGACCGCGGCGACAATGATGAGGAAGCACCACGCCGTCCAAATACCCAAGAGCAGCGGCTTCTGGTCGGGCAAGAGGCCCGAGACGATGATGAGGATGACCACGCCGATAACGCCCGCGATGGCCACCATCTTGAGCCAATAGCCCCAGTTATGAGCGCGGCGGTCCAAATCCCTCTTGAGGCCACTGCGGCTATCCAGCGCCTGGATGACGTCCGCGATGCGGTAGCCGGAGCCCACAACCTGCACGTTTTCATAGTCGAAGAGTTCGGTGTCCCGCAGCTCGCGATTGAAGATGACGTTGAAGTGCGCCAACGCCTTGCGCAGTAGAAGACCGAAGACGAAGAAGAGAATGAACATGAAGGCGAGCACGCCCATCTTCTTGAAGTAATGGTTGCCGTAGAACCCGCCGATGGTTTCGCGCATGGCGTCAATGCCGTACGTGAACGGAAGCAGCGGGTAGATGCTGTGGAAGAAGCTGGGCAGCAGCTCAATCGGGTACAGGCCCGACGCACCTGGAATCTGAATGATGGCAAAGACCACGCAGAGGCCGCGGCCGAGGTGACCCAGAGACGTCGACAACCCATAGATAATGCTCAAGTAGGCCAGCCCCACGAGCACGCCCGTCAGAATGAAGGCAGGCGCGTTCACGGTCTGCACGCCGATGAGCAGATCACCCACGGTCACCGTGACGGCCTGGATGATGACCATCAGGGCCATGAGGAGGAAGCGGCCCAAGTAGGCCTGGCCCACCGTGATGCGGTCGAAGCCCTCCTTATCGACCTCAACCCGGAAGATCACCATGAGGACGAAGGCACCAATCCACAGAGAGAGGTTAGTAAACAGCGCCGCCATGGCGGAGCCGTAGCTGTCCACCGGGTACACGGTTTCGGTCTTCAGCTCGATGGGCTCCGCAAAGAATTTACCGATTTCTTCCGCGTCCAGCCCGGTGACATTTTGAACGACTTTGGAGTTCATCGCGGCACGCAGCGAACCCACATCGCCCTGCATAGCGCGCAGGCTGTCCTGCAGGGCCAGGAGGTTGGTATCGAAATCGGACAAGGTGTCCTTCGTGGCGCGCAGCTGCTGGGCCACGCCGTCCAGGAGACCATTGGCCTCCTGCATGGTTCCCTTCTGAGCTTCCAGGGTGGAGCTCAAAGCACTCGCCATGGAGCTCAGATTGCTCATGGCACGGTTGATTTCGGGCACAGCGGTGGTCACGGTATCGCGCAGCGTTTGCGAGGTGGCCTTGGTATCTGCCGCCGCCTGGTTGATGGCCTCCGCACTTGCCTGCACGTTGTCCGCTGCGGCCTGGGTATCCTTGCTCAGCGCATTCAGGTTCCCCACCAGCTGGCGGTTGGATTCATTGCCCTCATCGAGGCGCTGGATGGCGTCATCGATCTCCTTGGCCACCTGCGGTGAAAGCGTTGCGGAATCGCGCAACGCCTTAAGCTGCGCAATCGATTCCGCACTCGCGTCAATAGCAGTGTTCGCCCGTTGCGTGGCGTAATCGAAACGGTCACCGGCCTGGTTCAGGCCAGCTGTGACATCCGCAATGGATTCCTGCGCCTGTGCGATGCCGTCTGCCACCGCACTTGCGCCACTGACGAAGGCACCGGTGGTCTGGTCGGTGAAGTCACCGATGCCCCCTTGGGCCTGCTCGACTAGGGAGGAGACCTCGGCGAGGGCTGTTTGGGCGTCGCCCAGCGCAGCACTCACATCAGCCACCGTGGACTTGGCGCCCAACGTGGAATCAGCAGCGGCGTCAAGCTTTCCCTGGATCCGCGCGAGGTTCTCACGGTTACCGTCAATCTCCTGCGCGGTCTCCCCGAACGCGGAGCTGGTGTTGTTCATCGCCCGCGTGACTTTTCGCTCGAAGTCAGTACCGGTGTCCTTGACGTTCTCCGCCGCGACGGTGGCCACCTGCTCCTTGAAGGCCGCCGTGATCTGCTTGTCCAGACCTTTGGCACCGGTATCCGTAATCTTCACGGCGATGGCGTTGTTCTTCTCGTTGACGCGGTAAACCAGTTGCGGCTGCGTGAACTTCCCGTCGAGCATGCTCACGAGGTTCTCGCTGAAGTCCTCAGGAATCGTCACCGAGGCATACACGTCTCCCTCTAAAAGGGCTTTCTCGGCTTCGTCGCGCTCGAGGAATTGCCAGCCTAGCTGGTCATTCTTTTTGAGTTTCTCAATGACCTCGCTGCCGACATCTATCTTCCCCGTCAGCTCGTTGTTAGCACCCTTATCCTCGTTGACCACGGCCACCTTGATGTTGTTGGTATGGCCGTAGGGGTCACGAAAAGCCGCGATGTTCACCCATGAATACAACGCGGGGGTGATGATAAGCCCGATGAGGATGATCCACGCCCTGGGGACGCGGCCAAGCCTGGCTACATCTCTAATAAAAATCTTCCAACTTTGGCGCACTGAAGGCAGTGTACCCGTTGAAGCTTCGAGTCTCTAACCTGCCGAAATACATAAAGTAATTTAAATAATTAACAAATAAACTTTAACATGGTTTGCCGGATCAAACCCCTGGCTTGAACATATGGCGATGAAAACTAGACTTCAAGTAGTTGAACTTTTGGTATGGAGATGCCTATGCGTAAGACCTTAATCAGCCTCACCGGCCCCGCCTTCGTTGCTGCAGTGGCTTACGTCGACCCCGGCAACGTAGCCGCCAACATCAGCGCCGGCTCCCACTACGGCTACCTCCTGGTGTGGGTACTCGTCGTGGCCAACCTCATGGCCATGTTCATCCAGTACCACTCCGCCAAACTGGGCCTAGTCACCCACCGCTCCCTGCCGGAAATCATGGGCGAGCGTCTCTCCCGCCGCGCGCGCCTAGGCATGTGGGCCCAGGCCGAGCTCATCGCCGCGGCCACCGACCTCGCCGAAGTCATCGGCGGCGCCATTGCCCTGCAACTCCTCTTCAACCTCCCCCTGTTCGCGGGCGCGCTCATCATCGGCGCGGTCTCCATCATTCTCCTCATCTTCCAGAAGAAGAACCAGTGGTTCGAGGGGCTTGTCATCGGCCTGCTCCTGGTCATCTGCATCGGCTTCCTTGCCGGCCTCGCCATCGCCCCGCCCGACCCCGCCGACGTGGCCGGCGGCCTCATCCCCCGCCTAGAGGGCAAGGACAGCATCCTGCTGGCCGCCTCCATGTTGGGCGCCACCGTCATGCCGCACGCCATTTACCTACACTCCTCCCTGACCAAGCAGCGCTACCCCGACCTGGAAATCCCCCACGTGCTGGCCGGCACCCGCGCGGACATCGCCGTGGCGCTGTCCATCGCCGGGCTCGTCAACGTGGGCCTGCTGGTCCTGGCGGGCTCGGCCCTCTACGGCGTGGACGGCACAGAGACCATCTCCGGGGCCCACACGGCGATTGCCAGCCACCTCGGCCCGCTGGCCGGCGTTCTCTTCGCCATCGGCCTGCTGGCCAGCGGCCTCGCCTCGACGTCAGTGGGCGCCTACGCCGGCTCCGAAATCATGGACGGCCTGCTTCACATCAAGGTCCCCCTACTAGTCCGCCGCCTGGTCACGCTCATCCCGGCGCTGGTCATCATCGGCTGCGGGGTCGACCCCACTATGGCACTGGTGGTCAGCCAGGCACTTCTTTCCCTGGGCATCCCCTTCGCCATCATCCCGCTTTTCCGCTATGCCGGCTCCCGGGACGTCATGGGTGAGTTCGCCGCGAAACCCTGGTCTATGGCCGTGGGCTGGACGCTTGCCGCGCTGGTCATCGCACTCAATCTCGCCCTCGTGCTCCTGCCGCTGCTCTAGGCCGCCTACAATCAGCAGCCATGATTGAAGTAGCAGCCGTCGTCATCCGCAACCCACAAGGCCACGTGCTTACCGTGCGCAAGAAGTCCTCCACCAAGTACCAACTGCCCGGCGGCAAGCCCGAGGCGGGCGAGGCGCTTGTCGACGCCGCCCTGCGCGAAGTTGCCGAAGAAGTAGGCCTCACCCTCGACGCCGAGAGCCTCAACAAACTCGGCACCTTCGACGCTCCCGCCGCCAACGAACCGGGCGAGGTCGTCGTCGGCACCATCTTCACCTACACCCGCACCGTCACCACCGACGAACCCCACGCCGCCGCCGAAATCGGGGACACCGCCTGGGTCAACCCAGCAGCCCCCGACCGCGAGCTTGCACACCTGCTGCGCGACCGCGTCTTCCCCACGCTGGCCTAGCGCCAACTGTCAACACTTCGGCGTCATTGACCTCGAAACCATCAAGAGCTACCCTTTTGAACATGTTCACTGAACACGTTCACTCATCGCGCTCGGCCGCCAAAGCTGGCACCGTCAGCAAGGTCCTAGCCACCGCCTACGAACTCTTCCTCACTCAGGGCTACGCCACCACCAGCATCCGGACTATCGCATCCGAAGCTGGCGTTAGCGTGGGAACCGTCATGGGAGTCGGCGACAAACAAACGCTGCTCATCCGCACCATTGGCCAACACATTTCAGAACTCCACGATGACATCCGGGGACAATCCGATAGCCTTCTCGATGTCCTGAGACCTTTCCTCCAGATGTTTACCGGCCACGAAGAGCTCTCCCGCGCCTTTGGCGCAGCACTCATCCAACAAGGCAATCAAGGCGAAGCGCTCACCGCACTCAAAACGCTCCTGACCGATGAAATCACCCTGCGACTCGGCACCAGGCTCAGCAGCGCCGATGCGGCCGAGTACGCCGACCTGCTGTACAACGTCTACCTCGGCTTACTCATCGGCTGGGCCGCCGGAATCTACGACACCGAGCACCTCACATCCCAAGCCGCCTCATCGATCGAACGCCTCAACACCGCATTCGGAGTAACCCAATGATCCTAGAATCTTCCCCAGCCTGGCCCTCCCTTCTACTAGCAGCCATTCTGCTTGGCGACGCCGCCCTCTCCCTCAAACCAGTCCCCTTCATCGAAGCCTGCCTCAGCGGCGTCAAACTCCCCAAGGACTGGTGGTGGGCGCTCATTGTCATCAAGTGCCTCGCCGCCGTAGGACTCATTGCCGGCCTCTGGTTCCCCGGCGTAGGAATCACAGCCATGATTGGAGTCATCGCCTATTTCTGCGCGGCCGCAGCAGCCCATGTCCGCGCCCACTTCCTCGGTAGCGCATTCTGGATCAACTGCTTAGGCATGCTCGCATTCTCCATCGGAGTACTGATCCTGACGCTCGCACTGAATTAAGACACCAGTCAACCTTTCACGGCTTCCTGAAGGCAGATGCATCATTGCACCCCTTGATTGATGACTTGATGCTTTTTACCCTAAAGGTATGTGCACCACGATAAACCTCCCCTCCTTCGATTGCGGCGGACCAGCTCTAGTTGATCTCAGCGACAAAGAAGCCGTATGGGCGGTGCTCGATGATCATTCCTGATGTCAACATTCTCGTTTATACCTTCCACTCCGCAGCACCACAACATAAACCCGCTCAGCAGTGGTTAAGTGGTGCGCTGAATCGGCATGAAACAATTGGGCTCCTGGATGTTGTGGCAACGGGCCTTGTTCGAGTTATGACCAACCACAAGCTATTCCACAAACCACTAACCGCCCAGCAAGCACTGACTGCACTCAATACCATTTTAGCGGCCCCAAACGGGCACTCTTTTGAGCTCCAGCCCAGGGACCTGGACAACCTTCACTGAACTGGTGCGCTTGCACAAGCTTAAAGCCAGCGACATCCCTGATGCCTGGATAGCCGCGTCCGTAATAGAAGAAGAAGCAACCTTACTGAGCCAAGATCAGGGCTTTGCCCGCTTCCGAGAGCTGCGCTGGCACCCGCTTCTAGAATGACAACAACAAACGCAGATCCCGAGCCACCGGTGAACGATGACTAGGGTTCTATAAGTTGAAGCAGCGAAATCAAGCAATCAATAAACCGACAAGCCCTCGACTAAAGCGACAAAATTAACGCACTCTAAAACTTCTCGATGTTAGGACAAGGACTAGTATTGAGGCATCTGCCGATGGCGCTACGTCCGCCGACTAACAAAATACACTCGGCAACAACCAACACCGTCCAAATCCGACTCGTCGCTAGCGCAGGAAGTCGTTGAGCAGATTCCGCCTCCTCTTTTGCGTAGCAGCTGCAACTAGTCGTTAGATAAAGCGGAAAATCTCCTAGCAAACAGGCTGTGTAATTTAACCATTTCCTTTACACTCATTAGAAGAAGAGTCTTCAGAGAGTTTTTCCTCCAGGAAAGAAAGCGGCGTGATAGTAGTATCCCCTTTCCCATTGCCGCCTTCAATGAGGGCCACCAATTCTCCTGCAGGATTATAGACAGGGGCGCCTGAATCCCCAGGTTTTGAAGTCATTTGAGCCTTTAGAGTTCGCGCCTGATATTCTCTCCCATTGATGGAAAATGCCTCACAATATAAGTTCTTGTCGTTGACAACCCCATCAATTCTCCCTCCGAGAAAGGTTTTTGCAAAAATAGCTGAAGGTATTTCGATACTTTTATCACTAATTTTATCAGCCCGAAGAACGTAATCTACCGGAGGATCAAGAAGTATTTCTGAAACATCTATCCCTTGGTTACTCCACAAGTAGTTTTCACCAATACTTCCAATACGCCTACCTTTCGAATACACTTCATCCGCACTTTCACCACAATGACCGGCAGTCAAGGCCCGCTGCTGGGAAATGATAGTCACAGAACACGTCACCGCCCCTCGGGGAGGACCCACCTGCACCTCATCTCCACTTTCAATATATGAAAGAGGATCGAAATTCCTCTGTTGAGCAGTAGATATTGATGAAGCCGTGGCCCCAAAAGATACGCTAGCCAGAAAGAAAAGAGCTAGCCTGCCTACTATAGAAATAGTATTTTGTTTCATAACTTAATAAATAATCAATCTAAAACAGAGGCAGGCCCGCTAAAATACCCACCTCTGCTCAGATATTTACTTCTTCCCAGATGGAACAAACACAAGGAAAATGACCAAAATTGCTAGAGCAATCGTGACCCCATACGGCCACTGAAGTTGAGCGGAAAGCATCATCAATAAAACGCCCACAGTGGCCAATATCTTTTTCCACATATTTTACTCTCCAGAACCATTTCTATTCTTGCCAGGCGGCAGATTCTCTTGGACTGTTATCTGAACAATGCAGAAACATCCATATGGCAAAATTCCAATTACCTTTCCCTAAACCCCTTTCTGTTTAGAGGAAGGATAATTTATTGAAAACCAACCCGCTGAGGATATGCATTATGTGTGAAAGCGCCAGCCACAATCGAACCAATGCCATAGTCTGCATACATACCACCGGGCGCAAGACCAGCAATAGCCCCTCCAGTAGCTAGGATTTTGGAAAGAACTGGCTCGGGAATCCAGACTCCAGCGATTGTGACACCGCCACCCACCCGGTTAATCGTCGTTTTAGACAGTAGCACCCTCACATAAGTCCCATGGAATTCAATTCCATTCCGACCCTCTTGAAAGTATGGATCAATGTCATCATCATCAGCGCTCGAAATCTTCGGCCCTTTTTCCCAGAAAGTTATCGAGTCTCCCGCCACCTTCATCTCAAGGTTACTATCAGCCTTGGCCTCGCTGATCCTTTCGTTCTGAGTCTCTACTTCATTTTTGATTTCTTGCAGTTCCTTTTGCGAAAGAGCGCTTTCTGCCTCTCTAGCAATCGCGAATTGGTCTCCCTGAAGGAAAACATAGGAATCTGCTTTTTCCGCAACTTCTGAGGAAACAGAAGACTGAGAGGCATTATTCTGAGTCGACTCAGCGAGGTCAGTCTCAGTACCGGCACTAGCATTGACTGGTGCAAAAACTGTTGCTGCCGCAACCAGCACCACTAAACGCGTAGATTTCTTGAGACGATACATGTCCATAATCCTTTCTAGAAAAGATGGCTGAAAATCGGACACCCCTAGAGTTACATCCAGTAGGGATAATTGGAAGCAAAAGATGTAAAATGTAGACTATTGTATAAACTTCCTCAAGATTTGTTGCGAGGGCGCACAAGAAGGCATATAATCCCTCCCCTTCCCCGCAAACCCTAGTCTTTTGAGACTCGGGTTAACCAGCGCCCCAAAGACTGGTGGTGGGCGCTCATTGTCATCAAGTGCCGCGCAGCCACAGGAGTCATCGACGGACTCTGGTTCCCAAGCGTAGGAATCGCATCCATGTTTTGAGTCATCGCATATTTCTGCGCAGCCTCAGCAGCCCGTGTCCGCGCCCACTTCCTCGACAGTGAATTCTGGATCAACTGCTTAGGCATGCTCGCGCTCTCAACCGGTGTATTGGTCCTGCCGCTAGTGCTGAATTAGGCGACCAAAAATTCTTCGGAACCACCCCTGCCCCATTTCGCCATCAAGCACATTCGCCCGATATTTACTTCTTTTTCATCCCCCACCTCACTATGCCGTTCGTTGCTTTGGGAAGTGGCTGAGGGGAATAGCACTCATGAATTTTGGAAAGAACAAAATATTCGGACAAAGTTCTCATCGGGATCGATGTTCGCGTTACTTTCCACATCCCAAATTGGCTCTTTTAGTAACTCCATGACGCTCCCAGCCAGCACAGATTAAGGTCAGCGCCTTCATTCTAAGTTCCCTGCTCACGGGCTGTCGGCATACGAAGGAACTGAAAACGTAAAATCCCGAGCCACCGGTGAAACGATGACTCGGGTTCTGTAGTTTGCGGAGACGAGAGGATTTGAACCTCCGGACCTACGCAAGTAAGTCAACTCCTTAGCAGGGAGCCCCATTCGGCCGCTCTGGCACGTCTCCAGCGATTCACAATGAATCGTCCATCACTCTACCTGAGCGCTTCCCCTAGGGACAAAATGGGGCTTCCCTATTCTTTCCCTGAAGCGCCGCATGCAGCTTAAGGGCAACGTAGAGTGCCGCGCAGCGCCAGCCATCATCCAGCACGCCGGGCCCGAGAATCTCGCGGACGCGGTCTAGGCGGTAGTGCAGCGTGGCACGGTGGATGTAGAGCGCAGCGGCGGTCGCGGAGACGTTGCGGGAATGCTCAAAGTAGGTCAGCAGGGTGTGCCAGTAGGAATTGCGGGGGTCGTCGAGAAGCACGGCGGCATCCGGACTCATCTCCAGCACCGTTGCCGGGGTCAGCTCCCACCCGCGCAGCAGCCGCCACGCGCCCGCCTCCTCCCAGCGCAGCGAATCCTGGCCACAGAGTTTGGCCACATCCGCCATGAGTCGCGCTTGCGGGGCCGTCGGCGCTGAGCCACGCGCCACCACCTCAGCGCCGGTGACAAGCGCGGCACTCTGCAGCTCCTCCATGAGAGCCTCGGTGTCCTTGTCGTCGCGGCAGCACTCAATGAGCACGAGGGAATCGTGAGAATCCGCGACCAAGAAGGGCCGGCGCACCAATGGGCGGGCGAGCTCCACGGACACCGCGCGCTGATCGCCTTCCACCAGCACGCGATGCACGGTCAGCTCACCATCGGAGGGCAAGAGATCGCGCTCCCGCGCACCGGCCAGCGCAGCCGGATCACCTGTGAGCACCTCGCGGGCCAGTTCGCCGAGCTGTTGGGCGCGGGCGGCGAGGGGAGCATCGCGTGCGTCGATAAGCCTGGCAAGGGGCGCAAGCAATGAATCCAGGCGGGCCAAGGGGGCGTCGCCCAGCACAGGCTCATCAATAATCCACAGGTAGCCCACCAGCCTGTCCTCGTGACGCAGGGGAATGACCACGCGGGGCAGCATGTCATAGCGCGGGTTAGCGGGCAAGCGTACCGGCAGCACAGCCTCTTGGATTCCGAAGCTCAGCATCCACGGGATGGGCTCCGGGGGCGGGGTGCGATTAAGAATAGAGGCCGCCCGGTTCTTATCGATGGCACCGATTTGCGCACTAGCCGCAATCACCGCGATGGCGGGGGTGGTCACCTCAACGGAGCGCTGCAGGATCTGGGCGCATTCGTCGACGATATCCTGGATACTCGTCAGCTGCGGGGGTGTCACTTTTGACATATGTCAAAGATACTTCCGAATATTGTCTAGTGACAAACAAAACTGTGCTGCGCAATAATCTCCTACAGCTAAATGACCCACGTCACACATATACGTTCATGAAGGGCGTCTACATGACCACAACCAACAATTCCGTCAGGGCACAGGACGTTGTCGCCAGCGATAACACCAGTGCAGACGACGGCCTGCAGCGCGGCATGAAATCGCGCCACCTGCAAATGATCGCCTTCGGCTCATGCATCGGCACGGGCCTCTTCTTGGGCTCCGGTGCCTCCATCCAGGAGGCCGGTCCCGGCGTTATCGCCGCCTACGCCATCGGCGGCTTCATCATCTTCCTCATCATGCGCATGCTCGGTGAGATGGCCGTGGAGCACCCCGTCGCCGGCTCCTTCAGCGCCTACGCCCGCGAATACATCGGGCCCATCGCCGGCTTTGTCACCGGCTGGAACTGGTGGTTCACCACCATCGTCGTCGGCATGGTGGAGCTCACCGCCGCGGGCACCATCATGGACTTCTGGTTCCCTGGCATCCCGCACTGGCTCACCGCCCTCGTCGCGCTCGTCATCGTCACCGCCATCAACCTGGTGCACGTCGGAGCCTTCGCCGAGGCGGAGTTCTGGCTCTCCCTCATCAAGGTCGTCGCACTCATCCTCATGATCGTCGTCGGCGCGGCCATCGTCTTCGGCCTTACCCCGGAGCCCGCCCTCGGCTTGAGCAATATCACCGAGCACGGCGGTTTCTTCCCCAACGGTGCCGCCGGTGTGCTCTTCTCCCTCGTCGCGGTGATTTTCTCCTTCGGCGGCATCATCTCCATCGGTACCGCCGCGGGCGAGGCCCAAGATCCCGCCAAGAGCCTGCCCAAGGCCATCAACAACGTGATCTGGCGCATCCTCATCTTCTACGTCGGCGGCATCGGCATCATCGTGCTGCTCGCCCCGTGGAATGAGCTCGATACCTCCACCTCTCCCTTCGTGCGCGCGCTAAGCACCCTGGGCATTAGTGCCGCGGCCACGGGCCTTAACCTCATCGTGCTCGTTGCCGCCGTCTCCGTGTTCAACACCATGACCTTCTCCGGCGCGCGCATGTTGCGGGATCTTTCCCGCGGCGGCCAAGCTCCGCCCTTCTTCAATTCCGTCAGCGCCAAGGGCGTGCCGGTTCGCGCTCTGCTTTTCAACGCCCTACTCATGGGCTCGGCTGTGCTGCTTAACTTCCTCTTCGAGGGCAAGATCCTGATCGTTCTCCTCGCCATCATCGTCGGCGCGGAGCTCATCTCCTGGTCCGCCATCGCCCTTGCACACCTGAACTTCCGCAAGCGCTGCCCGGACGCGGCCTTCCGCGCGCCCCTCTACCCCATCGCTAACTACCTGTGCTTGGCCTTCTTCGCTCTCGTCATCGTTTTGATGTTCATGTTGCCCGACTACCGCACCGGCGCCATTGTCCTACCCTGTTGGATTGTGGCCTTGGCCCTCATCTGGCTAGGCAAGAAGCGCCACGACGCCCGAAATAAATAGAAAGGACCCTCATCATGCAGACCACCATTGGTGATTTCATCCTGGACCGCCTCAAGGCCATCGGCATTACTGAAATCATCGGCGTGCCCGGTGACTTCAACCTGAGCTTCCTCGAGCAGATTGAGGCCTCCGAGGGCATCCGCTTCGTCGGCGCCTGCAACGAGCTCAACGCCGCCTATGCCGCCGACGGCTATGCCCGCCAGAAAGGCGTGGGCTGCCTACTCACTACCTATGGCGTGGGCGAGCTTTCCGCCCTCAACGGCATCGCGGGTGCACGTGCCGAGCACGTCCCGCTGGTGTCGCTGGCGGGCGCGCCGCCGCAGTACGCCACGGAGTTCCGCTGGAACCTGCACCACTCGCTTGCCGACGGCGACTTTGCCAACATGCTGGATTCCTTTGCACCCTTCACCGAGGTGGCCACGCGTGTGTCCCCCATGAACGTGGTCGAGGAATTCGACCGCGCCCTGCACACCTGCCTGCGCGAGAAGCGCCCGGTGCACATCCAGATTCCTTCCGATATCACGCACCTGAGCATCGAGGTCCCCGACGAGCCTTTCTCCACCGAGCTCGCCCCCTCCGATCCGGAGCGCCTGAACGCCGCTGCGGATTACGTGCTGGAGCACCTCGCGAAGGCCAAGGACCCGATCATCCTCATCGACCAGGACACCAACCGCCACGGTTTCACTGAGAAATTCCGCGCCATCATCGACAAGGCCCAGCTGCCCTACTCCCAGCTCTCCTCCGGCAAGGCCATCTTGTCCGAGCGCCACCCGCTCTTCATCGGCACCTATAACGGCGCGGCCTCGGCGCCGGGCGTGCAGGAGCGCATTGAAAAGTCCGACTTCCTGGTCACCACGAACCCGCGCTTCATCGAGGTCAACTCCGGTTCTTTCACCCACAACCTGGCCGATGCCCGCGTCTATAACTTCGGCGACCAGCACCTCAACGCCGACGGCGAGTACTTCGTGGGCATTAATACGCTGGAGCTTCTCGACGTCCTCCTCGACCGCATCCCGGAAGCTGGGGCATCGACAAGCGCGGCTTTCGAGCCCGAGCCCTTCGAGCCGAACCCGGATGCCCCGCTGACCCAGGAGCGCATCTGGCCGCAGATGCTCGGCTTCATCCAGGAAGATGACGTGGTCATCGCCGAGGCCGGCACCTCCAATATCGGTCTGGGCCAGCAGCGCATGCCCGAGGGCGTGCAGTACATCAACTCCACCATCTGGGGTTCCATCGGCTTTACCCTGCCGTGCGTGCTGGGCTCGCAGCTGGCTAACCCGGAGCGCCGCCACGTCCTCTTCATCGGTGATGGCTCCTTCCAACTCACCGCCCAGGAGCTCTCCACCATCGTGCGCCAGGACCTCAAGCCCATCATCGTGCTGGTCAACAACGATGGCTACACCATCGAGCGCTACATCCTGGGCATGGAGCGCGAGTACAACGAGATCCAAATGTGGGATTACACGGCTCTGCCGAAGGTGTTCATGAAGGACACCACGATGGAGTCCTACGTGGCCTCGACCGAGGGCGAATTGGCCAAGGCCCTGGAGGATATCGCCGCCCACCCGGAGCGCGGCGCCTTCCTTGAGGTGCGCCTCGACGCTTTCGACGCGCCGAAGGGACTTCAGGCCTTCGGCCCGCAAACTGCAGATTTCGACTTCGGGCCCCGCGGCCCCCGCAACGCCTAAGGTGGAGAACATGATTCGACCAGACCTTTCCTCCCTGCCCGTCTACGTCCCCGGCAAGAATGCCGAGCACGCCTTGAAGCTCTCCTCCAACGAGGCAACCCAGGAGCCGCTGCCCGGCGCGCTCAAGGCCATGGAGACTGCCGTCGCGCACGTCAACCGCTACCCGGACATGGGTGCGGTGGAAATCCGCAAGGCACTCGCCGAAAACCTTGGCGTTAGCCCTGAGCAGGTCACCACCGGCGCGGGTTCCTCCGCCATTTGCCAGCAGCTGGTGCAGATCACCTCGGTGCCCGGTGATGAGATTGTCTTCCCCTGGCGCTCCTTTGAGGCTTATCCCATCTTCGCGCAGGTCGTGGGCGCCACCCCGGTCAAGGTTCCGCTCACCGCGGACCACCGCGTGGACTTGGAGGCCATGGCGGCTGCCATCACGGACAAGACCCGCCTGATCTTCGTATGCAACCCGAATAACCCCACCGGTTCCATCATCACCAAGGAGGAGTTCGACGCCTTCCTGGCCAAGGTCCCGAAGGACGTCATCGTGGCGCTCGATGAGGCCTACATCGAATACAACCGCAACGAGGCCGTCCCGCTGGCCACCGACTATGTCCACACCCACGACAACGTCATTGGCCTGCGCACCTTCTCCAAGGCCTATGGCCTGGCCGGCATCCGTTTGGGCTATGCCTTCGGCAACGCCAAGATCATCGAGGCCTTAAGCAAGGTGGCCATCCCGTTCTCCGTGAACTCGGTGGCGCAGGTTGGTGCAGCGGCCTCGCTGGCCGCTCAGAAGGAGCTGCGTGAGCGCACCGATGAGACCGTTAAGCAGCGCGACCGCCTGGTCAAGCACTTCGCAGACTTTGGCGTTCCGGAGTCCCAGGCCAACCACATCTGGTTCGCCGCCGACAGCATTGCGAAGCTGGGCTCCCCGCAGGAGGTCGCCGCACAGCTCGCCGAGAATGACGTCCTCGTCCGTGCCTTCCCCGAGGGCGTGCGCATTTCCGTCACCACGGCGGAGGAGACCGAGACGCTGCTCAAGGCCTGGGACGCGGCCTTCGGTGCGCAGGGCTAGTTTCCGCGTTAGAGTGCAGTTGTGAAGACATTTATCAATTTTGCACTCAACGTCATTGCCGTCGCGGTGGCCTTCTGGGCCGTGGTAGCGATTGTCCCCGGAATCGACATCGTTCCCGCTACTACCCAGAACTTCTTGCTCATCGCGGCGGTCTTCATCATCGTCAACGAGGTCGTCACCCCGGTGCTCCGCTTCCTCGGCGCACCGCTGACCTGCCTGACACTGGGCCTCTTCGCGCTCGTCATCAACGGCGCGGTCCTGCTCCTCGTCAGCGCGCTGATGGACTCACTCGTCATCGACGGCTGGGGCGCTGCCATCATCGGCGCGATTGTCCTCGCGATTGTCTCAAGCGTGGTGAACTTCTTCACCAGCCCGCTGCGAACTCGACACTAACCGCCGGCAAAAGGCGGGAGGACGTCGACGCGGGAAGCGTCGGCAAGCACGGCGTCTTCCTTTGCGCTCGCGCCATCCACCAGGAAGGTGCAGCGCTCCAGCACCTCCGCAAAGCTCATGCCGGCCTCGGTGCTACCGGTATGCCGAGCACGCAACACGTCCAGCAACTCCCCCAGCGTCGCCGCCTGCGCCGTGTCCTGCGCGCGCCCCGCGGCGGCGCGGGCTGCGGCAAAGTAGTGTATATCAACCATGGTTGCCACTATGCCAGCCTCCGTGACAGGAAGGAACTCGATGCGCACTTATGAGGAACACCTCGCCGCCGTTCGCGCGGCCCTTCCGCAGCCCCGGGTGGTGTCCACTCCCCTGGCCAACGCCTTCGGGCGCCGTGCCGCCGCGACGTACCGCGCGGAGCACAACCTTCCGCCTTTCGATAATTCGCAGATGGATGGCTATGCGCTTTCCACATGTGACGGCGGCACCTTCACCGTCGGCCGCACCATTGCGGCGGGTGATCCCCCGGGCTCACTCGAGCAAGGCACCGCCCTCCCCATCATGACCGGCGCGAAGGTCCCTGAGGGCACCGCCACCATCGTTCCCGTCGAGCACTGCGAGCCCCCGCACTTCACGGAAGAGGGCGCCACGGTCACCGTGCCGGCAACCCCTGAGCAGTTCATCCGCCGTGCGGGCTCCGACGTCACGGTCGGCACAACCCTCATCAATGAGCACGCGCTTCTCGACGCCCCCTCCATCGCCACCCTCGCCTCCCAAGGCCTGGCCGAGGTCCTCACCTTCGCGCCCGCCCGCATCCTCATCTGCACCGGTGGTGCGGAAATCGGTGGCGCGGGCGAGGCCACCATCCCCGATTCCAATGCGCCCATGCTCGCGGCCTTGGCCGCGCAATATGGCATCGAGGTGGCCGGCTTCGTGCGCACGAATGACGATCCTTCTGCCCTGCGCGCGGACCTCGCCGAGGCCGTCATTACCCACCGCCCCGATGTCATCGTCACCTCAGGCGGTATCTCCCACGGAAAGTTTGAGGTCATCCGCCAAATCTTTGAAGAGGACGGCTGGTTCGGCCACGTGGCGCAGCAGCCCGGTGGCCCGCAGGGCCTGTCGCGTTTGGGCGAGGTGCCCGTTGTCTGCTTCCCCGGCAACCCCATCTCCACGCTGGTAAGCTTCCGCCTCTACTTGGCACCCGTTATCGGCCGCGCTCCCGCTCCATTTTGCGCACGCCTTACTGAGCACGCCGAAGGCTTGGAGGGCCGCGAGCAGTTCCGCCGTGGCACCCTAGCTATCTCCGACGGCACCGCCCAAGCCTCCTTTCTCGGCGGTACTAGCTCCCATCTGATGTCCCAGGCCATCGGCGCCACTGCCCTTATTCGTATCCCCGCCGGCGCACAGCTTTCAGCCGGCGACCTCGTGGAGGTGTTCCCACTCTCATGACCCGACGCGCACTCGTTATCGTTGCCTCGACCCGCGCCGCCGCCGGTGAATACGAAGACCGCTCCGGCCCTATCTTGGTGAACTTCCTCCGTGAGCAGGGCTTCGATACTCCGGAGCCCGTCGTCGTCGCGGACGCCGACATCGACTCCACCCTCGAAGCCGCTTTTTCCAACGCCCCCTCGGTCATCCTCACCTCGGGCGGCACCGGCATCACGCCGGATGACCGCACCGTCGAAGCACTCACCCCACATCTTGACCGCGAACTGCCCGGCCTGGCCCACGCCTTCTATGCGCACTCGGCGGCCATCCCCACCGCGGCACTCTCCCGCACGGTTGCCGGAGTCACCGGGTCCACTTTCGCCATGGCCCTGCCCGGCTCCACGGGTGCTGCCAAGGACGGCGGCGCCGTCCTCGAACCAGTTCTTAACCACATCATCAACCAGCTGGAAGGCATCAATGAGCACTAACTACGGTCTCCTCGGCGCACACATCAGCGCCGAGCCCATCACGGCCCCCGACATCACCACCGCGGAAACGGGTGCCGTCGTTTTATTCGACGGCATCGTGCGCAACCACGACTCCGGCCGCGGCGTCAAGCTCCTCACCTACACCGCGCACCCCTCAGCCCAGCAGGAAATTGAGCGCGTCGCCGGCGAAGTCGCCGCCGCTTTCCCCGCCGTCCGCCTCTGGTGCGCGCACCGGACTGGAGCACTAGAGATCGGCGAGTCCGCCTTCATCGTCGCCGCCGCCTCCGCGCATCGCAAGGATGCCTTCGAAGCAGCGTCGACCTGCGCCGACCGCGTCAAGGCGGAAGTCCCCATCTGGAAGGAACAGCTGCACACCGATGACACCACCACGTGGGTAGGCCTGGAATGAGTTCACGCTACGCACGCCAGGAAGCCCTGTGGGGAACCTCTACACAGGAACGACTTCGCGCTTCCGCCGTCGCCGTCATCGGCGCCGGCGGCCTGGGATCGCCTGCCCTTCTCTATCTCGCAGGCGCAGGCGTGGGACGCATCCTGCTTTTCGACGACGACACCGTCTCCCTCTCCAACCTGCACCGCCAAGTCATCCACAGCACAGCAACCGTAGGCCAGCCCAAGACCGAATCCGCCGCTTCGGCCTTGAACGCCCTCAACCCGGAGTGCACCGTCGAGGAGTTCTCGCGCCTGACACCCGATACCGCCTTGGAGCAACTGCGCGGCGCTGACCTCATCATCGACGGAACCGATAACTTCTACTCCCGCCACCTAGCCTCCTGGGCCGCCCATGAACTGGGCATTCCGCACGTATGGGCCTCGCTTCTGGGCTACGACGCGCAGCTCACCGTCTTCCACTCCGGCCACGGCCCGGTCTACGAAGACCTCTTCCCCACCGACCCGCAGGTGCCCTCCTGTTCGCAGGCCGGTGTGATGGGACCGGTCGTCGGCGTCGCCGGCTCCGCCCTAGCCGTCGAAGCGCTCAAGCTCCTCACGGGCATCGGCACCCCGCTCATCGGCACGCTGGGCTACTACGATTCCCTCGCCGGGACCTGGGAATACATCCCCGTGCGCGCGAACGGCGCCACCCCGGCGCGCCCCGACAACCCCACCGACATCCGCGACATCCCAGAGGACGCCACGCTTATCGACGTCCGCACCGCCCCCGAGCGCGCCGCCTCCCTCATCCCCGGCTCGCAGCATCTCCCGCTCGATGAGATCCTCGCCGGCCACAACCCGCCACTAGACCCCGCCGACCTCGCCGTCCTCTACTGCGCCAGCGGCCTGCGCTCCGCCCAGGCCGTCGAGACCCTGCGCGCCCGCGGTTTCAGCAACGTCTACTCGCTGCGCGGCGGCATCGACGCCTGGCAAGAGCACATCTCCGAACTCTCGGCCGAAGCCGACGCCGAGGCGAGCTAGAGACCATTTCTCTCGATGACCTAGAGGCCGAACGTGGCGTGGAGAATTAACTTCACGCCGCGCGGTGCGAAAGCCTTCCGAAAGCTAGCCAGGCCAATGCAGAAGAGAGTCAGCAGGTTTCTTCGCGAAGTCTACGATTAATCAGCCAACGGGTCGGTTCCGCCGAGCTTCATCTCGAAACGCTCGTAGTCCTCTAGGTTCGCAAAGTGCCGCGAGTAGAGATCACAATCGCGGTCTACATAACCATAGAGGGCTGGCGCGACATCCACGATATGCCGTACCTTCACGTCCTCACCATCGGCCTGCTCGTTCGCCATCGCTTCAACGCGCTCTCGAGCCTTCTCTTCCGACTCCGCATACACAATATAAAAGTCCTCGCGGAAGAAGCTTTGGGCAGATGAACTGGACTTCTTAGCAAGCTCCATCACGACAATTCCAACATAAGGTTCCATTGCCGGCTACTGTCCTTTCCGGTTCTTGGTCAGCTTGGGCTCGACTCTACCTGCTCACCCAGACCACGTAGCGTGGAAAGAATCAGCCGGTCGCCCTTTAAGCACATCTCCAATGAAGATCCATTCCGCGCCCACGGCTTCAGCAGCGTCTACTCGCTGCGCGGCGGCATCGACGCCTGGCAAGAGCACAACGACACATAGCCCGCACTCTTGCTCAGTCTCCTCTGCTCACATGGCATCTTGTAAAAGGCATCAACCAGAAGGCGTTTTCAGAGCCAAAAACGCCTTTTACCCCCGCGCAAATGGCGTTTTAATCCCAAAGATGCCTTTTGACAGATGCCTTTTGCCAGACGCCTTTCGCAGAGGTCCTCGGCCGGTCGCCTTGTAAACTCACTGGCATGAGAAGCCGCCAGTATTACGTCGCTACCGCTGTGGTGTGTGCTCTCACGCTGGTGTACATGCTGCTGCGTTGGGACTCGGTGCCCGATCCCATCCCGGTCCACTTCGATGTCTCGGGCACCCCGGACCGCTTCGAGCCAAAGTCTTTCCTCAACGCAACGGTCCTCGTGTGGATCGGCGTTGTGTTTGCCATTGCACTGCCACTGTGCGTGCCGCCGATCTCGCTGGCTCGAAAAACTATGGATGTACCGGCAGAGTCAGCTCTTCCGTTCTCCGAGGCCACGGCACAGCGCGCGGAGCTGCTCACTCGAAAGACCTCCACGTTCATTGCCCAGACAGTCCTCACCATGACGGCCTGCGTGTGCCTCACTGCGGTCTGCACCGTCATTCCGGATATCCCCTTCTCCGGCTTTCTGCTCGTGGCCGCGTGGATAGCCTTCACCGTGTTCGTCATGATTCAGGGCGTCCGATTAACGCTGACATCCCCGAAGGCCGTGCAATCCATACCCGCCGACCATGAAGAACAAATTCGCAACGAAGCACTTCGTTTTGCCGGCAGCATGGGCATCTACAACGAGCCCACCGACCCCATGTGCATGGCAGTCTTTTCCACGAATTCTTCGAAGCTGCAGATCAACACCGCGCACGAACCGGGCCGGCGCTACCTGTGGCGCATGGGCATCGCCCTTAGCGCATCCATAGCATTCTGCGTGCTCATCGCCGTACTCTAGATGCATGGAGCACCTGTTTGAGCGCGCACAGTCGATCCTTTCTGATGCCACCCACGTTGAGGTTTTCACCGGCGCGGGCATGAGCGCGGATAGCGGCATCGCCACGTACCGCGATGCGCAGACGGGCATCTGGGAGAACGTGGATCCGGTTGCGATGGCGTCGATAAGCGCATGGCGTAGCGAGCCTGAGCCCATGTTCGCCTGGTACTTGTGGCGCGCACAGCTTGCGCAGCGGGCCGAGCCCAACGCCGGGCACCGCGCGATTGCTGCCGCACGCGGCATGACGGTGACCACGCAAAACATCGATAACCTGCACGAGCGCGCCGGAAGCCAAGACGTAGTTCACCTGCACGGCTCCTTGTTTGCCTTCCGCTGCACCGACTGCGATACCCCGTATGACGAGGACATCGCGCTCCCAACTAAGCCAGTTGAGTCCATCACGCCACCCGAATGCCCCATGTGCGGCGGGCTCGTACGCCCGGGCGTGGTGTGGTTCGGCGAAGCCCTGCCCGACGACGAATGGGCTGAGGCCGAGCGCCGCATGTCCACCGCGGACGCGCTGCTCATCGTGGGTACCTCCGGCGTGGTCTACCCCGCCGCCGGCCTGCCACAGATTGCCCACGCACGCGGCATCCCCATCGTGGAAGTCACCCCACAGCCCACCGACCTCTCGCCGCTTGCCAGCATCGTGGTCACCGCCACCGCAGCGGAGGCGCTACCTCGCATCCTGGCGGGGCGAATCAGTAGTGATAGCGAGCCTGCAGGATCCTAAGCTCGCCGTCTTCGACTAGATAGACAATCCTGTGCTCGTCCGTGATTCGCCGCGACCACGCATTCGGAATTCCGTACTTTAACGGTTCCGGTTTTCCGATTCCTTCAAAAGGGTCCCGCATCATGTCCTTCAAGAGTTGGTTGACCCGCTTGAGGACTTTCCGATCCTTGCGCTCCCAGTACAGGTAGTCATCCCACGCATGCGGGGTCCATGACAAAAGCATTTACGCATCCAGATTGATGTCGTGTTCTTCCGCTTTTCCACTAAGCGCTTGCTCGTAAGACTCCAATAGCCGGCGAGCATTAGCTGGAGATCGGAAAAGGTAAGCAGTCTCCACCCACGCCGAATAGTCGTCCGCTGACATCAACACAGCATTCCCATTGCGAGAGACGATCTCTACGGCATCCCTATCCTGATTTACCTTCTCAATCAGGGGGAAAAGAGTACGGCGAGCTTCCGAAGCACTAATCGACATGTCCAACCTCCACGTTGTGGTACAACAATACGGTACCAGAACACTTGTAAGGTGCTCTGTTCGTCGCTACAATCTTTTCCTCCTCCAAAGGAGATGAATCCATGCTCTACCTTGTTCCAGGAGCCTTAGCGGGAATCGTCTTTTATGTCATTCTCACAGCAGTGAGCTGGGCCATCGGGAAAGCCTGGCCACAACGACGTCTAGGCGCACATAGCCGGTTAGCCATCCACTGCCTTGCCGCAGTTGCATTTTCAATTTTTCTCGCCTTGCCTGGCGGCGGAAACTGGGCCACCCACCTGCAGATCAGCGGGTTCCTACTAGTGGGATGCGTTCTGAGCTGGGTGACTGCAGCGATGAACAACGGAGACAATGCCTGACGCCGTAGAGCGATAACTTCGCTTAATCGTCATTCCTCACATCCCTAATGGATACAAACCCTGTAAGTTGTTCTCCGGGGAGACATAAGGGCTTCTTCCCTGCATTTTCTCTTCGCTCATTAACGGAGAAAACGAATTGAGCGAACTGGGGAACAATCTGTACCGATGGAAAAAGCTCCCTTAATTGGTGAGTAATACGCCATCCCGCGTCGTACCATCGAAATCTATCGAATTGGCCCTTCCAACGCGGACGCTGGCGAAAGCTATCGGGTTTCTCGAGGAAATTCTGCTGAAACTCCTCCGTCCACTCAAGGATTTCGCGTCCCAGATCAGACTCAATTCCTAAGTCTTCAGGAAGATAGAATCCGATTCTATTAGCCCCAGAAACTATGAGTTCTTTAGACGGCCACAGCGAGCTTGGGTGGCTGTACTCTGGGCGGAGGAATATTTGCCGATTGGCCATGGAACTAGAGTAGCCCAGTGCCACTGCTAAATTTACGCAAGATTTTGGTGTAATCACCAAAACAATTGGCGGAGGCGGCGGGATTTGAACCCGCGGTGAGTTTCCCCACGCTGGTTTTCAAGACCAGTGCATTCGGCCGCTCTGCCACGCCTCCTCGTCACGCGTCAGCATGCACCGCGCGCAACACGTTCAGAGTACTAGACTCCGCGGCGGGAGAAGAATTCGCCTCATCACGTTGTGCAAAGCGCCCAACACAACCTACGGAAAACCATTGCCGCACGCACCTTGCTCTGGTTTACTCGGGCCCATGCAGACAGTCGATACCCTCATCATCGGCGGTGGTGCGGCCGGCCTTCAGGCAGCGCTGGTCATGGTCCGCGCCCGCCGCAGCGTCCTCGTAGTTGATTCCGCCACTCCCCGCAACCGCTTCGCCCACGAAATCCACGGTGTCATCGCCCTCGAGGGCACACCACCCCTTGAGTTCCAGGAGCGCGGCAAAGAGCAGCTGCGCAGCTACGGCGTAACAATCGCGAACGCCACCGTAGATTCCGTCACCGACAATGACCGCACACTCACCGCCACGTTGAGCAACGGTGAGACCATCGCGGCCCGCTCCATCATCGTCGCCAGCGGCGTGGACGACGTACATCCAAACATCCCGGGCCTCGAAGAAAACTGGGGAGATACAGTCCTTCACTGTCCTTATTGCCACGGGTTCGAGGTGGCGGACAAGAAGCTCGGCGTTCTCTGCATCGGCGAGTTCTCCCTGCACCATGCGGCACTCCTGCGCCAGTGGTCCAAGGACATCACCTTCTTCACCAACGGCATGGAGCTCACCGAGGAGCAGCGCGCGGACCTGACTCGACGGGGCATTGCGCTTGTCGACGGCCCCGTCACCGCCTTCCAAGATGGAAAGGTCCTGGTTGGGAGCACACCCCATGCCGTCGATGCGCTGTTC
This sequence comes from Corynebacterium sp. HMSC056E09, assembly GCF_001813425.1. Taxonomy (NCBI): domain Bacteria; kingdom Bacillati; phylum Actinomycetota; class Actinomycetes; order Mycobacteriales; family Corynebacteriaceae; genus Corynebacterium; species Corynebacterium sp. HMSC056E09. The sequence goes on from NZ_KV812484.1 coordinate 97,084, forward strand.
TACATGCCTGTTCCTCACCCGCACGATGAGTTCCTCGCTGACCTCAACCTCGAACGCCACAGCCCGCCGGCTGCGATGGGCGGAAGCCTCATCAAGGTGGGCCCAGCCGGTGCCACCAGCCACCCGCGCATCTGGGCCGTGGGCAACGTGGTTAACCCGCCGGCACAGGTGGCAGTAGCGATGGGCGAGGCCAACGCCGCAGCCATCGCGGTCAACGCGTTTCTCGTCGAGGATGATTGGATTTAAGTACGGTGGTGTGGCATGAAAGCCATCATTCAGACCAATCTGGAAGACCCACACTCACTGGAGTTGGGGGAAGCCGATAAGCCACAACTCCAAGACGGCGAAGTCCTCGTTAAAGTCAAAGCCGCCGGCGTAAACCGCGCCGATCTGCTCCAGGCCCGCGGGCACTACCCGCCGCCGCCGGGCGCTTCGGAGATTATCGGCCTCGAAGTCGCAGGCGAAGTCGTCGACGCAGGCGACACCGACATCGAGGTTGGATCCAAGGTCGGCGCACTGCTGGCCGGCGGCGGCTACGCCGAATACGTCGCCGTACCGCAAGGCCAGCTGCTGCCCATCCCCAGCGGCTATTCCTTTGCCGAGGCCGCATCCGTCATCGAGGTGGCCTGCACCGTGTGGTCGAACATCGCGATGGAGGCGAAACTAAATAAGGGCCAGACCATCCTCATCCACGGCGGCGCGGGCGGCATTGGCACCTTCGCCATCCAGGTGGCGAAAAACCTCGGCGCCACCGTCGCGGTGACGGCTGGCTCGGACGAAAAGCTCGAGACCTGCAAGGAACTCGGCGCGGATATCCTCATCAACTACAACGAGCAGGACTTCGCCGAGGAACTGAAGAACCAGTGCGATGTCATCCTCGACATCATGGGTGCGAAGTACCTCAAAAAGAACCTCATCGCGCTAGCTAAGGGCGGCCACATGGTCACCATCGGCATGCAGGGCGGCACAAAGGCCGAGCTCAACATGGGCATCCTCCTTAACAAGCGCCTGACCCTGCAGGGCACCACGCTGCGCTCCCGCTCGCTGGAGGGCAAGGCCGCCATCGTTGCGGATACCGTTAAGAACGTCTGGCCTTGGCTGGAGAACGGCAGCGTCAAGCACCATTTGCACGCTACCTACGCGCTTGCCGACGCCTCCGAAGCCCACCAAGCCCTCGACTCCGGCGAGGTCACGGGCAAGCTTGTCCTCGAGGTCTAAGCCAGGGACGCGACCACGCGGGTCAAGTGCTCAACGTCGTGGTACGTGCTAAACGGACTCAACGAGACCGTGACGGCACCGCCGACCTCTTCCACGCCCATCTCCGTGAGCAGCGGGGTGTGCGGGGCGATGGTAGTAACCAAGCCATTGTCGAAGAGCCGGCGGTGGATCACATCCGCAGGCACGTCGCGCACGGCGAAGGTCAGGCGCGGGAGGCGATCATCGGAGGCGTCGGCAGCCGCCTCACCCGTCACGCCCAGGATGTGAACGGCCGGCAGCGTGCCCAACAAGCTATAGAGATCCCCCGTGAGATCCTCCATGTAACCCGCGAGGGCTTCCATCGAACGCGTCAGGCGCACGCGGCGCGAACCGCGCTCCCCGCCGGCAAGTTCTGCCAGATGATCCACCAAGGGCCCAACGCCACCCGCCAAGCCCGCGGAGACCGGACCAACGACAATCTCATCGAGGCGGCGGAACATCGCGGTATCGCGGAAGACCAGCGCCGCCATCTGCGGGCCACCCAGCGCGCCCACATCCACACCAAGAATGTCTGCCCCAATCGCATCAAAGTCGAGGAGACGGTAGGGGGCGATCGATGAGACGTCGACAAGCGCCCATGCGCGCGAACGCTCATGGACCGCATCAACTATGTCCGAGGCCGGCGTGACCGTGCCCAGCAGCTCGTGCGCGGCGGAAAAAGCGACGAATCGCGTCGAGCCATCAACCAGATCGGCGTACTGGAAGGCTGGGAGCTCGCCCGTACCCAAATCCGGCTGCGCCCACCGAATATCAGCACCCACGTGCTCAAACGCGCGTGTCATCTCCGGCGAATCAAAGCGGGAGAGCACCACCGAAGACTGGCGGCGCAGCAGCGGGCGCAGTGCAACGCCCAAGGACTGGTAAAGCACCGGCAAGGACGGGCCCAGGATGACCCGTTCCGCCGTGGCACCCGTGAGATCCGCCACCGCCCGGCGCGCGGAGGCATACATGTCTGCCGCGTGGAGCTCCCCCGGATCGTTGTGCGCCGAGTGCGCACCCACGGCGTCCTCCAGCGGCTTCACCGTGGCGGACATGCGGAAAGAACGGGCAACACCAGAGGCCACGCGCTCCGCAATCTGCGGCGCGGCATGCGCGTTCAGGTAGGTCCAACCATCGGACAGACCAGTGTAAAGACCTCGCACGCTGGCGACGTCATACTGTTCCGTCATGCTTCAACCCTTCCTTCCGATGCGGATGAACGCCCCCTACTCTATACGCCCCACCTGAATCTTTCCTAACCCTCGGTTTTCCCAGCTCGCCCGTGTTTTCCCAGGTTACGGGCGTGTGTGTAGGTGTTTGTGGGACGTGCGCGCTAGGGTGAAGGGCGTGCAAGACAAGAAAAACCTGCGTGACGACGTCGCCCGCATGACCTCCGCGCCTGCACCCGGCGAGGAGCCGGCCTCGCGTTCCATGACCATGTCGGCGGCCTTCGCCGATCTCCTGCAAGGCGCTCGCCAGCGCGAGCTGTGGTTCAAGCTGGGCATCCAAGACATCAAGCAGCGCTACCGCCGCTCGGTGCTGGGTCCGTTCTGGATCACCATCGCGACCGGCGTGATGGCCGCGGCGCTTGGCCTGCTGTACTCCATGCTCTTCCAGATCCCCGTGGCGGAGTTCCTGCCCCACGTGACCGTGGGCCTGATTATGTGGAACTTCATTTCGGGCGCCATCAAAGAAGGCTCGACGGTCTTCATCGACAACGAGGGCCTAATCAAACAGCTGCCCGCGCCACTGTCGGTGCACGTCTACCGCTTGGTCTGGCGGCAAACCCTCTTCTTGGGCCACAACCTCATCATCTGGCTGCTGCTCATTCTTATCTTCCCGCGCCACCTAGGCTGGGAGTTCTTCCTGTTCATCCCGGCGTTAGGACTCTTCCTGGTCAACGGCGTGTGGGTCGCCATGTTCTTCGGTATCATTGCCACCCGCTTCCGTGACGTTGCCCCGCTGCTGGAGGCTCTAACCCAGCTGCTCTTCTACGTCACGCCTATCGTGTGGATGACCAACACCCTGAAGGAGCAAGGAGGCGCTGTAGCCAGCCGCGCGCGCATCGCTGAGATCAACCCGCTGTATCACTACATGGAGATCATCCGCGCCCCCATGATTGGTGAACCCGTCGCCGGCTATCACTGGCTCATCGTCATTGGCTGTACCGTCGCCGGCCTGCTCATCGCCGGCCTGGCCATGCGGCAGTGGCGCTTCCGCGTCTCCTACTGGGTCTAGAAAGGATCGTCCATGGTTTCCATTGATACGTATAACGCTTGCGTGGACTTTCCCATCTTTGATGCCAAGTCCCGCTCTCTCAAGAAGGCGATGCTCTCCACGGCCGGTGGCTCCATTGGCAAGAATGACCAGAACGTGGTCATGGTGGAAGCACTCAAGGACATCAACCTCCACCTGCGCGAGGGCGATCGCGTCGGCCTCGTCGGCCACAACGGCGCGGGCAAAACAACCTTGCTGCGCCTGCTCTCCGGCATCTACGAGCCCACCCGCGGCGCCGCCGATGTCCGCGGGCGCGTGGCCCCCGTCTTCGACCTCGGCGTGGGCATGGACCCGGAGGTCTCCGGCTACGACAACATCATCATCCGCGGCCTCTTCCTGGGCCAGACCATCAAGCAGATGAAGGCCAAGATGGATGAGATCGCGGAATTCTCTGAGCTGGGTGATTACCTCTCCATGCCGCTACGCACCTACTCCACCGGTATGCGCGTGCGCCTAGCGCTGGGCGTGGTGACCTCCATTGAGCCGGAGATCCTGCTTCTCGACGAAGGCATTGGCGCCGTCGACGCCGCCTTCATGGCCAAGGCCCGCGTCCGTCTTCAGGACCTGGTGAAGCGCTCCGGCATCCTGGTCTTTGCCTCCCACTCCAATGACTTCCTGGCCCAGCTGTGCGATACCGCCCTGTGGATCGACCACGGCCAGATTCGCTCGGTGGGCGAGGTCTCCGAGGTCGTCGGCGAGTACGAAGGCCCTGAGGTGGGCCAGTACGTGCGGGACTTGCGCAAGCGCTTCGACAACGAGGAGAACGCCTAGCCACTGCGTTTGTTGTCACTGCCATACTGCGCATCAATCATCCACGTTCCGCGCTGTCGGAAGGCCGGGATGGTACCCCGCGCCGCCTTATTGGCGGCCGCGGACCCAGAAACTCCATTAGCCTTTGCCCATTCCGACAAGCGAATTACCTTCGGCGCGGTCATGAGCGTGATGCGCTTGTGTAGGGACTCGACGAGTTGCTGCGCGATGAGCGTGCTCAGCGCAGAGAAGTCCCCACTAACTGGGTAGCCACGGAACACAGGGTAATAGTGGCGCTCTTTTCCCTTGTTCGGAATGATGATGGGCGGTGCCCCTAGCTCCAAGAGCTGTTGATTGATAATGACGCGCCCGATGCGCCCATTGCCGTCTGAAAAAGGATGAATGGTTTCAAATTCCGCATGAAACCGCGCGATTCGGTCAACAAAGAAGCTAGTGTCCTCGTAGTATTCGGCAATGGCTGTGTCCACCAGCCTGTCCACGTATTCAGAGTTGGCTCCCATATGAGCGCCCACGCGAACCCACTCCCCCCTTCGACGAAAGCACCCCGCCCAGTCGTCATTGATGCCGCGAAGCAACACGCCATGCAGTCGCAGAATGAGGTTTGCATCGAGCTTACCGACGCCCCGAATAAGTTCCTCAGTCACGTCCGCCAGGTTTGTGGCCTCAAAGACTTCCCGTAAATCGTGCGCTCTGGCGGTGAACCCCGCCAAGATGTTCTCGGTGTCCTCCAAAGTCAGCGTGGAATTCTCAATGGCGTTCGAGTTATACACTGACTCCGCCACCTCTGCGCGTGCTATCTCTGCAATGGCCTCGGAGTTGTCCTCCCGCAACGCTGCATATTGATCAAGAAGAGCGTCAATTTTTGAGGCGGTCCGCGCGTTAAGCATGCCAATATTATACAAGTATCCGTGAAAACGAGTCGATACTCTCCCATTTTCACGAATGATTCGTCACACTGCGAAGTTTGCTCCCAGAAGCTCGCGCAGTTCCTCACTCATCCCGGCCACAATCACTTCCGGCCCCGGCTGGTAATCCTCTTTGCTCAGCACGGCCTTGTTGCCTTCGATGGTGTAGCCCAGCTTGCGCGATACAGCCTGCGACGCCTCGTTCCCCGGCTCCCATTCTGAGCGCAGCCGGCGCGCACCCAGGTATTCAAAACAAAAGACCGCAACGGCATGGCGGACCTGCGTACCAATGCCGCGGCCCTGAAGGCGGTGGTAGATCCACGATCCGGTTACGACCTCATGGTTATCGGGAAAATTCTTTGCCCGCAGATCCACTGAGCCTATGACTTCACCATCAAGATGCACTCCGAAGTCGAGCGACCATTCTTCCGGGGACATCTGCGCGCGGTGCGCCCACCGGAAACCTGGATCAGGCTTCTGCTTCAACCACGGAAACGTGTAATCCGGTAGCGGCTCACCAAAAATCTCGGCGGCAGTGACACCATGAATCGCAGCGATGTCGTTATCACGCAGCACCCGCAGGGTCAGGTCACCCACGTGGATGGAAACTCGAAAGGGAGCCCACATTTCTTCAACGCTTCGTACGGTCATAAGGTCACTCTACTGTGTGCGGAACTCGTCAATGGGCCCATGCGCTGGAAGAATGCATACCCCTGTATGGGTGAATCACGATAGATACTTTTTCTATTTGCTCTTTTTCTTAGTTCCTTTCAAGCTAAAATTGTCGCGAGCCTGAATCACAGGCACCGTTCTCTCTTAACTCTAAGGAGCCCTATCATGAAGCGTTTCGCTGCTGGCGTTGTTGCCGCCGCTACCGCACTGTCCCTGTCCACTGGTGTTGCCTCTGCTGCAACTAACTCCGATGACGTCCAGGTAGCCACGGGAGTTCTTGACCTTCTCGGCGCCGCTGCTGCCAATGGTGTTTCTGATCCGCATGAGGGTTCCTCAGACATCAGCTCTAAGGCTCAAGGTGGAGAATGGTCGACCAACTCCTCCAAGGACTGGTTCAAATTCTACGGCTCTTCCTACGACAACGATCTCAAGCAGGGCTACGCTGCTGGCACCACCGCAGACATCCTCTGGGGCGTTGGCATCGCCGCTGCCGTCCTCGGCGCTGCTTACACCGCAGTTCAGAACGGCCTCATCCCGGGCGTTTCCCTTCCGTTCTAATTTGAACGCATCAAGCTTTTAGCTTTGAAGCTCTAGCTCCAGCCCTTTGAGGGCTGGAGCTTTTCCATATCGCATACTTTTTAGCCTTCACTTCTTTATCATTTTCTTTACTTTCGCTACCTCTACCTTTCTTCCAAGGAGTACCTCCATGAAGCGTTTCACCGCCGCTGCCGTTGCCGCCGCCACTGCACTGTCCCTGTCCATCGCCCCGGCTACTGCTGCTGAGAAGGGTTCTTCTGAGGTCTCCGAGGCTGAGGTCTTTGGCTACATCCTGAAGCAAGGGGCTAAGGAACTCGTCGGCGGTGACGGCTTCGCCTCCTCCGTGGATTACGGCATTGAGAAGGGCGCTGAAGCTATCAGCAGCAAAGGCAGCAGCGAGGGCAGCAGCACTCCTGAGGAAATCAAAGAAGGACTTGAGACTGCCGGCTCCGCCAAGGACGTGGCCATGTCTTCCCTGAAGAATGACACCGCCAAGGAATACCCGGTGGGCACCACCGCTGAGATCCTCGTTGGCACCTCCATCGCCGCGATTGTGCTGGGCCTCATTGCTGGTGTTGTCAATGCTGTGAACTCCGGTCTCATCAAGATTCCGGGCTTCAACGCCTAAACCTCGGCCACCTCCATGTCACGCACCTGAGCGCCACATGCGGGTGGCACAATAGAACCCATGACTGCCACCCTGTCCCAGGCCGGAACAACGGCCGCTGTGATCGTCACCCACCAGCGCGTGGAGCTGCTACGCGCCTCCCTTGAGCAGGTGGTGAACCAGACGCACCCGGTGCAATGGGTCATCGTGGTGGATAACGGTGCGGAAGCAGCAGTGAAGGAGCTCCTCCACGAACTGGCCGGTGAGCGCGGCGTCTACGTGCCTTCCGAGACCAACCTTGGCGGCGCAGGCGGCTTCGCGCTGGGCTTCCTTACGGCATTGGCCCTCGGGGCAGATGCGGTGTGGTGCGCGGATGATGACGGACGCCCCGCCGACCACCACGTGCTAGAGGAGCTCTACCGGGTTGCGGAAAACAACGCACTCCACGAAGTCTCCCCCGCCGTGTGCAACATCAACGAGCCCGCCAAGCTGGCCTTCCCTCTGCGCCAGGGCCTGGTGTGGCGGCGCTACATGAACGAGCTGGAGGGTGACTTCCTCCCCGGCATTGCCTCCCTCTTCAACGGCGCGCTCATCTCCGCAGAAGCCATGGAGATCATCGGTGTTCCGGACTACCGCCTGTTCATCCGCGGCGATGAGGTGGAGTATCACCGCCGCCTGGTCAACTCGGGCCTAAACTTCGGCACCGCGCTGACCACGAGCTACCTGCACCCGGATGGCTCCGATGAGTTCAAGCCCATCCTCGGCGGAAAGATGCACACGCAATACCCGGAGGGCGAGTTCAAGCGCTTCTTCACCTACCGCAACCGCGGCTACCTGTTGTGGCAGCGCGGCATGCGCAAGCTGCTGCCGCAAGAATTCGCGCGGTTTGGCTGGTTCTTCATCGTGCAGCAGCATGACGTGAAGGGCTTTATGGAGTGGCTGCGCCTGCACAACCGCGGCCGCAAGGAAGACTTCCGCCGGCCCTAAACCTCAAAGGACTTGCGCGTGCTGCGGAAAATCACCCACCGCTGCACAAAGAAGTTGATAAGCGTTGCCGTGCCCTGGGCAATCACGAAAGCGACCGCCAGCGCCCAGGACGAAGGCCAGTCCAGTGTGTGATCAAAGAAGGGGAAGGCCCAGCGATACAGCACAATGTTGATCGCATAGGTCATGGCGTAGGTGGCAAACACGGCAGCAAAGCGGCGCTTCGATGCCCGCGCGTTGAAGGTCCAACGCCGATTCAGCAGGTAGGCCACGAAGGTACCGGCGGCAAAGCCAACGGTCCGCGAGGCCACATCGCCGAACAGACCTAAACCAATTTGAAAGAGCCAGGTCAGGGAGACGTCGATAAGCGCGGCAATGGCTCCCGTGATTGCGAACTTCGCGCCCTGCGCCTGCAGGGAATTCGACCGTGAGAGGCGTTCGGCGCGACCAGCCATGGTTACTTTCCTTTGAAGATGAAGGCGCGCTGAATGGCGAAGTTGGTCACCGTGGCAACGCCTTGTGCGATGACGAAGGCGATGGTGTCCTTGACCGCGCCTTCAAAGCCCAAGCTGATCAGCGGGGCGTTGAGCACCCAATACAGGAAATTCTGTACTGCAAAGGTGGACAGGTACAGCAAGCCCACGGCACCGGCGGTGCGGCCGGAAACCTGGGCACCAAAAGTCCACCGGGCATTGGCCACATAGGCGGCGATGGTGCCGAAGACCCAGCCAATCGCCTTCGCCAGGGAGCGATGCAGACCCAAATAAGTAAGGAAGAGGGTCAGGCCGTAATCAATCGCCGCGGTGAAAACACCGACGGACACGAAGCGCACGAGTTGGGTCTTCATGCTAGAGGTAGGTTCAGTCACGACGAAATACTCTACCCGCGGATAAGGGCGCGGTAAATGTCCAGGCGGTCCACGGGCGCGACGGCATCTTCGCCATAGGCGCCGAGGGATGACAAAACCTTAAGCGACGCCGAGCACAGCTCCCGAATCGCCGAACCACGTAATTCCTCACCGTCATCGTCGACCCAGCCCAGAGCGGCCATGGCGGTCTCTACGACGGAATCAGTCAACTCGCGCCCGCCCATGCAGGACAGTGCCAGAGCCATGGACCAAAAAGCATCCTTGCCCTCATTCGTCACCTCGCGCGGCAAGGTGCGCAGCTGGCGGAACGCCTGAGCATCAATGCTTACCTCACGCTTCAGGTCCAGAGCTTGGAGGAGCGGAACAAAGTCATAGAGACGGGTTCTCTCAATCAGCGCGCGGACGGGACTAATGACAAGATCCAACACCTCATCGATGGTTTCCTGGCCCGTGAGCTCCGCATTCACGGCGGTGAGATCAAAGGGGGTCTGGAAAGAACCGGAACCGCCCACGCACAGGGCCTCCGGCGTCCCGCTATCGCGCGGGTAGGTCTCCACCACAACGATTTCGAAGTCCCACAGCCCCCAGGCGTAATCGACCTGCTCGCCTTCGCGGCTCAAGAATTCGCGCACGGTGTGGCTCGGATCGATGCGCTGGCCGCGGGCATCTGTGTGCTCAAAGAAGTGCCACGGTGAATCCTCTTGCGGCAGCCCGAAGCAGATTTCAAGAATGTGGTGGAGCTCTTCCAACGTGAGCGCGTCAGAGAAACCGATCTGGCGGTGAACCTCTGCTTCTGCGCGAACATTGGATACCTGGCACAGGAGGGTTTCACCACGATTGGCGCGGACCTGCGCCAAATCTGTGACCTGTGAGCTCATGTGCCCCACCATACGCATTTTTAGTTACGCGCGGTGAGCTCGCGTGCTTCAAGCTCGCTAAGGATGAGGACGATGGCAGCACTAATTCCGCCCCATACCGTCCAGGGTTTTGCCGCCCCACGGCGGCGAATAAACCGGACCACGCTTTGCTCAGTCTTCACAGTGATCCATCCACCCAGCACAAGAATGGCGAAGGCAACCGGGATGGCCCACACAGGAACGTCGGGGGTCTCCGGCTCCGGGCGGTCCTCATGGCTCTCTGCATTAGTGATAGCCACGAGCGCGCCGAATCCGAGGAAGGACAGCACGTAGGCGAAAACGAGCGCAGTCTTATTCTTGATCCAGTCAGGGAACGCGGTCATGATGCCCACGGCCGCAGCCTGGGTGATGCGTCCGGCAAGGGTGTCATCCAGCGCATAATTGTCTTGCTTGGGAGAAGTCATACCGCCCCACTTTAGGCGGGCGGTAGGCTACCGTGCATGTACTCCTCCAAAAAAGAGCACCTCACCCCGGCCCAGCGAGCAGCGCAAGATGAGCGCGCCGAGGAAGACAAACGCCACGGCCACTATCTGGCCACCGAACACACCTCGCTGCCGCTCAATGGTTTCATGACGCGGCTCATCGCCGAGGAACTCCCCATCCTCGATTCCGTCTCAAGGGCAAGAGTCTACGAGATCCTCCGTGAGTATGACGGCCCGGAGATCACCTCCCAGGAAGAGCTGCCGGAAGAGATCCGCGAGATTATGGATCTGTACTAATTCCGAACTAAAACCACATAACCGGACAGTACAAATGTTCCGTTTACTTGGCTTTTGTACCTAATCTCACGTTTTCACTCACGCCACAGGCACTGTCACCTAGGTAGGGTAGAGAACCGACCCATCACATCGAATCAAAGAGTAAGAGATGGAACTGCATACTACTGAGAAGTCCCTCCACGGTTGGGGCCGCACGGCGGCGACAACCGCCCACGTTTTGTCCACCCCAGACGTCGACGTCATCAAGACTGCCGTCGCCCAGGTGGCTGAGGACAATGCTGATAAGCCCGCCCACCTGCGCCGTGGCGTCATCGCCCGCGGTATGGGCCGTTCCTACGGTGACCCCGCGCAAAACGCCGGTGGCCTCGTCATCGACATGCAACCCCTCAACAAGATCCACTCCATCAATCCGGAGTCGGGCATTGTCGACGTCGACGGTGGCGTCACCCTTGACCAGCTCATGAAGGCCGCTCTGCCCTACGGCCTGTGGGTTCCTGTCCTGCCGGGTACCCGCCAGGTCACCATCGGCGGCGCTATCGGCCCGGATATCCACGGCAAGAACCACCACTCCGCCGGTTCCTTTGGTAACCACGTCACCTCCATGGAGCTGCTCGTCGCCGACGGCCGCGTCCTCCACCTAACCCCGGAGGGAGAGCACAGCGATCTTTTCTGGGCCACCGTCGGCGGCATGGGCCTGACCGGCATCATCCTGCGCGCGCAGATCAAGATGACCAAGACGGAAACCGCCTACTTCATCGCGGATACCGACCGCACCGATAACCTCGATGAGACCGTGGCCTTCCACTCCGATGGCTCGGAGCACAACTACACGTACTCCTCCGCGTGGTTCGACGTTATCTCCCCGGAGCCGAAGCTGGGCCGCTCCACCATTTCGCGCGGCTCTTTGGCCACCTTGGAGCAGCTCGAGGAGTTCGCCCCGAAGCTGGCGAAGGACCCGCTGAAGTTCAATGCTCCGCAGCTGATGACGGTTCCGGATATCTTCCCGAACTTCACCATGAACAAGCTCTCCCTCATGGCTATCGGTGAGGCCTACTACCTCATGGGCGCCCCGGCGCGTAACCAGGTCAAGAACCTCACGCAGTTCTACCAGCCGCTGGATCTCATCGGCGAGTGGAACCGTGGCTACGGTTCCAACGGTTTCCTGCAGTACCAGTTCGTGGTGCCGACCGACGCCGTCGAACCCTTCAAGGAGATCATCCGGGACATGCAGCGCTCTGGCCACTACTCCGCGCTCAACGTGTTCAAGCTCTTCGGCCCCGGCAACAAGGCCCCGCTGTCCTACCCGATGCCAGGCTGGAATGTCTGCGTGGACTTCCCCATCAAGCCGGGCCTGGGCGCCTTCCTCGACGATCTGGATAAGCGCGTCATGGAATTCGGCGGCCGCCTCTACCTGGCCAAGGAGTCCCGCACCTCGGCGGAGAACTTCCACAAGATGTACCCGGGCCTCGCGGGCTGGCTCAAGACCCGCAACGACATCGACCCGACCGGCGTCTTCGCCTCCGATATGTCCCGCCGCCTCGAGCTGCACTAGAAAGGAATCACCTCATGCTGAATGCAGTAGGCCAAGCACAACACATCCTCCTTCTCGGTGGCACCTCCGAAATCGGCCTGGGCATCGTCGAAGAATTCCTCGAGCGCGGCCCGGCCAAGGTCACCCTCGCGGCACGCGCCAACTCCCCGCGTATCGCGGATGCCCGCGCGACCATCGAGTCCCGCGGCGGCGACGTCGAGGTCATCGACTTTGACGCGACTGACTTCGAGGGCCACGGGGACGTCGTCAAGCGCGCGTTTGAGCGCGGCGATGTCGACGTCGCCATCATCGCCTTCGGCACCCTCGGTGACCAGGAAGAACTGTGGCAGGACCAGGCCAAGGCCGTCGCCTCCGCCCAGACCAACTACACCGCACCGGTCTCCCTTGGCGTCTTGCTCGGCCAGAAGTTCAAGGAGCAGGGCCACGGCACCATCGTGGCGATCTCCTCCGTCGCCGGCATGCGCGTGCGCCGCTCCAACTTTGTCTACGGCGCCTCCAAGGCCGGCGTGGACGGCTTCTTCATCAACCTCGGTGAGGCCCTGCGCGGCTCCGGCGCCAACGTGCTCGTGGTCCGCCCGGGCCAGGTCCGCACCAAGATGTCGGCGGAAGCCGGCGAAGCGCCACTGACCGTCAACGTCTCCGACGTGGCCAAGGCCACCGTCAAGGCGGTCCTGGACGGCAAGCAGTCCATCTTCGTGCACCCGCTGTTTGAGTACGTGTCCTTGGGATTCAAGTTCATCCCGCAGGCGATCTTCCGGAAGCTGCCTTTCTAAAGTTCCGCTAAGTCCACGGCGTGTGGGAAACTACTTACATGACTGAGTCTCCCACCATGTCGTCTCCCGCCGTGTCCCCCACCATGGAATATGACGTCGACCGCCTATCGCGTCGCGCCACCCTCGTGGGTATCGCCGCCGCCGCTCTAGGTGGTGGCCTTGTCACGCTTCTTGGCTTCTTTGCCTTTAAGACGGTCTCCCTCCCGGCGTTCAGTACGTCGATGGTGACCCGTGCGCTGAGCACCGCGGGAACTGCGCTCACCGTTCTCCTGGTGGGCGCTCTGTGCGTGTGGTGGGTTATTGGCGCTTCGCCGCGCCCCCGTTGGCGGACGTGGCTCACCACCGCCCTGTGCTATATTTCTCCGGCGCTTCTTACGCTTACCAGCATTGGCCTGCCACTGTCGGCCTCCCGTCTCTGGCTCGACGGCGTCCAAGTTGACCAGGTATTCCGCACCCAGTTCCTCACCCGCGTCACGGAAGCCAGCTCCTATGCGGACATGAACTACGAGGGCCTGCCCACCTTTTACCCACTGGGCTGGTTCTGGTTGGGCGGCCGGCTGGCCAACATCCTCAACATGCCCGGCTGGGAGGTCTACCAACCCTGGAGCCTCATCTCCCTGGCCGTGGCCGGGTGCATCCTGGTTCCGCTGTGGCAGCGGCTTGCCGGTTCCCTACCGGTTGCCACCGCCATTGCCTTGACCACTACAGCAGTGACCCTGACTATCGGCGCTGAAGAACCGTATTCCGCGGTCATCGCAATGGGCGTACCAGCGGTAGCTGTCCTGTGTTCACACGCCTTCTACGGCTCCTCGTGGTTCTCCGCCGCCGCAATCGCCATCTACCTCGGCATCTCCGCCTGCTTCTACACGCTGTACACGGGAGCCGTGGCGCTCACCATCGTCAGCCTCATTGCACTCGTCACGTGCGTGGGCGACCGTACGTGGACTCCCCTCGTGCGCCTCACCGCCATCGCGGCCGGATCCCTGGCCATCGCCGCGATTGCTTGGGCACCGTATCTGCACGCCGTCCTGCACGCCACCGCCCCGCTAGAATCCACCGCGCAGCACTACCTGCCGGAGGAGGGCACCCAAATCCCGGCGCCCTTCCTCTCCTTGTCCGTCATCGGCGCCCTCAGCCTTATTGGCCTGATCTACCTCATCTTGCGCGTCGATGAGCCCGAAATCCGAGCTATGGGCACCGCGCTCGTCGGCACCTACCTGTGGACTTTGGCTTCCATGGTCATGACTCTTGCCGGCAGCACGCTGCTGGGCTTCCGCCTGGAGCTGATGGTCGCGGTGCTCTTCGCCACGGCGGGCATTCTCGCGCTGGCCGACGTCCGCCTCATGGGCCTGCCCACGCTCTACCCGGCGGGCATTACTGAGACCACCAGCAAGCGCATGACCCTGGTCTTTGCCATCATCATGGGGCTGGGCGGTATTTACTATGCGCAGCAAATCCCCGCGACGAACGTGACCGCCTTGGATCACGCTTATACCGATACCGACGGCTACGGGGAGCGCGCGGACCGCTACACCAGCGATTCTTCCGCTAATTACGGAAAGATCCGTGAGTTCATCGACGCCCAGGGCTACGCGGCCGACGACACCGTCGTCCTCACGGACGAAAAGCTCTTCATGGCCTACAACCCCTACTACGGGTTTAACGCCTTCACCAGCAACTATGCCAACCCGTTGGGAGAGTTCAGCACCCGTAACCTGCAGATTGAAGAGTGGGCTTCCAATTCCTGGGACCAGACTCCGAAGGAATTCTCGCATTCCCTCGAGTCCTCACCGTGGCGCGGCCCAGACGTGCTCATCTTCCGCGGTGATATCGAAGAACCCGGGGATGGATACAAGACGCACTTGGCAGAAGACATTTACCCCAATCAGCCCAACGTGCGCTACCGCGCGGTGTTCTTCAACCCGGAGGTCTTTGAAGAGGGCTGGACCACTAAACAGATTGGTCCCTTCGTCGTCGCGGCCAGATCTTAATAAGCCATGGCGGTGACGTAGACTGATCGCCGTGTCAGATCGGAATACCTCTTCACTGCGAGCACCGCAGTCTCTGCGGATCACCGCCATCATCGCTGGATTCATCGGTTTCCTGTGCTTTGTGGCCACGCCGCTGCTGCCGGTGAACCAAACCCAATCTTCCTTCGATTGGCCCCAGCAGGGATCCCTGCAGTCCATCAACGCCCCGCTCATCTCGGTGGCGCCGGAGGAGATCGATGCAGAGATCCCTCTGAAGGCCGTCGATAAGCTGCGCGATGGCCAGGACCTGCTCTACGGCACCGTGCCCCCGGAGTCCAAGAAGGCCTCCAACCGCGGCATGTTTGTCCGCGCCGGCGAGGATGGTCTCTCGGTGACCAGCCTCGATGAGGTCATTTTCTCACTCACGGCCGAGCAGGTGGCGAAGCTGCCTGAGGACTCCACGCTCCGCATCCAATCCACCGGTGACGGCACCACCGTCTCCTTGGGCAAGCACAAAGAGACCTCCGAGGAGGATCTCCGCCCTCAGGTCACCGGCGTTTATACCGAGATCGACGATTCCCCGGAAGCCCTCGCCGAGCTTGGCGACGACCTCCGCATCCACGTGGAGATCAACTCTCGGTTCACCTCCTCCCCGACACCGCTCAAGCTCATCGCCATGTGGCTGGGCCTGGCCATGGTGGTGATCAGCCTGGTCTGCCTGTGGCGAATCGACCGCCTCGATGGCAAACGCCGTGGCTTCATGCCCGAAACTTGGAAGCAGATCCGCCCGCTCGATGGCGTCGTGGCGGCTGTTCTCGGCTGGTGGTACATCTTCGGTGCTAATACCTCCGATGATGGCTTCATCCTCACCATGGGACGCGTTTCCGATCACGCGACCTATATGGCGAACTACTACCGCTGGTACGGCGTCCCCGAAGCCCCGTTCGGCGCGCCGTACTACGACCTCGTGGCATGGCTGGCGCAATTCTCCAGCGCGTCCATCATCGTGCGCCTGCCTGCGCTTATCTCAGCGCTCATCATCTGGTTTATCTTGTCGCGCGAGATGCTTCCGCGCTTCGGCGCTCGCGTCAACGAGCGCCGCCTGGCGCACTGGACCGCCGCGTTCATGTTCCTGGCTTTCTGGCTGCCCTATAACAACGGCATCCGCCCCGAGCCCATCGTGGCCCTCGGCGTCATGCTGACGTGGGCCTCTTTCGAGCGCGCCATCTCCACCCAGCGCCTCCTTCCGGCGGCGGTGGGCACCATCATCGCCACCATCACCCTGGCCGCTGGCCCCACCGGCCTCACCGCAGTGGGCATCTTCCTGGTCTGCCTGCCCGCCCTGTTCCGCATCATGGGCAAGCGCGCTCCCCAGGTCGGCTGGGCAGCTCTCATTGCCCCGTTCCTTGCCTGTGGCACCGCTGTCATGGTCGCTGCCTTCGGGGACCAAACGCTGGCGTCGGTCCTCGAATCCACTCGCGTGCGTTCCGCGGTCGGCCCGTCCCTGCCGTGGTATTCGGAGTTCGTGCGCTACTCCACACTCTTCGAGCCCTCCGTGGACGGCTCCCTGACGCGCCGCTTTGCCATGTTCACCATGCTCTTCTGCTTGGCGCTCATCATCTATGCCTTCATCAAGGACCACCGCGTCGTCGGTGCGGAGGCAGATCCCACCAAGCGCCTGCTGGCCATCATGGCGCTCTCGGCCTTCTTCCTCATGTTCACGCCGACGAAGTGGACGCACCACTTCGGCATTTACGCCGGTGTCGCCGGTGTCATCGCCGCGCTCGGCTCGGTGGTCCTTTCCCAGATTGCCATGCGCTCCCCGCGTGCCCGGACCTTCTCCATCGCCGCGGTGATCTTCCTCCTGGCCATCTCCCTGGGTGGCTGGAACGCCTGGTGGTACGTGTCCTCCTTCGGCATCCCGTGGTGGGACCGCACCGTGCAGTTCAAGGGCATCGAGGCCAACACCGTGGTGCTGGCCATCGCCATGGTGGTCCTGGCGATTGGCCTCTACCAGTCCCTGGTTCACAGCTATCGCAAGAACAAGGCCGAAGCCGCCGGCACCCTCGAGGAATTCGAGGCCGCCAATGCCGCCAAGGTCTCCCGCTGGGCGGGCGTCATGTCCGCACCGATTGCGGCGGCCTGCATTATCATCGTGGCCTTCTCGTGTGCCTCCTTTGCCAAGGGCTACGTGGCCCAGGCGGATTCCTACTCCGTGGGCAAGGGCAACCTGGCTTCCCTGCGCGGCGATACCTGCTCGCTGGCGGATTCCACCATGATGGAGACCAACACCAACGAATCCTTCCTCACGCCAGTCGAGGGCGAATTCCAGGACTCGCTCGTTGACAAGAAGGAGGACAACTTCGGTTTCGGCCCCAATATGATCAAGGAAGATATTGAGCCGGAGAACCTCAACTCGGCGTCGGTAGGCGCTATTGCCAACACCACCAGTGACGACTCCGCTGCGTCTAACGAGCAAACCGAGACCGAAACTGAAGAAAAAGTAACCGAAGTCACCGACACCTCCGCCGGCGGCGTGCGCGGAACCCTGGGTGTCAACGGCTCCGAGATGCACCTGCCGTTCAACTTGGATTACCGGAAGGTCCCGGTCATGGGCTCCTACGATGAATCGCAGCGCTCGACCGCCACCATCACCACCCAGTGGTACAACTTGCCGGAACCTGGCGAAAACACCCCCGTCCTCTCGGTCGCTGCCGCCGGCAAGATTTACCACCACGACGTCAACGGAGTGGAGCAGGAGGGCACCGAGCTCACCTTGGAGTACGGAACACTCAAGGATGGCAAGGTCACCAACAAGGGTGAGGCCGAGCTTTCCGACGTCGGCGCGACCCCCAAATGGCGCAACCTCCGCATTGCTCTAGACGAGCTCCCAGAGGAGGCCAACGTTGTGCGCCTCGTCGCGGTAGACGATTCCACCGATGAAGACGATTGGATGGCGTTTACCCCGCCGCGCGTCCCGGAGCTTGCCACCATCAACTCCCAGTTCGATTCCTCTACCCCGGCACTCCTCGACTGGTCCGTCGCCCTGCAGTTCCCCTGCCAGCGCACCTTCGACCACTACGCCGGCGTGACCGAGATCCCGCAGTTCCGCATTCTTCCCGACGCCGCCGCACAAACCTCCCTCACGGACTTCCAGTCCTTCTCCGGTGGTGGTGCGCTGGCAACCGCGGAGGCAGTGAACTACTCCTATGAGATCCCGAGCTACCTCAACAATGATTGGGCGCGCGACTGGGGCTCCATTGAAAAGTATGAGCTGCGCACCAACTCCCGCGGCGAGGCCCCGCTCGAGGCAGATATCGACCAAGAAATTATCCAGCGCTCCGGCCTGTGGAAGAACTCCGAGATGAAGATTCGCCCGGAGGGCGAGCAGTAGGGATTAAAGAAACTCGGCCGAATCTTTAATACGCTGCCGCGCCACGGCCGGGGTCGAAATACGGTGCATGGACACGTACTCCGCAGTCTGTGCACCGGGGATTTCCACGCGCTCAGCAATCTCGTCCTGCGCCGCGGTCTGGACCAAGATGTCAGAATACAGCCCCGGCAGCTTCTCAACATCGAGGACGTAGTCGCCGCGGATCTCCTCCGGCAGCTTGGCCAGCGCGCCAAAGTCGGGGAAGGTGAGGAGGAGGGCGTCGGCAGGCACCAGCGCTGCGAGCGCCCCACCGGAGGAATATCCCCACACCGTCACGCGCTCGGCACCATGCTCACGGGCATAATCGACGGCCGCCTGAACCGACTGGACCATCTCCGCCACGGTGTGCTCCGGCGCCAACGGGTAATCGACATCGATGATCGTCGTGCCCGACAACTGCGCTGCGGCAGCAACTTCGGGCCGCCATTGCATTTCTAGTGCCTTGCCGTCACCGCGCCACCAGCCGCCGGAGTGCAGCGACACCGCCCAGCGACCAGACTCTTCTGACGGCCTAAAAATCGCTCCCACCTCAGAGTCTTCAACACTCACGCCTTCCGTAAAAACGGTGCCGGGTAGCGAGTGATCCACAGCGGAACCCAGCACCATCATGGAGGCCTGCACGATACGGTCCGGCAGCAGCGCGCAATAGCGGTCCGCCTCCGGCGAACCTCCACCGGCCCACGGCGGGCGGAAATCCGGCAGCGGGTAGTGCACCTCCATGTAGGAGGAGAGCTGCTCGAGCTGTTGTTCTGGACTTAGCTGGCGATCCTGGCCGCCGATATTCCACTCACTCATGGCCCCCAAGGGTACTACCAGATGGTGACGCGCTCCTCTGGGACAAGACCACCCTCGACATCAAAAGCCTCGTAGAATTCGTCGATGTTCTCCGCGATGATGTTGCAGCGGAACTCCGCCGGCGAGTGCGGGTCAATGGCCAAGTACTGCGTGGCCATCTCCGGACGAATAGCAGTGCGCCACACGCGCGCCCACGCCAGGAAGAAGCGCTGCAGACCGGTGTACTCGTGCTTTGCCAATTCCGGCTCAGCGCCCTCGGCCTCAAACGGCGCTACCTGGCCGTTGATGTCCAGGCCCTTGTCGGCGCAGTAATTCTTGTAGGCCACCACAGCAATACCCAGTCCACCCAGGTCACCGATGTTCTCACCCAGGGTGAAGCTACCGTTGACACCCGCGGAATCGGTGCCCTCCAGCACCTTCGGCACCTGTCCCTGGAACTGGTCCACCAGCTTCGCGGTCAGCTTCTCGAAGGCCGCGCGGTCCTCATCCGTCCACCAGGAGTTGAGGTTGCCCTGGCCGTCATACTGCGAGCCCTGATCATCAAAGCCATGCCCAATCTCGTGGCCAATCACCGCGCCGATGGCACCGAAGTTCTCCGCCGCGTCCGCGTCCGGATTGTAGAAGGGCGGGCGCAGAATCGCCGCCGGGAAGGTGATGTCATTGACTACTGGGTTGTAGAAGGCATTGACCGTCTGCGGGGTTGCGAACCACTCGTCGCGGTCGGCCGGCTTGCCAATCTTGGCCAGCTCATAATCGTGGCTCCACGCACTCCCTGCGCGCACATTGGCCACCAGGTCCGCACCCTTGGGAGAAAACTCCAGGTCGGAGTAGTCACGCCAGGTCTCCGGATAACCAATCTTGGCCTTGAACTGCGAGAGCTTCTCCAGCGCACGCTCACGAGTAGCCGGGGTCATCCACTCCAGCTGCGAAATCCTCTCGCGGTATGCGGCGGTAAGGTACTCCACCAGCTCATCCATCTCGGACTTCGAAGACGGCGGGAAGTGCTTGTCCACGAAGACCTTGCCAATCTCCTGGCCCACCATGTTCTCTGCCAGGCCCACGGCGCGCTTCCAGCGGTCACGCTGCTCGGTAGCGCCAGAAAGCTTGGTTCCGTAGAACTCGAAATTCTTCCTGCCGATCTCCTCAGTAAGGTACGGCGCGCGCGACAGCAGAATGTGCCACGTGGCCCACAGCTGCCAATCCGCCATGCGGCCGGCGGTAAACAGACCCTCCAGATGCTCAAAATACGACGGCATCATAGCTACCGCACGGTGCTCGGGCAGTCCCCCACCCTGCAGGATGGCACGGGTGATGCTGGGCAGCTTGGCGACGTCCACCGGGTTATACGTCTTCACCGCATCACGCGAGGCCACCACATCCCAATGCCCTGCAGCAATTTCCTTTTCCAGATTCACGATGCGCGTAGCGGCCGCTTCCGCGCCCAGCCCGAAGAGGCGAGCCGGATCCAGGAATCCAAGCATCGCTGCGACGTGCTTCTCGTAGGCCTCAAGCGTCTCCGCGTGGGCTTCCTCGCGGTAATAAGCCTCATCTGGAAGGCCCAGGCCGGACTGGATAATGTAGGCCACCGCCTCCTCGGAGCCGGAGTCCTTTTCTACCCAGAAGGTAACCGGGGCGCCGACGCCCTCGCGCTCCAGCACGCCCAGGTTGTGCGCCAGCTCTTCCGGGTCCGCCGCCACCAGCTTGTCCAAATCTTCGGCCAAAGGCGCCGTTCCCGCAGCGTTCACTCCCTCAACGTCCATGTGGGAGGAATACACGATCCCCGGACGGCCTTCGTCTTCCTTAACGATGTCATGGACGAGTTCCTCGGCTTCGTCGCGAAGCGCGTGAAAAGTCCCGTCAACACCGCGGTCATCGGGAATAACGTGGGACTCAATCCAAGGGCCATTAACAAACTGATACAGATCCTTCATGCACTTCACTCTATGTCAGATGTACCCATTAGTGTGGTGTGCATGACTTCTTATCGTTTCCCGCCAGCGAAGATGACGGGGCCGTTTTTCGCTGTGCTTGGGGTGACCCTCCTCGTGCTCGGCACGCCCGCCGTCCTCAGCTTGGCGCTGCCGGACCACGATCCTGAAACCGAGCCTGTTGTCCTCGACGATCCTGAGTGGCGTCAGCCTATCGACGGCGTCGAATGCAGCGTGAACTACGATTCCGTGGCCAACCAGGCGTGGGATTGCGGCGATACCTTGGTCGAGGCCTACCTCACCTCTGATGTCGACGATGACGAGCTGGCCCTGCGCCGAGCTGTGCGCGCCACGACCTTCGGGTCGATGCCGAAAGAAGAAGTAGAAAACCAAGACGGCATCCTCGTACTGCGAACGTATACATACATCCCGGTCGTTGCCTTTAGCGTGGCCAAGGACGATCTCAACTACGAGCTCGTCTTTTCAGACGGAAACCCAGAAGAAATCGCCGATCAGTTTATGGAGGCCTTCAAGTGAGCAAGATCTTCCGCGTGGCGCTGTGGGTCATCATTGGTATCTGCCTGCCTGCAGCTCTGATCAACCTGTTAGGTGCTTTCCTCGTTGCCCCGCTGCCGGGCCTAATAAGCCTGCTGATCGGCTTTGCTTTCTTGGCGCTGGGGCTGTATCTATGGCGCTTGAGCCCAATGTGGGCATCACCTGCCAAGGGATGGGCCACAGCCAGCGTGCTGTGGGGAGCCGGCACCGCGGTGTCTTTGGCGCTCCTATCAGCACTTCCGTTCAGCTCCCTCACCAAGGGCGTGGGATGGGAAGAATCCATGATGTCATGGGCCGGAGCTTATCCGGAGGAGTTCGCCAAGGCGCTGGGCGTGGTTTTTGTGTTACTCAGTTTCCGCCAGCTCAACCGCCCTTGGCATGGTTTCATCGTCGGCGCGCTTGTGGGCTGGGGTTTCGAGGTCTTTGAAAACGTCCTCTACGCTTCTCTCGGCGCCGTCATGCACCCGACGTCTGATTGGATTGGCATGCTGCAGATGTGGGGGCTCCGCCTTGTGGCGGGCCCAGGCCTACACATGTCACTGACGGCCATCGCAGGCTTTGGCATCGGCTGGGCCATTTACGCCGCCCACAAAACGTGGTGGTGGCGCCTCGGAGTGGGCGTGGGCGCGCTTTTTGTTTCCTTCTGTCTCCATTTCGCGTGGAACTACATGTGGGATGAGACATGGCAGCTGGTCACGCAGTACATCGTGGTCGCGCTCATCCTCTACCCCATCGTCATCACCCTGGGGCTTCGCGCCCACCGCCTAGCCAAGGCGGACGATACCTACTCGCACTCGCCCGGCTCAGCCAGCCTGCGCTGAATTAGTCAAACTGCCCCTGCAGGACAGCCACGGCGTCAAGCGGAGTTACGTGATAGGAAATGGGGTTCTGGTTTGCGCCGGCCATGAGGGCGTGGGCGCAGGAGTGGCCCGCTCCCATCATGTGGCCGAGCTCGTGAGCGATGGTTCCCTGAAGCGCCTCTGGGTACTGAGCGGTGGCCGCCTTGATGAAGAGCATCCCGTGGTCCGGGTAGGCCGTACCCTGGACGTAACCATTCGGCTCCGGCTTATAGATGATGGCGATGGTGTCATCATCGGCCTCGGACGGCGCTACTTCCTTCAGAGAAGCCTTGCCGTCGAGAGCATCGTTCCACTCAGCTACCGCGGCATCGAGCTGCTCGCGGTAGGGGAAGTTATCCGCCACCTTGTACTTGAGCACGCCGCTCTTGAAGTAGGAAGGAACGGAATCAGCATCGTGCAGAATCGACGGATCCGGAACCGGCTTTCCTTCGTTTGCCAACTTGGTGATGGAGGTGCAGGTGCCAGGGGAAATGAGCGAACGAGTTTGGTCGCTCTTCGCCGAAGCCGACGGGGCAACGGTCAAAGCAACAACAGCAATGGCCGCGATGGACAGGGCCTTACGCATAGGGAAATACCTTTCGGGTTAGTAACCGCTTATTTGGTAGCCGAGAATATATTAATTTCTCAGTTTCCGCAAAGGTAAAACTTAGCTAAACCCGTGGCCAATCAGCACACGTGCGATGAACTAGGCACAGCGCGCTTCAGCTCCGCACACGCCCTATCGCGCAGGTCCTGAGGGGGCGTCGGCAAGCTCGGCGCTTGCGGCTGTACCTCCACCGCGCCGAGCACATCTGCGGTGAGATCCGCGGGAGATCCATAGGTATTTGCCGCCACACTATATCCAGGACCGAAAGAAGCGCTCGCATGCACCTGCCGGTCATCCGACCACCCAAATTTCGTTCCGATAATGCCCGGAATCCGCGCGGTGCCGAAGTCCTGACGATATCCGTCGGATGCCGTAGGCGCTGCCGTCGCCATACCTTTCATGAGCGGTGCAGCAACTGGGTCACCAGATATCACCCCAATAAAGCGAGCGAGATCCTCCGTCGACGTCGTGGTATTGCCCCAGTAACCGTTGTGATGGGTCTCCCCCAAGCGATATTCCCCGATGATGGAAGGTATGGCCTGCGGATACTTCCGCTCCAGATCGCTAGCGGTGCCATCCTCAGAGAAGCGAACCATGTTTTCCACCCGCGCTTTATCCTCCGGCGCGCCATATTTCAGGACCCACATTCCTAGGTACAGCTTCGCGAGGGATAGCGCAGGACGAGACTCGTGGCCATTTCCAGTGGAAACCGAGTTTCCGTCGGCATAGCGCACGGTCATTTGAGTGCGTGGCGGAACCTTTCCAGGATCAAACGTCAGGGCCTGGGCGGATGGCGCAGCGACGGTCGCTAGCGCAAGACCAGCAATAAGGGAGCGGAGTTTAAGCACTTTCATAGATTAACTCAAGCCACAGCTTCAACAGGCTTGATTGGTACATAAGCGCCGCTGCCCAAGGGATTCAGCGCGCACCCTTCCCCACGCTAGGGTTCGAACAGTAATTTTATTAGCTTCTTACCCAACAAGCCCCTCCCAACGAAGCTCAAAGCGGCGGAAGGCTGGGTAAATGCAATATCAGTAGGCACATTCACCTTGTTGCGACCGGCTATTTGGTAGCAGTGTCGTGA